>JAJYIS010000001.1 GCA_021789945.1 Thermoplasmata archaeon | reverse complement strand
TGCATGATCCAACATAGGCACCAAGAATAGTGGCGTATGGAATCGCGGCTCTATTTCTGCCAGGTACTTATCTTGCTGGCTCCTGCGACTCTCAAAGAACGCATTGTGACCGTAATCCTTTGGCAAGATGTAGTTGACTCCGACAAGTGGGGTCTCGATCCCCACCTGCTTCTTCAGTTCCTGGGACGCCCGCCACGCTTCGATGATGGGGGTATATTCGGGGTAGACCACGAACACGAAGGTGCTCTTGTCTCGGGATCTCATCTTCTCTATGACGTTCGCGTACTTGCCTCGAGTCTCCTCTGAAGTGTTCTTCGTCAACGTGCCCAGATCGATGAAGCCTTTCCAATCGGTGGGCAGTTCCAGCAGCCGGAGGGTGTGGCCTGTAGGCGCGGTATCGAAGATCACGACCTGATACCCTTTCAGCTCGAAGTAGCTCATGAACTTCTCGAAGGCGGACATCTCCTCGGCGCAGGGGGAGTTTAGGTCCTCCTCGACAGATTTCCGGACGTCCTCCGGTTGGTCTTTCACAGAGCTGAGGATTCTCTTCTTGTACTCAATTAGGGCTTCTTTTTGGTCGATCCTGACCACGTCCAGATTCTTGACCCCATGTACGGGCGTGGGCTCCGGCCCGACCTCCTGCTCGAAGATTTCCTGGAGATGGGATGCGGGATCGGTGGTCACGATGAGCGTCCTCAACCCTTCGTCTGCCAGATAAACTGAAGTCGCACAGGCCAGGGTGCTCTTTCCGACTCCCCCCTTCCCGGTGAAGAAGACGTACCTTGTGCCGTTTGAGGGACGCAGCAACTTCCGGACTTCCCTAGGATCCTTCTTTGTCGCCGTCGAAGCGATGATTGGTTTCACCGAGTCCCGGGGCACAGGAGCCCTCTTGCCGTCGAAAAGATAGGAGGCCACTGATTCCAATGCATCGACACCGATGATCTCAGTATCCTGAAGGGGATATTGCAGCTTGTTGAGCGTGAACTCACCCCTTATCTCCCCAAGCATCTTGTTCTCTTCCTCCTTCTTCTTCTTGAAGAAGGCGTCAGTGGCCACATCGGCAGGCAGCACACCGTTAATGATCAGGGAGTTGGTCTTGATGCCCAGCTTGGAGAGTTCGTCCATGCTCCGGTTGGTTTCAATGATAGACGATTTCTCCGGTCTCAGCACGAAGATGAACGAGGTCTTCGCGCCATCCTGGAGATAGCCAATGGCCTTCTTGTACTTGCCCTTGGCAGCCTGCAGCGACGAGCTCGGTCCTATGCATGTCGAGCCGCCCTTGTCCAGCTCGGTGGACCATCCGCTTGGCAGCTCCAGCAGCCGTATGGTGTGGCCGGTCGGCGCGGTGTCGAAGACCACTGCATCGAAATTTGGGTCATCCATGAACTCGATGAAGCTGTCGAAGGCCGCCACCTCTTCGACGCACGGGCTCTTCAGCTGCTCCATCATCGCATCCAAGTTCTTTTGGTCAAGGATTCCGTTCAGGGGTGAGACCATCCGCTCCCGGTACTCCTGGGACGCGACGTCAGGATTGATCTCGATCGCGAACAGATTGGGCACCTTGTTTATCGCAGTGATGCGGTGCCCAATCTCCTGTCCAAAGATATCCGCCAGGTTCGGAGCGGGATCCGTGGTCACAATGAGCGTCTTGTAGCCTTTGCGTGCCAACCACACGGCTGTGGCACAGCTCATGGTGCTCTTGCCCACGCCTCCCTTTCCGCTGAAGAAGATGAACTTGGTCGAGCCTCTTTCCGGCTCGATTAGGTTGTTCAAATGCTCCCGCTCCATAGCCGATGATCTCGCTGACACGGTCAAACCCCATCTGGCTTCATCTCTAGCTGCATACCTTTGAGGGCCGCCCTCATCTCATCGTAGGTCATGTACCTCTGCTTGACGAGGATCTTCCCGTTCAGGGCAGTGATAGGCAGTATCGTCGTCCCCTGCTCTTTCAGCAAGTTAAGTATGTCTGGGTTCTGCAAGAACATCTGGGCGTTGAAGGACATCGAGACTCTGGTGACACTGTCATTGGGGAACTCGGCCTGCAGTCTTTTGACATCCTCGCTCAGCTGGATGAGGGCCTTGTCCGGTTCCGGGCCGCAAATACCAGTAGAGCAGCAAAGCATTCCTTCGTAGATTATTAGCTTATTGGACATCTTCCCATACTCCCTTTCAGTCTGCCAATTGAATCTCCGCAAATTCTGCCATCGACTCATCACCCGACTTGCTGATGGCTTTCGCGAGCGCGACAGCCGCGCGAATTTCCTTCTTCTCGATTCCGAGCTTCTTCGCGGCGTTCACATGGTGTTTCAGGCACGGCTGGCAGTGCCCTGCGACCGAAGCAGCTATTCCAACCAATTCCAGCGTTCTATCGTCCATTTTCATTCCTCTCTGTTCCCAGCTTCCATGGGGTTTCCGGGTCTTTGTGTCCGCTCCAACTTTCCCATCGCTCTCCGAAGGCCTTGTAGACCGGAGACCACCTCTTCTATTCTTGCCCTCGGGATTCCCACATACATCTCGTCGTCCTTCAGCTTCCCTGCCGAGCGGCATCCGTAGCACCCAAGGCTGAAATTGACACTGCCTGTAAGGATGGGAAGGGCGGTAACGTCGCCGCAGGATGCCTGCATTCCAGCGAAGTTCGCCGTTATCCTAGGTCCCCCCGTCTCGAATAGCAGCGAGTTAGCAACCCACATTGCCTGCTTTGGCAAGCAGGTCAGCACCACGACCTCTGGTGGAAGCTTGAAGCAGGCCAGAGGTGCGACCACGGTACCTGTACAAGTCCCTATGGGGAGTTTTGGTATCTCCTCCATGGTGCGCGCGGCAGCTGGCTCGGTTGATGCGAGTCCGTGCATGTAAGGGACCTTACCGGACTTGACTTTGTCGGGCAACTCAGAGATTCCAAGAGCCGCCTTGCCGGCGGAGCACGCATGCTGCTGCGCTGGGACGAAGATGGCCGCTCCAAGCGATGCCATGTGGATCGAGACGCAGTGTCTGATGGGGAAGTCCATCGTCACGAATCCAGGCGGTACATCGCTTGCGCTCTTCACGAGGCATATCCCCACAGGCGGTTTCGCCAGTCCGAGCAGCGACACCATCTGCTCTGATGCGGCATTCCATTGGAGGTCTGCGGTCGGTTTCGCTCCGGGCATCGACAACTGTTGGCGACGGAGGACGGTGATTGAGCGCGACGGGCACTGGTCTTCGCACACGCCGCACTCCGTGCACAGCTCGGGATGCATCAGCTCGGGTCCGACGTCTCGGAGCTCGAGCGCGTTGTTTGGGCAGATATCAATGCATATGCCGCATTGCGTACACTCGGAGCTATCTATGTTGAGTTTCGCCATCGCGTGCGCCTTCCTTTCTCGTGTGCGAATTTCCGTGGTTCTTCTATTCTCTGATAGCCTGGATTATGAGTTCCTTCGCCTTCCTGACGTCTTCTGTGGAGACGTAGTTCATCATGCCCTTCAAATCTCCTCCGATGTCCTCATGAAACGGCTTCTTCTTCATTCCGATGTCTCTTACAAGCACAATGCTTCTCGCGATCTTGAACCCGGCCCGTTCGACGACCTTCTTGCTGCATTCGAAGGGGCAGCCGTCAACCGTTATGATCTTCTTTGCCGCGTTAGTCTTGCCAAGGACAGGCTCCACTTCGATGGGAAGCCCTGCAAGGCAACCGATTCCCACTTTCCTCAACCCAAGGTCTTTGACGGCTTCCATGCTTGCTAGCGTAGCCGTTATCCCAGTGTTTGACAATCCTCCGAAGCAGGCGTATATCAAATTCTCATGCGTATTCTCTCCGGCTTTCCATTCCATCTGTTTTTCTTCTGGCACTCAATCACCTCTCTTCTTCACCATTTTCTCCCAATCCATCCTTCACAAGTATCCTAGAAGCTTCAGCACGAGCTGGACTGCGAACAGCCACATTATTAGTCCGAACCCGACCTTGATCATATCCGATTTCGCTTTGACCATGTAGCGCGCGCCTATCTGCGCCCCGGTGAACACCGCCACCACGGTCGCGAGAATGAGCCCAGTGTCCAGGCGTCCCACGGCAGAATGTCCTATCACGCCAAATATGGAGGAGAAAATGACTACAAAGGCGGCAGTGCCCGCAGCGCCCTTGGTCGGATGCTTGCACAGGAATATCAGGAACGGCACTATGACTATCCCGCCCCCCACTCCGAGGAGCCCGGACATGATCCCGACACCGAAGCTGAAGACCGTAATCAGCGCGAACATCGGATTCGTTAACTTCAGAGGACATGATTCATTCTCCCTCGTCTTCTCCCAGTAGGTGTACACCATCCTGCCGCCGGCACCGATTAGGAACACCACGAACAGCCACATCAGGAGAGTCGAGTCCACGTACTTCGTGGAGGCTCCTCCTATGAGTGCTCCTATGCATATCCCCGGAATGAAGGCCAGCGAGAGCTTCAGGTCCACCATCTTGTTCCTGTAGTAGATCAGAGTCGCCGAGAACGCGGTCACCAGGTTGAGGACCAGGGAGGTGGAGATCGACACAAGCGTGGCATACCCCAGGAGGAAGAGGACGGGGGTGTAGAGAGATCCTCCCCCCTGGCCGAACATCGAGAACACTAGGGATATCAGAAGGACGGATATGATGGCGGCCAGGAGCGTGAGGTCCATTCTCGATTCCTCTCACTGTATAGCTTTTAGGGCATCAAGTCTCGATTCTGTGAACCCAGAGCAGGGTATGCACACGGGCTCGCCCTCAACAGTCCGGACATAGCGTTCAAAGACGTACTCCCCGCACTTCGAGCACTTCACCTTCGCGAAAGAACCCTTCGGCCTGGAGAACTTGAAGTCCGGCAGCTTCTCGATTTTGAACATGTCGTCCTCGGGTGTCTCGAGCACGATTTTCACCGCACGCTCGGTCACCTCAGAAGGTATGTCCGATGGCTCGACGCCTCGCTTCCTGTAGGCGAAGAACTCCTCCTTGCCCAGCTCGTCCTGGAAGTCGGACTCGAGGTAGACCCTTACCGCACCTTTCCCGGGAGCATGTACGATGCTCGCGACCTTGCCGTAGTTCAGCCGCTCCATCATCAGCTTCCCGTAGGTGCATCCGGTCGCAGACATGACCCCGTCCATCATGCACGTCTGCGGATGGCCCACGCCCATCTCCGGCAGCGCGAACGCGCCGTGGTCTTTGACTTTCTCGATCCCGAGTTCCCGCAAGGCTATCGCCCCCATCCGGTACCCTATCGGCATGAACGGGCAGCGGTGGCCGTGGAACTCCCATGTCCAATCTGGCAGCTTTACCTGCTTCTCGTTTTCCATTTTTCTCACACTCGTTTCTTATTCCGGATTCTTTCACTCCCCCATCTTCCATCCTTCTTCCGTGAATGTCAATTGGAGCGTCTCCTTCGGCTGGAAGTAGGGGCAAGTCTCACCCTCCTTCGGAGGCCCCAACTCGCAGTCGGGATGGAGGCGGCAGGTCTCACAGATCATTATTCGCCTCTGGCAGGAGCGGCTGGGGAAGACAGAAGCCTCCCGTCCGCGCCATAGTACCTCTTCCTAATCCAGAGAGCCACGTTCACTAGGCTAATCAAGACCGGCACCTCCACCAGAGGTCCAATCACGGCAGCGAAGGCTACCAACGACCCGATGCCGAACACGCCTATGGCCACCGCGATGGCTAGCTCGAAGTTGTTGCTGGCCGCGGTGAAGCTCTGCGCCGTCGCATGCGGATAGTCAAACTTGAGCTTGATCGACAGTCCGAATGACAGGAAGAACATTATGACGAAGTAGAACACCAGGGGTATCGCGATCCTGACGACGTCTAGCGGCCGGTCGAGGATGTACTCGCCCTTGAAGGCGAACATCACGACGATTGTGAACAGCAGCGCGAGGAGGGAAACCCTACCAAGTACTGGCATGAGCTTGTTGTTGTACCAATCGGCTCCTCTTCTTGGCAGCAGCAGATATCTCGTCGCTATGCCCATCGCGAACGGGAGGCCCAGATATATCAGGACGCTCTGCGCGACCTCCCACACTCCGATTCTTATCTCCGTGCCCGAGCCGGGGGACACCCAGTTTGATGCGATGGCCACTAGGAAGTAGGCGTAGAAGGAGTATAGGGCAATCTGGAAGACCGAGTTGAGTGCCACTAGGATCGCCGCGTATTCCGCATCCCCATCGGCGAGGCCGTTCCAGACAATGACCATAGCGATGCAGCGTGCCACGCCGACGAGTATCAAGCCGATGCGGAAATAGACGTTGTCAGGAAGGAAGATCCATGCCAATGCGAACATAAGCAAGGGGCCAACAATGTAGTTCAGGGCCAGCGATGTGCCGAACATCAACTTGGCCTCCGGCTGCTTGGGAATCTCCCTAAGTTCTTCGTACTTCACTCTGGCCAGCGGGGGCCACATCATGAGAATTAGGCCAATGGCGATAGGAATGGATGTGGTTCCAATACTCAATTTGTTGAGGCCGTCGGCAATGCCGGGGACAGCTGCTCCCAGACCGACACCTATGAAGATCGCCAGGAAGATCCAAACTGTCAGGTACTTATTCAGGAAGGAAAGCTGTTTCTTCGCGGGGACTGCGCCATCGCCGGAACTTTCTCCTGAAGTTGATATGATATCACCTAGCCTTCTTGGCGTACTTTGTCTCGAGAGATTTCAGGACATCTCTGAGCTCGATCAGGGATGGAAATGAGATTGCCTGTCCCGGGCACTGGGGCACACAGCCAGAGCAACCCACCACACAGCCAAAGGGGTCCGCGACTTCGGGCTTGCCGTCTCTTTCTCGGTAGACCTTGTTCGGACAGATCCTGATGCAGGTACCGCAGCCAGTGCAGCGCTTAGAATCGACTCGGGGGAACCATGGAATCTCTTCTCTGGGAAGTCCGTTGTACATACGCTTGCTCATACCTTCGCCCTCCTGTGAGATATCGAATCCATCAGCTCACCGACCGACGAAACCCGATTTGCAGCGAATGCGGGGCCCATTTGATTCCCCTCAGTATTTCTACAAAACTTGAAATACTCAGCCGACTATAAAGGGTTTGTGGTTTCAAAAGATTTTGAAATGCTCTGTTGCGGAAAGGATGGAACTCCACTGGAGCTTCCGGAGAAGGTTGCCGTGCGACTCTCCAAGCTAGGCGGGCTTAGTAAGCTCATCGAGCGACTTCCCAAGGAGTCGAAGATGAAGAGTATGGCTAGGCGACACCAGGCCCTCTCGGACCCGGTCCGGCTCAGACTGCTCTGGGCACTCTCCATAGTGGATCTCTGCCCTTGCATACTAAAGCGGATTGCAGAGTTGTCTGATTCCAAGCTGTCTTACCATCTCAACGTTCTCGAGAGAGCTGGTTTAGTCTCTTCGAGGAGGACTAAGAACTGGATGATATATTCGATAACTCCCCGAGGGACAAAGGCGCTAGCTGAGTGCGATTAGAGGACAGATGGACTTAGCGAGCCTTGAACTCGCTAGAGTCAGACATTCGTTCTTTTTGATCGAGTCAAAGAGGAATCTCAGCGAATCGTCTCCAGATCACCCTCTCATCTTCTATCAAGAATCGGATTCTGCAGGCCCTCGCACGTTACTTGGTGATGAAGCCCAAGGGTAGACTCACATGCCATGGTCTCTGCCCAGCTCGTTGTTGGGACCCATGTGTGATGACCTGTCCATGATACGCTATCATTCTCCATTCAACGCAATTCCCCAGCCTCATGCCCTGTCCTGAACATATCTGACATCCGACTTCATCGATAGTTCAGCCAGAGTCAGTTCCTTTCCCAGATACGCAGCATGGCTCAACTCGGTCACCCATCCGTTCTCGATGACGGTCAAGTAGATGTCTCTAGCATTCGTCCCTCTTAGGGTTCTCAGCAACTTGTTCTCGTAAGAGTAGTGCTCAACCATAATGAGACCTTCACCCTGGGGTATAATGACGAAGTATCCAGCTTTGTCTAGGTTGGTGTCCTTATGTTTCTTCGCTTCGATAGCCTTTCCAGCACCTGGTGGTACCTTCACAGACTTGCCGCAATTGCGGGAGGCCGAGGGCAGGATCTTGCCTGCAAGATCGCTCACTCCTGCAATGATGGCCTGCGGATTCTCTTCGCCGATCATGTCGATGACCTTCACCTGCTTCCTAAACGCCTCGATCTCATGTCTGGAGACGTTCCTGAGGATCGGTCTCTTGCCTGATGAGCCGATTACCCTCATGCTGTCATCAACACCGTTCTCCCATAGCTTCTCCAGAGTGTGGCCGCTCATGTGTCCTTTCGGTTCATCGCCGCATAGGACCAGGTAGCGAATCGAAGGATTGGTCACAATGTTCTTGATCACCTTGTCGATGCCTATGTTCTCCGTTTCGGTCTTCCCGACGATTGCCAATCCCTTAGGCGATCGATCCGCCAGGTCGTCCGCCAGCTCAGCATTCGCTAGAGTGGAAATCGCAACGGCGGAGCTTGAGTCACGAGATAGCACATGATATTCGCCAGGCACAGCAGGCCACCCCTCGCCCACCTCGAACGAGCCGCACACGTCCCCGGCATCAATCCCCGGGAACTTCTTGTTGAGTGCATTCGTGGCGACGGAAGGGTGACAGTGTTTGCAGCCTAGACAGGAATACTGTGTCTCCTGGAGCTGACCGATCCAAAACCCGACTCTTTCAAGTAGCAGCGACGCCTCTTCACTGTTCAGGCCTGGCAGAGAGGCCTCCAATGTCTGCAGCAAATCCCGCATGCATCCACATTTCTTGCATTTCCCCAGCTTCATTCCTTGCTCTAGCTCTTGGATAGCCTTCTTGACTGCGGTGGCCATGTCTGCCTCCTTTCCGTTATCCATGGTAGCACGCATAATTCTTGTCACGATTCGAATACTTCCGTTGTCTGGTCCCTCACCCTTCGTGCGGTTGTCCTTCGGAACAATCTCCTGAGAACTTCACATGCAGACCCTTGGTGGAGGAAAGAACTGAGAGTGTTTGGGGCGCTCCCTCACGCTCTGACGATAATGAAGAGTCTTCTTTGTTTCGTCCACCCAGTCAGTTCCGGCCCCAGATCTGATGGATCTTGAGCCCGACATCGAGGTCAACTAAGAAAGCGTAAAGGGAAAGGCACTAATATTGTGGCTCCTAGGTATCGTATGCGGAAGGCATCTCACCCTCAGCGTGGTCTGATATTCATACCGGAGAGATGATCCTCATCTTCTGCACGAAGTCGGATAGGACGGCAGGGAGTTGAAAGGAGGCAAGCGGAGATGGTCCAAAGAAGGAACTGGGAACACAACGTTCTGCCATTAGGGCTTGTGATTGCGGGTCTCATCCTGATGGTAATCTCGTTTATCTTGACGACAACACGCACTACGACTCAGAGTGGCATGTGGATGGACCAGATGCCAAGCACAATGACTGCATATACTGCCACTAACCTCCTAATCGCGATTATTGGCGCTTTCATGTTCACATCGGGACTGATGTACCTCCTCTTCAGGCAAGAATACGAGCCATTGCCTCAATCGGCAATTCCTACTATTCCTTCAACGCCCTCTACTTCTGCAATCGGAGCGCCCGGGAGAGTCCTGTCAGAACCAGACATTCTCTCCAGCTCCCAGGCCAGAACAACTCCTAGTGTGTCAGATCAACCCGCATCAACCGGTCTTCGGGCTGCCGCCGAGGGATCGATTGCCCCCGTGCCCGATAATGGTCATCAATCGACTTACTACCTCACTCTTCGCCTTCTTAGTGGGGACGAAAGGTCCATGTTCAAAGCATTGATGGATTCTGGTGGTGAGGCTCTCCAGAAGGATTTGATGCCCAGAACCAAGATGTCGGACGCCAAAGTATCAAGGGTCATAGACAGACTTGAGGAGAAAGGGGTTGTTTCGAAATTGAGATACGGAATGACGAACAAGGTCCGCATCGAGATTGAAACCTGAAACTAGGGTCACCTTTCTCACACATTCTTGGAATCATTTCCGACCCGAATTCCATTGGCAACTGCAATGAGTTCTGAGGTCTCGTGCAATATTACCGCCCCCGCTATTGTGATCAAGCCAATCAGGGCAGAAGGTATCATAACCGAAAGCAACGCGATCGAGAAGATGATGTTCTGCCTGCTGATTCTTCTGGCCTTATCGCCTAATTCAAGCGCGAAGGGAATCATCCCAAGATCATCCGCCATTAGGGCGACATCCGCCGCTTCAATGGCCGCATCGGTGCCAATGGTCCCCATCGCAACTCCAACCGTGGCCTGTGCTAGTGCAGGAGCGTCATTGATACCATCTCCCACCATCAAGATCTCCCCATACTTCTCTTTCAAGGTTTTGATTGCTTCAATCTTGTCTCCGGGCTTCAGGTTGGCTCTGAATTCTTGGATTCCTAAATCCCTGGCAACAGCCGCGGCGGTGGCGGGGTTGTCTCCTGTAAGCATAATGGTCTTGACGCCTCTGGCACGGAGTCTGGCGAGTGCGGCCTTCGCCTCCGGTCTGATCTCATCTCTCAACGCAACAATTCCATAGACCGAGTCCTCTTTCCCGATGAGCACCGTTGTCTTGCCTTCCTTCTGAAGCGCTTTCATCCGCTCCCAGATCTCTGGACCAATAGCCGCCTTTCCAAAGAGCTCGGGCTTCCCGACGTACGCCGTGCAATCGCCCACCTTCGCCTTCTCGCCAAAGCCGGGAACAGCACAGAAATTGGAGCCTTGGGATTTAGTCGCATTTGAGGTGGACGCCCTTTTCATTATCGCTTTGGCTATCGGATGCTCTGAACACCTCTCGACACTGCACGCCAAATCCAGCAACCTGGACTCGTCTCCTTCAAATGGAACAACATCAGTGACTGCAGGCTCGCCTCTCGTCAAAGTGCCAGTCTTGTCGAAAGCCACAACTCTGATCTTGCCCAAGGACTCAAGGTGAACGCCTCCCTTGATGAGAACCCCCTTCTTTCCCGCTCTGCCAATGCCGGCTGCAATGGCGACAGGCGTAGACATTACTAGGGCGCAAGGCGCCGCAGCGACAAGAAGGACGACCGCCTTCATGGCCCATATCGAGGATGAATCACCAAATAGGGGTGGCATGACCACAAGAAGCATCGCGGAGAGGAGCACGATGGGACTGTAGATATCTCCAAACCGTTCGATGAACATCTGCACCTTGCCCTTCCTCTCCTGTGCCTCCTCGACCATGTGAATGATCTTTGAGAGGGTGTTGTCGAGAAAGGAAGCGGTCGCCCTGACCTCGAGAAATCCGTCGAGATTGATCGTCGCTGCAAAGACCTTCGTGCCCGGTTCTTTCGCAACAGGATTCGACTCTCCTGTCACAGGAGCTTCATTCACGCTCGATGTCCCGCGGAGGATAACACCATCTGTCGGAATACTTTCGCTTGCTCTCACGAGGAAGATGTCACCAATCTTCAGCCCACTAGCCGGAATCATCTCCTCCGAACCATTCCTCAGAATCCTAGCTTCCTTTGGTGCAAGATCTAGCAGTGCCCTGATAGACGACCTGGTCTTTGCATAGGCGAATTCTTCGATGCCCTCGGCAGCAGCGAACAGGAAGACGAGAAAGGCCGCCTCTTCCCAGACTCCGAGGATGACAGCTCCAGTCGCTGCCGCGAGCATCAATATGTCGATGCCAATCTTGTGTTCTTCCACAAGGCGCTCTATTCCCTCTCTGCCCCAATGATATCCTCCTATGATCATGGCAATTGTGTAGATGTAGACTCCAAGAGAGAGAGATGCGAGGCCCGACAGCAGCAATCCGAAGGTCAGTCCGGTCAAGATTCCGGATATCATTGCATTTCGCAACGGTGGGTAGGAGTACCATTTCCCTTCGATGCTCTCAGAGCGTTCATCTTCCGGCATGTTCCGGCCTTCGGGCGGTTCATTTTCTGAACCAAGTATTGGAGATGAACCTATTAATATCGGCAGTTTCATACACGATACTTGATACACTTGGCCGAAGCGAATGAGTGTGCGGAACAGTTCTGTTTCTGTCCTCTATTCGGCCTCATGGATGTCGTTGGCAAGAAGTGGTCATTGCTGGTCGTCGCGATCCTTGGTAACGAGGGCGTGAAGCGATTCAACGAACTCAGGGAGGAGCTAAAGGGTATCAGTCCAAAGACCCTCTCCGATACCCTGAAGAAGCTCGAGAAGCTTGGCCTCGTGGGCAAGGAAGTGTTGCCTACGTCCCCTCCAAGCGTCAAGTATTCGCTCACTCGTGACGGCCGCGAACTAAGGGAACGCCTCATCCCCCTTCTGGAATGGGTATCCGCGCGGGGAGCAAAGCAGCAACCGTGGTGCCCCGTGAGAACAAGCGGAACTAGCGCGAGGAAGATCAGGGGTGAATCTTGAATGGACAGAGACTCCTCAATCCTGCACGGATGGGCATTTTCAGCTTAGTTTTCACCAGATGAAAGCGCTTTCAGTGCTTTTCAGGATAGGTCTAAGTGCCTCTTCAACCAAATGGCAGTAGCGGGAATCCGGTTAGACAAACCGGCCAACAAAGGAGGTGAACAAGGAATGAAGACATCAATTGCGTTCGCAATCATCGCGGCAGTGGCTTTGGTTGTAGTTGCAGGAATCGCTTTGACTTCCGGTCTAGGGGCTGCAGGCTCCGCGACACCGACGGCTTACGGTGGAGCCTACGGTGGAGGGTCCGGCATGATGGGCGGAAGCCACATGGGCGGTGGGATGATGGGCGGTTATGGAACCCCAACCTCAGGCGGCTACGGATCCTGGAACTGCCCGATGTACTACACTAACGGCGGATACAATGGTAGCTATGGATCCTGTCCCTGCTGGTGATGAGCGAGTAGTATCTCCTGGGAGAAACCTCTTTCCTTTCGTTTCAATATTCACTGGCATCTCACACGATCTACTCCTGATTCTCCATCAGAGGGACAAATGCCATGAACTCACTTCGACCTCGACGAGGTCGAAATGACATTCTTCGCCATGCCAAGTTGAGACCGGCGAGCCTTGAACTCGCTCGAGCTAAACATTGACTAATCCCGTTCAATTAGAAAGAAAACTCGCCACAGTTACTTTCGGAGCGATGGTATGAACGCAGAGCCATGCAAGCCGCGGAGTGGCCGTCGATGTCCATTTCCGGCTCTCATGATCGTGATCGAGAATTGAGCAATCTTTCCACGTGGAAAGACCTGACTTCGGCCAGAGCTGCTACGCTTGTCTTTCGATGTGGCTAGACATACCCCCGTCCAGCGTAGGTTTAATCTACACGGACAGAGTACTTCCAAATAGCCTGCACGGCAACTTCAGAAACGATTCGAGCATCTTTGAAACAGAACCATTCGAACTGTTTGATCCTTTTAGCGCGAAGAGGGCATTTTTGGCCCTCACGAGAAAGAAGTCGGAGGTGCTTCGATATGGCAATCAACAGACGCAAGAGTCGCGACCTATGGCCGTTCTGCATAATCTGCGGCGCCAATAAACCGAAGGAACGAGCGAACTCACCTTATTGCTCGCGTCGATGCCTCTGGAAAATGCAGGACGTGATTCGAAAGCGATCCAAGCGCAAGAAGAGAGTGCGCGATGCGGAAAGGAAGAAGCATCGTTGCCAGATATGTGGAACTCCAGTGCAGCATCCAAGGAAGTACTGCCCTGGCCATCTCTGCACTAGGTGCGGAAAGGCTGCAGTCAAAGCGAAGGGATTGTGCTGGAACTGCTACCTGCGGCAGTACCGCGGATCGGTCAAGGAGGCATCAGCAGAACGATCCTCAGCTTGATGTGAAAGGATCGATGCAAGGAAGAAGACTTCGATAGCGTCAGCACTGGTGACTGGGAAAACGGGAAGAAAGGTAGAAAAGGAAATAGGAAGAACGGAAATCACTTTTCGGTCAATATTACGTAATTAATCCAATTCTCGACCAATGATCTTGGATTAACTCATGGCATCCAGCTTGCTTGCCTTTGCGTAGGACGTAGCGTGGTCAAATTCCGCGCAAGGCATGGAAAAACCGTCACACCTCCAACATATCCAACGGACAGAGATAACCTCCTGCGGGCTACGGCCCAGGAGAAGAACATGGGTAGTGTGTCGGTAGAATTTGAAGGCGAGATTGTTGAGCAACTGAAGGAAACCGCCAAGGCAATGGGCATCACCGTTCGCGAATTGGTACTCCACGCCGTGTTGCAGTACATCGAGAGCTTCCCCGACGGCGAAGATGAGGGCGAAGAGGAGGAAGACGACTCCGAGGTCGAGGACCAGAACGAGTGAGCTGGCTCATATGATGTTCAAACCCCTTAGGGCGCCAATCCACGAAGACTGGATTGGCGTGTCGTTTTCATCCCATTGACTGTCCAGGATCGGAGCGCTTGGTTTTGATGAATTCCAAAACCTCCAGAGACAGTGACAAATTCTCGGGTCTGGCATCGTCGCCACTCCTTCTTGCTACGAGTCCAGCCATATGGAAAGACTGCGCGGGGGTCGAGAGCCAACTCGATCCAGGGTATCGCCGCGAGCTCATTTTCTACCCATGTGGAAAGATTCCACGCTCCGATACCCCCCAAATCTTTCCACGTGGATCGATTCACTGGAAACGCAAACAGACCGGTTACCGTGCCAGCATTCCAATTCTCGCATTTCCTCCCTCCATCGCAGATCCTGCCAAACTGCTCTATTCTGGTGCTGGTCTGAATGGCAAGGGTTAAACTTTCTGCAAGCTCTTCCAGGCCTGCGCCCGAACAGGGCGTGGAGCGCCGATCCAATGCCGTCCAACAGGCAGAAAGCGGCAGTGGCGAGGCCTCCGTGGGCCAGCATCGGCGCAAGCCCGGCCGGAAGCGGAGGGGTCAATCCATGGGCAGATACCCCTACCTGATGCTTCTAGCGCGCTACGCGAAGGAGACCGAGGGGTTCTACTCCCCCTCGACCGTCGCGGAAACGCTCAGGAAGCTGAGGAGGCTCGGCTTGGATTTGCGTCGGCTGAAGAACGAGAAGAAGGTCCGGACAGACGACCCGACGAAGATAGGCGTCCTAGAGGTGACGGAGCTGCTGAGGCAAATGAGAGAGAGGGGCTTGAGTGTCAACACAGTCAGCAAGCAGATGGGTCAGCTCAAGGTCTTCCTCGAGTGGTGCGGGAACCCCGTAATTGCCAACCTCCAGGAGCAGAACAAGCAGGCCATACCCATGCAGCGCGTCAGGAGGCTGCCCTCATTGTCGGAGAATGACTTCCGCAAGATAATGGCATCCGCGGGCGTAATCCCTGGGTGGAGGGGCCGTGTGGCATGTTTCCTGATGGCCGTCTATGGCTACTGTGGCCTCCGGATGAGTGAGCTTAGGCTCGCTCACTTGGAAGATTTAGACATGCAGAATTGGACCATCAGGGTTCGCCACCCGAAGGGCGAGGCGAGCTGGGGTGAGAAGAGGGTAGTTTACATACCAGAGCCAGCAAGAGAGCATGTGGTCCGCTTCATGACTGCCAGGGCAGTGATGCTGTATGAGCACGGTGCTCGCGAGGATGTCGTTCCGCTCATCCCCAGCATTTCTCCCAGAGGGAGAATGGACTTCTACACGGCTCAGGGCATAGGCACGCTCAAGCGGCAGGTGGAGCGACTGTCAGGCGTGAAGTTCGACATCAGGAGCCTGAGACGGACCTACGGGCAGCTTCTTCTCGATCGAGGGGCAACGATTGATGCAGTGTCGAAAAGCATGGGGCACTCGTCGACTAAAACCACGGAAACCTACTACTGCCGGAAATCGGACGCCATGGTGCGGGAGGAGATAGACCGGGCTTGGGGCTCGGTTAATCCCTCTGAAAAAGCTCGAAAAATCAATTCGGGCAAAAACGATTTAATTGAAACGGAAAAATATTTGTCTGGCTATGCGTGAGTGTGGACCGGGCGAGATTTGAACTCGCGACCTCCCGCATGCCAAGCGGGCGATCTGCCGCTGATCTACCGGCCCATGTTGGATTGCGATGTATATGATTGGTCTAGTTAATACTTCCCGAGGCTCCGGCGCCCTCACACGAAGGAGTCCAGCTTCTTCTGGTACCTGACCTTCTCGCCCGGAACGGCCATCGGATACTCCTCGGTGAGGCATCCGAGGCACAGGTCGCCTGCGGGCAGGCCAATCCCCTCCACGAGCCCCTCGACCGAGATGTAGCCAAGGCTGTCCGCGGTGATCATCTTTCCGATCTCCTCGACTGTCCTGCCGGTCGCGGCGAACTGGTCCCTCGTCTTCATGTCTATGCCGAAATAGCAGGGCGCGCGGATCGGGGGCGAACCTACCCTCACATGTACCTCCTTCGCGCCCGCGTTCCTCACGAGCTGCACGATCTGCCTTATGGTCGTGCCTCTCACGATGGAGTCGTCCACGAGGACGACTCTCTTGTCCTTGATCACGCTCTTGAGCGGGTTGAGCTTGAGCATCACGTTCGTCGTGCGCTCCGCCTGCTCGGGCATGATGAACGTTCGCTCGACATACCTGTTCTTCATCAGGCCCTCCGAGTAGGGTATCCCGGCAACCTCGGCGTATCCAATGGCGTGGGACCTTCCCGAGTCAGGTATGGGCACCACGACGTCCGCCTCCACAGGCTGCTCCTTGGCGAGCTTCTGGCCTATCCTCCGCCTGACCTCGTAGACGAGCTGCCCCTCGATGGTCGAATCCGCTCGTGCGATGTAGACCCATTCGAACATGCAATGGGCCCTGCCCTTCGCGAGGCCCGTCTTGATCGACTTGACCTCGCCCGGAAGCAGCTCCACGATCTCCCCCGGCTCGACGTCCCTCAAGAACTCCCCGCCGAGCGTGTCGAACACGACGCTCTCGGAGGCCGCGGCGTAGCCGGTCTTGGTCCTCCCGACGCAGAGCGGGCGGATGCCCAAAGGGTCCCTGATGGCGAAGACTCTGCTGTCAATCATCAGGGTCATCGAGTACGAGCCCTGGAGCATCGTCATGAGGTTCTTGAGGGACTTGACAGGGTCCCCAGTATTCGCGATGTCGTTCGCGAGCAGCCTGACCGCGATCTCCGAATCCGTGGAGGTTATGAACGCCCAGCCCTTCTTCTTGAGCTCGTCCATGATCTTGTCCGCGTTGACGATCTCGCCGTTGTGGCAGAGCGCGATGTCGCCGTAGTTCGTGGAGACGACGATCGGCTGCGCGTTCTCGATGGTGGACGAGCCGAAGGTCGAGTACCTCACATGGCCTATCCCGCGGTCGCCCTTGAGGTTCTTGACATCGTCCGGCTTAAGGGCCTGGTGCGCCAGGCCCATGCCCTTGATCACCTTGATGCCGTTGTTGTAGACCGCGATGCCGGCGGACTCCTGGCCCCGATGCTGGAGCACGCGAAGCGCGTAGAAGATGTCCACCGACGTGTTCGAGATGGAGGCTATCGCGAAAACGCCGCACTCGTCCTGCGGGTGCTCAGGTTCCAGACCTCAACCCCCTCCGAAGATAGATGCGGTCAATGCTGCTTAGCCCAGTTGTAGTGCCTCATCTTAGCTGTTGCGCCGAAGCCGCATGACGCGCAGACCTTGTGCCTCACATGGTACGCTCGCCTGCCGCAGCGCCTGCAGACGATGTGAGTCTTCTTGCCGCTGCGCTTTCCCATTGACGGGGTGCCCTTTGTCATCTCCGACCCTGCCTCAAGGTGATATGTATATCACATTGTCCCCGCGGACGATGGTCGACTCGATCTTCTTGACGACCTTGTCCTCGTGAATCTCCTCGGCGTTCTTCAGCACGAGGTTCATGTGCGGGTCGTACCCGTCCAGAGTCCCCCGGTAGCCCCTCTTGCCCTTGAGCTCGACTATCACCTGCTGGTTGATGGCCTTGTTTAGAACAGCCAGGGGTTTCTGCAAATTAGATCACCATCTGCCTGATAACGGGTACTTTACTTAAACCTTTTCGTAGTAACACTGCGCCAATTCGGGCCTTCTGGCTGTGTCATCAGAGCTGAACCGTCGTGTCTTCCTTGATCCTGTCGAGGATGAGGTAGGTGTTGCTCCGCTCAACCTCCTCGATCTTGATGAAGGCATCCACGACCTCCTTCAGCTCCTCCCTCGAGGAGGCCCTCAGGAGCACGGCGAAATCGATGTTCCCAAGCAGGAAGTAGACCGCCCATACTCCTGGGATCTTCGCGATCTTCTCCCCGATCTTCCTGGAGTAGTCCGGCCCGTACCTGCCGGTCACGAGCGATATCGCGAGAATCTCCTTGCCCACCTTGAGCGGGTCCACGCTGGCCTTGAACCCGGTTATGACCTTCTCCTCGATGAGCCTGTTCACCCTGTAGTGCACCGTCGAGGACGAGAGGCCAGTCTTCTCGCCGATCTTCTTGAGGCTCACGTTCGAGTCCTCTTGAAGCATTTTCAGGATGATCTTGTCGTTCTTGTCAAGGGTCACTTCGGGTTGCTTTTCCGTCAACGCGTCCTCCCCCAAAATATTCGAAAAGAGTACAATCATTTCGCATTGATAACGCTTTCGATACGCCTAGTTTCGAATATAGCGGGGATGACCAATCTACGAAGGCGAACGCGCTGCGGCCGTTGACTTTCGGCTCCCAGAGGGTCCGGCCAGGGCGAAGGCCTATTTGAACCCAGCATGCCAGATGATTATCGTTCTTGATATTGCGTCCGAAAAGGACATAACCCGCGCTGTGCCAATCTTTCGCTAGGTGGGTCAATTGGGCTTCCTAGACAAGATGAAGTCAGCCGCCCAGGCAGTCACGGGCGGCGCAGCGAAGGTGAGCATCGAATACGCGCATCAGCCGATGAAGCCGGGAGATCCCTTGCAGGTCAAGGTGACCGTCGTCTCGATGGGCAAGGAAGTGAAATCTGGCGGGGTCTTCGTGGACATCCACGCCTCAGAGCAGGGCCAGGTCAAGTGCAACCACTGCCAGCAGATGGTCAACATCAACCACGAGACCGTCAAGCAGTCGATCCCCGTGGGCCCGGCCTTCGTGCTTCAGCCGAACGAGAGCAAGACCTTCGAGGGGACGATCAGCCTGCCGATGGGCCAGCCCACGTACAATGGCCAGGTGCGCCACACATGGATGATCCGTGGAAGGCTTGACGCGTTCGGGAACGACCCCGATTCCGGGTTCCAGGCGCTGGAAGTCAGATAGAACCCCTATATGAACGCCCCGATCGTCGGGAGGTCAAGCAGGTCCATATCGAAGAAGACGATGCCCTCCCGGACCTCGGGGCGCCCCAGGGAGTCCTTCCCCTTCAGGTGCGCCAGGAACGATGCCCTCCACCACAGGTCGAGCGCGTTGTTCGCGAGCGCGCCCAGGTAGACCTGGGCGAGGTTGTAGTCATAGTTCTCAGAGTCGCACAGGTACGCCGCATGCCCGAGGAAGCAGTCCCTCGAGTTGACCGTCCCGAGGTATTCCTTCATCGCCTCCTTTGCGCCTGCTCCCATGGGCAGGAGCTCGACCTCGTCGGGATCGGTGCTGGATGTCTCCTTCGTGCCCCCGTCCTCGGCGAGCTCGTAGCCCACGATCTTCCTCCCGACCAGCCTGAATATCCTCCAAGTCAGGTTCTCGTCCAGGTATATGGGTAGGAGGCTCAGGTCATGGAGGTCGAACAGCTCTGTCCCGTCAATGAGCGCTCTCTCCTCGATGTCCGCCTCGGGCTCTGTTCGCCTGACCTTCTTGACGATGTCCCGAGCCGGCGAGTTCTGCGCAGTCCTTCCGGTCTCAGCGTATGTGAGCACCCTGCTGAGGCCGATGCCATCCATGAGCTCGTCTCCGAGAGCCCTGCCGGCATCGCGCAAGGATGAGAACGACTGGGCGACCCACGCCTCTCGGCAGTTCTTGACGAAGTCTGAGAAGACCCTGCCCGCAGCCTTGAGCTCGTCCCTCAGCCGGCTGTCGCCGTACTCCTCGAGCAGTCCCTTCCCGACGTCCTCGAGCCGCTCGCCCGGGAGGCCGATGCCCCTGCACGAGAGGTTCGCGTTCAGCTGGACGCGCCAGCCGACGAAGACGCTGACCGGGAAGGCCCTGCAGAAGTGTGGGCGGTCGCCGTAGATCCGACACCGCCTTCCCGCCAGGAACCAGCATGATCCGTGCGCCCCCCTGAGCTTGAGCGCGGCCCCCTTGACCTCTGACGAGATGTGCCGGTCCGTGACCCCTTCCGCCAGCCTGGGATCCGCCCTGAACCTCGCCTCCTCGTCGGGGAGCAGCTCCGGCTGGCAGAGGCAGCACAGGGCGCAGTTCTCGATGCATCTGTAGGACCTCCCGGAGAGTTCGGACAGGTCGACCTCGAGCGGCCCTTCACTTCCGCGCTGCAATCACGTCCCGCCCGATCTGGTCTCCGACGACATCCCCTCTGTCGAGGATCGTCTCCCCGCGGACGATTACCGACTTCGGGAATATCGCGGGCATTCCCTCGTACGCCGTCCAGCCGCACTTCGAAGGCAGCCGGTCCGCGCGCACCATTACGCACTGCGAGAAATCGACGACAATGAAGTCCGCGTCATACCCGACCGCGATCTTCCCCTTCGGGATGCCGAAGATCTCGCCTGGGCGGGAGCACAGCCTGGCGACCGCCCCTGCGAGGTCCAGGTGCTTCTCCTCGACCATGTGCAACATGAGCGGGAGCATCGTCTCGACCCCTGGCATGCCGCTCGGAGCGTAGTCGAAGTCCTCCGCCTTCTCGTCGAGCGTGTGCGGCGCGTGGTCGGAGGCGATGATGTCGAACGTCCCTCCCTGAAGCGCCTTGAAGAGCGCATGCCGGTCCTCGCGCTTCCTGAGCGGCGGGTTGACCTTCGCGTGCGAGCCGACCTTGATATCCTTGTCCAGAATGAGGTGGTGCGGGGTGACCTCTGATGTCAGCTCCTTCGTATTTTGGATCAGGGGCAGGGAGTCCTTGGCAGAGACATGGCAGATGTGGATCCTGCAGCCCTTCGCGGCATCCTTCACCTTCCGGATGGCGCTCGTCTCGCACTCGTTGTTCCTGTTCCTTAGATGGTCATCGAGGTCCTTCTCCGGCTCCTTCTTCCTGAGCTTCTCGTCCTCCGCGTGGACGGCAAGTACCTTGCCCGTCCCGGCAATCGCCGAGAGCTCAGACTTGACATCGGCCAGCGACTGGACCATCAGCTCCCCGGTCGTGCTGGCCATGTACAGCTTGAACCCGACGGCCTCCTTTGCGAGGGCTCGGACGTCTATCCCCTCGCGCACTCCGGCGTAGAGTCCGAAGTCGACCATGCTCTTGGCCGATGCGAGCTTCTTCTTGTCCCTCAGCGCGGACAGAGTGGTCGTAGCCGGCGATGTGTTCGGCATGTCGAGAACGCAGGTGACGCCTCCATGCAGTGCCGCGGTCGAGCCCGTCCCGAAGTCCTCCTTCGAGGTCATCCCCGGGTCCCTGAAATGCACGTGCGCGTCGATCGCCCCTGGGAGGATCCCGGCGCCCCCGAACCTCCTCCTCGTATCTCCTTCGAGGACCTTGGCGATCTTAGCGATCCTCCCATCCTGGATCCCGACACAGCAATCCTCGAATCTCCCGGAGATGAAGAACCGGCCCTCAACAATGTCCATGTTCTTCACCGAGCTTCCTTCTCTTGACCTCTCCTCCGGGCTTCGACTCCGAGAAGACCTCCGCCTGGAACTTGAACATCTTCGTGCCCTTCTGGAGCCATGCGTCGGGCATCAGGCCGGCCTTGACGCAGGTCTGACAGAGGAACTCCTCGGCGTCCCATTGCCACTCGATGGGTACCTGGGGGAGGAGCAGGCCTCTGGCCCAGTCCCGCTGCGCGATGAGGCCGTCCTCGCCGATCTTGACGCATTCGACCAGCTTCTGGGGCTTCTCGACGCATATCTCGACCGGCGGCGTGAGCAGGCTGACCTCCACCTTGATCTTCTTCAGCTCTGGCGCTTTCACGGGTGGAAAGCGAGGGTCTCTGGAGGCCGCGCTCGCGGCCGCATCCTTCAGGGCATCGATGAGCGGCATGATCGGCTCCGGATATCCGATGCATCCCCGCAGGTCGTCCTCGGGATAGGTCGTGAGCGTGACGAACACTCCACCGTTGTTCCTGAAGATCTCGGGGACCTCGAACTCCGGCTGCTTCTCACGTTTGACATGGGACTCTACGATAGCACGGGCAATCTTCACCGCGATCTTCCCATCTTCGTCTGAGAACATCGATGTCGAGTCAGCAGGATAGAGTACCCGACATAAAAGTCTTTAGAGGAATGCCCCAAGGTGGTATGCCTTCACGAACGGGAAGAACTACTAGTGTCAGAGGCGATTCATCTCGTCGAATAGGATGATACCCTTCGGCCTGTTCTTGGTCCTCTATGTCGTGAGCCTCGCCCTAGCGGTGTTCGCAGGCCTCGTCGTTCTTGTCGGGTACGGAAATATGTACCTCCACAAGACTCTCCGCTCTCTGCGTTTCAACGCCGTCTATATCCTCATGTTGTTCGCCTTGCCGTCGGTAATCATCCTCATCGATATGCTTGTGCCTCAGAGCCCCAACAGCCTTGTCCGTGAGGACATCTATACGAGCTGGCTCTACCAGCTCGGGGGCGGAGCGATTCGTGTGCTCCAGAATTGGCTCAACTACGGACTCTTCACTGACATCTTTGTGTTCGCCTACGTCTGGGTCTTCACGTTCGTGTCATTCTTCTCGCCGATTCTTCTGCTCGCGAAGGACGACAGGGAAACGCTGAGGAGATACTCGATAGCCCTGATCCTGAACTACCTCGTTCTTCTGCCGTTCGTCATCTTCTTCCCGGTCTCGGTTCCTGGCGGCTATCCTGGGTCCGGCATGACCCCCTTGCTGTACGTGAAGTCCAACTGGGGGAGGATGGTCACCAGCATCGATCCCCTGAACAATGGCTTCCCGAGTGGGCACACGAGCCTGTGCGTCGCAACGGCCTTGACATTCGCGCTCGCGGGCAGGCAGTACAGGAGATACGCATTCTTCCTGGTCGTGGCGACTTCCAGTATCGTCTTCTCTGTCCTGTATCTCGGGGTTCATTGGCCCATGGATGTTGTGTCTGGAGCGGCCGTCGGAGTATTCGTCGTGGTCCTGTCTAGGACCAGGCGAGTCAGGAGTGCGATCGAGTCTCTCTTCGACCGCGTGGCCGCGAACATAGTCGGGAAGAAGATTGGCGGTCTGTCATCAGTCGACCACGGTCGACCGTGACCTCGCAGATACCGAACCCTCGAGGCAGTCTGAGGTCAGCCGGCACACATCTGCCCGGCTCTGGCCTGAACCCCTGTCGCCAAAGATTAAATATGCACCATACAAATCTGTTAGAAGCTGAGTCCAATGAAATTCGTCAAGCTCTCCCAGTCAGAGTACGACCAGATAAGGAAGCTGTACGAAGGCGTCATGTCCCAGGCCTGCTACGGGCTGTTTTTCAGGGAGGGCATGATCTTCGGCGAGGAGATATCCAAGATCGCGATGCAGGAGCCCGAGAAGTACTTCGAGGTCTGCGGGAACCTGCTTCGCGCTCGCGGGTGGGTGGACAATATCGTCTTCCAGGAGTCCACCGCTGTCGCCGAGGGCTCGATCGAGGCGGCTCCCTCGGAGGCCGTCGCGTGCCACCGGCTGAGGGGCATCGTCAGGAAGGTCTACGAGGCCAAGACCCACAGGCGGGTCCACTGCGAGGAGATCGAGTGCGCTGCGAAGGGCGACAAGCACTGCGTTTTCAAGGTCGAGATGCTCGGAGGGGAATAGGATGGAACTGAAGCCCGCACTCAGGGCTCTGAGACAGAGCTGCGGTGCAACCGCATCCGCGGTCATCAGCAGGGACGGATTGGTGATCGCCGCCGACGTGCCCGAAGGGGTCTCGATGGAGACGTTCGGCATCATGTGCGCGACCCTCCTGGGCGCCGCCTCGACGGCGAACTCCGAGCTGAGGGTCGGCATCCCGCTGCATGTCACGGTAGAGAGCGAGGACGCGAAGATGGTCGTCGTCGGGGCCGGGAGGAAGGCCCTGATCGTGGCGGTCGTCGGAAGGAAGGGCGACGCGGCGTTGGCCATCAGCAAGCTCGATGAGATCGCCGAGACCATCAAGATGATCTAGTCGATCCCGAGATCCTTCAGCTTCTCCGGCGTGGGGACGCCGTCGCTCGTCCAGTTCCGGGCCTTCATGTAGTCGTCGAGCATGAGGTTCATCTCCTCGACGCTTATCTTGTGGCCCTTCGAGACGCCCTCGGGGATCGGGTCCTCGAGGATCCTGGGCGGGAGGAGCCAGTCCTTCCTCGTAACGCCCTCGCGCGCGTTGAAGTTGCCCTTCATGTTGTGTATGCGCTCGCCGATCTTGAGCAGCTCATCCTCGGTGAACTTCAGGCCGGTGATCGCCTCGAGCACCTCGGGAAGCTTCGCGATGAGATAGAACCCCCTCGAGAACTTGCACAGGCCGACGGAGTCGTAGACACACATGAAGTTCTCCATCGTGGCGACCATGGGGCCCTTGCCGACGGCGGAGAACCTGTCTATGCCCTCCCACTTCCAGAACTTGCCCACGAGCTCCGGGGCGTAGAACCCGGCCCGCAGGTGGCACGCGCCCCTGGTCGAGGTCATGTAGGCGAGGCCGTGGCCCTTCATGCCCCTGACGTCGTACGCCGGCGGCTCCAGTCCCTTCGTGTGGATCGCGTATCTCTCTGAGCCCTTTCCGATCCTCTTCGCGGCGACCTTGACGCCGTCCGCGAGGACATCGCCGAAGCCCTTCCTGTTGCCCATCAGCTCTATCATCTGCGGGACTGCGTCCGAGGCGTTGCTCCAGGCGAGGTTGACTCCGGTCTCCTTCTCCGTGATGATCCCGCGCTGGAACAGCTCCATGGCGAACCCGACCGTGACACCTGCGGATATGGTGTCGATGCCCAGCAGGTCACACAGCTCGTTCGCCCTCGCGACAGACTCGACGTCTGCGTTGCCGCACGCCGCGCCGAGCGAGTAGAGTGTCTCGTACTCGATTCCGTCGATCGCGACGCCCTTGAACTTGCCGTCCTTGACCTCGAACAGCTTCCCGCAGGGCTTCGTGCACGAGAAACACGCCTTGTTCTTCGTGACGTATCTCGTGGCCCAGTAGTACGGATCTATCTTCTCCCGCTCGTTGAAGACGCTCTCCTGCCAGTTCCTCGTCGGGAAGACGCCCCTCTCCTTGTTGACCCAGCCCAGGAACTCGCCGGTGCCGTACTTCGTGTCCTCGACCCAGGATCCGGCAGCCTGGTAGATCCTCTGGTACTGGTACGCCAGCCTCAGGACCGCCTTCGGGTCGTGGGGCACGAGGTCCTTCGTCCCGCGGACTACGATCGCCTTGAGGTTCTTCGAGCCCATGACCGCTCCGAGGCCCGCCCTCCCAGCCTGCCTGTCGTCGCAGTCGATGCCCGCGATCTTCGAGAGCTTTTCCCCGGCCACGCCGATGCACGCAACCTTCACGTCCCAGCCATGGCGCATCTTGAGCGTCTCCGGGACCACTCTGGTGTCCTTCCCCCAGAGGTCGCCCGCATCCCTGATGTCGACCGTGTCGTCCTCTATGTAGATGTAAGATGGCGCGCTGGCCTTGCCGACGATCTCGAGCGCGTCGTAGCCCGCGTGCTTCAGCTCCGGCCCGATCGACCCGCCCATGATGCTCTCGGCGAGCGTGCCCGTCGCCGGGGACTTCGAGGCCCATGCGACCTTGCTCGCGGTGCCGATCGGGAACCCGTTGAACGCCCCGCCGGACATCGCGAGCACGTTCTTGGGGTCGAGCGCATCCGTGCCCTTCGGGACGCCGTGGTACACGAGTTCCACGGCGAACCCCTGCCCTCCGAGGTACTTCCTCACGTAGCTCTCGTCGAATGTCCTCGTGAAGGACTTGCCGGACGTGAGGTCAATCTTGAGTATCCTGCCAGTGTAACCCTTCATGGTCACTCCTCCGGTGCAAGTAGTCTCTTGACCTGCTCATACCTCTCCGGCTTAGGCTCCTCGTACATGAGCGCATGCATCGGGCAGAAGTTCACGCAGGTGGGATGCCCGCCGCACAGGTCGCAGTTGAAGGCCTTCTCCTCCATGCGCATCACGCCGAAGGGACAGACCTCAACGCACTCCCCGCACGCGGTGCAGAGCTCCTGGTCGACGTAGACCACGCCGTCCTTCTTCTTGATCGCCTCGACCGGGCAGCGTAGCATGCAGCATTCGTCGCCGCACGACACGCAGTGGGTGCACACAGACGGGAAATCGAGCTTCACATTCCTCCGGTGGACCTGCAGCCTGGCGTCGGCATGGTTGACCTTGCCCTCGTGGTAGATCGAGCAGACCATCTCGCACATCCGGCAGCCAGTGCAGTTCTCCGGGTACGGTACCAACATCTTCGTCATGGTATCTGTCCCCCTGACAAACTATGTTTCTGCAGAGTAATGGAGTTCGAATAAAAAAGGTGATTGTCGGGCCCGAAAGTCCGCAGCTGGCCGAGTCGAGCCGATGTGCTCCCGCGAGCATGTCGCTGCGGGCTCACTTCGCCTTGCGCCTTATCTCGATCTTCTTCAGCTCTGCGGCCTTCTTCGGAGGGATCTCCTTCTCCACCTGCTGAAGCACGGCGTCGATAGCCGCCTTCCAGCCGAGCAGGACCTCCTTCTCGGCCTTGTGGACCCTGATCTTCGTCTCCTCCGGGAAGTTCATCTTCTCCACAGCGGCGTTTGCCGCCTGGAGCATCTCGAGGCCCGCGTTCATGAAGTGGGTCATCGAGTCCCTGCTGACCACGCCTGCGATCTCCTCAAGGCTCCTTTCCACGCGCCTTGCGGCCTCGGCGCCCTTTCCTGCCTTTCTTTGTGGTGACATGTTCTCCCTCGAACTTGATCCTCAGCCAGCCGTTCTGCAGGTCCGCTCCCAGGATCTTCCTGTTGGCCATCGAGTGCGGGAGCGTGATCGACTTCTTGAACGCACCCAGCTGCAGCACCAAATCGTCTTTTCGCGTATAAAGCTCTATTTTCCGGTTGAGCTCGAAGGGCATCTTGATGGCGAGGACGCTGTTGTCGTCCTCCTCGTCGTACATCTTCATCGGGGACTCCTTGGAGTACACCGCCGAAGGGTCCTGCTTCCCGAACAGCTGGTCCGCGAGCATCTCGAGCGCCTTCCGCCCGACGATCTCCCGTGGCATCAGCTCCGCCTGGAGCATCTTCAGGGGCGAGAACGCCTCGACGATCGTCTGGAGATGGGCCGCCTGCTCCTCGAACTTGTCGTCGAAGAACGAGTCGCTGATGTCCTTCGGCAGGACCCTGTTTATCACAAGCGCCTCGACCGTGTATCCGTAGAGGCAGAGGTAGGTGTACGCCCTCTGAGTCTCCGTGATCACCATGCGCTCGGGGTTCAGGACCAGCCTGACTGATGATATCTCAGGGTCGGTCAGAAGATCCCTGACATATCCGAGCCTGAACCTGAGGGCCTCGAGGTCGTCCAGGAACCTGTCGGAGGGGAGCGGGGTGGACATCACCCTCCCCACGGTCACGCGCGCGAGCTTCATCACGTTCTTGACCATCCCGAAGAGCTTGTCGAAGTACCAGTTGGCCGTGTCGGGAAACGCGAGGAGGCGGAGCGTGTCTGCGGTCGGGGCGGTGTCCATGACGACCACGTCGTACTTCTTCGCCTTGTGCCACTCCTCAACGTAGAACAGCGCCGACATGAGCTCCATGCCGGGGAACACGGCCATCTCCTTGGCCGTCACGCCATCCATCCCCTGTGATGTCAGGAAGTCCGAAAGATAGGTCTGGATCTCCTTCCACCTGTGCTCGAGCTCGTACTGGATGTCCACCTCCAGCCCGTCGAGGTTCTTCGAGATGTTCTGCACCTCGCCCGAGAGCTGGTACTCGATCGAGTCGGAGAGGCTGTGCGCGGCGTCGGTGCTCATGACCACGGTGCGATAACCCATTTCTGCACATCTCAAGGCCGTAGCCGCAGCGACGGATGTCTTCCCGACGCCTCCCTTGCCGGTATAGATGATGACCCTCATGCTCTCGCATCCTCTGTCATGACAACACGATCGACAGTGATGGTGTCGGGGACGGGGTTCGAACCCGTGACCTCCGGATGTCCAAGGAGCGTTTGGTCAAAGCAACTCCCTATGAGTCCGACGCTCCACCAGGCTGAGCCACCCCGACTTTTTCGCAAACAGATCGAACCGAGATCCAGAGACACCGGCCTACTCCTTCTTCTCTTCCTCTGCAGGGGCCTCGGGCTGCAGGACCTCTGGCGCAGGCTCAGGGGCTGGCGGCTCCGCGGCAGCCTCAGGTGCCGGCTGCTCCGGCGCCGCAGGCGTTTCCGCGGGCTCCTGCGGCTCCTCCTCCCTGACAGGTCCTGCGATCGGCTGCTCGCCCGGCTCGGGCAGCTTGCCCATCCTCGTGACCTCGCTCCTGCGTATCTCTATCCTCTTGATGGGCACGATGACCTTCGAGGCTTCCGAGATGCCCCTGGCCAGGTCACCCATGATGAGCATGCGGACGAACTCGCCTATCGTGACCTCGGAGGCGATCCTCTTGACCTCGTCCCGCATGATGTTCCTGATGGCCGTCTCCTGGGATGCTTGAATCCTCTGCTCGGAGACCGCCATCGGCTTGACCCTGATCTCCCACGCGTCCTTGGTCGTCACGTCAACGACCGCATCGGTCTTGGTCCTCTTCCTCCTCGTGAGCCGCCTGACATAGTCGCTCGTCAGGTCGTGTCCGACGAACATCGTGTGCGCGTCGAGCCCGCTCACGTTGTTGACCTTGAACTTGATTTTGATGTGCATCTTCGAGAAATCGCCTATGAGGTCCTGGACGGTGGCCTCCGTTATCCTGCCCATGACCCCGTCCGGGGTCTCGGCGGGGGTCTCCCCCAGCTGCATCTTGCTGAACATCTCGGGGGCGTAGATCTTGTACCATTCCTTCGCCCGCCATCTGTCCTTGACCTTCTTCGCGGTTGCTCTAGCTTTCTGGGCCAATGAGATACCTCTGTCTAGCTGACTAGGGATGCTCGATAACAGGTTTCCATATTAAAAGATTGCCGTGTCTCGCACAGGGCATGCGAGCTGCGAATTCGCGGCATGCCAGCTGGTGCCCGGAACGGCCTATCTCACCCTCAACTTGGGGTTGAGGACCTCGTCCATCGCGTACCCCACGAAGGTGAACCCGAGGACGACGAAGACGATGCACAGCCCGGGCATTATTATGAACGCGTACGGCCCGACGATCTCGACGTTCAGCCTGTACGCGTCCTCGAGTATCTTCCCCCAGGTCTCGACATCCCTGGGGCCGAGCCCCAGGAAGCTGAGCGTGCTCTCGGAGAGGATCGAGATCGCGACCGTGAGGATGGCGTTCGCGAATATCAGGGGCACGACGTTCGGCAGGATGTGCTTCCTGATTATGTGCCAGTCGCGGGAGCCTATGGCCCGCGCGCGCTCGACGAACTGTCTCTCCTTCAGCGTGAGCACCTGTGCCCGGACTATCCTCGCGGTCGTCGACCAGCCGGTGATCCCTATCACGAGGATTATCGCCCACAGGCTCTGCGTGTGCATGACCGCCGCAATGACTATCATAAGGACGAGCCACGGGATGGACAGGAAGACATCGTTGATCCTCATGATGACCTCGTCCTTCCATCCCCCGGCGTAGCCCGAGGCGAGGCCGACCACGGTCCCAAGCCCCATCGAGATGGCCATCGCGACGAACCCCACCGTGAGCGATGCCGCCGTCCCGTGGAGCGTCCTGACAAGGACGTCCCTCCCGATGTCGTCCGTGCCGAAAGGATGCTCCCAGCTGCTGTCCTGGCGGATGTCGTCCGAGCCGATCCTGGGATCGTAGGGCACCGCGAGCTGCGTGAATATCGACAGTATCACGAAGAACAGTATGATGGCCATGCCGACCCTGCCCAGCCAGGTCTTGAGGAACAGGTCGGTCACCTTTCCCGCGTCCCTCGCAAGGAGGCCGAGCTTGTCTGCCAGCAACGGCCTGGACGCGAAGAGCCTTTGAGTGATGGCCGGGAGGACCTTCTCGAACTTCATGTGATCTTCACCCTCGGGTCCAGCTGGACCAGTATGATGTCGGCGATGAGGTTGGCGAGCACGACCGCGACCCCGCCTATGAAGAACACGAACTGGAGCACAGGATAGTCCTCGTTCCAGATGGCCTGCATCGAGTACCAGCCGATGCCTTTGTATCCGAACACCACCTCGATCTGGAACACCCCACCGAGGATGAACGCCGTGTCCATCGCGACGGTCGTCACGATCGGGAGGCGGGCGTTCGGGGAGGCGTGCTTTCTCATGACCTGTCGGTCGTCAAGGCCCTTCGCGTACGCGGTGACGATGTAGTCCTCCGTGAGGACGTCGACCAAAGAGTTGCGCATGATCAGCGTCACCCCCGCGATCGACCCGATCGTCAGGGTCGCCGCCGGCAGGATGAGGTGGGTGAGTATGTCGACGATTTTGTCGAACGTGATCGGGTACAGGGGCACATCCGACATGTATCCCTTCGAGGGGAGGATGTGCCAGTAGCCGACGAATATCACCAGCAGCATGATGCCGAACCAGAAGATCGGCATGCCGTAGAAGAACAGCCCGAAGCCGGTTATCGCCAGGTCGGGGGACCGCCCCCTCTTCCTCGCTGCGATCTTGCCCAGCCAGACGCCCACGACGAACGTGAAGAACGTCGACACGCCCATGAGGAGGATCGTCCACAGGATGGCCTGGCCTATGACGTCTATCACGGGCATCTCGAAGGCGTACGATAAACCCCAGTTGCCCTCGAAGGTCATCGCGAAGTACTTTATGAACTGCTCCCAGAGGGGGTCGTTCAGGCCCATGATCTCGACGTTGCGCAGGTAGGCGTAGTCGGACTCGTGCGGGGAGTGGTTCAGCATCAGCTTCGCAGGGTCGCCAGGCATCCACCTGAAGAGCATGAAGTTGAGGGTCATGATGAGGATGATCGTTATGAACGCGTTGATGACCCTCTTCGCCAGTATCCTCCTCATCGAAGCCAAGCCGACACCGTTCCCCGAGCTCGTTCATGCGGATCGAGAGAATAAATGAAGTTTGGGAAGGGGTTTCTGCAGGACGGTCACTTCTTGGGAGCCTCCGGCGGCGGGGCCATGCCCTCCATGCCTCCGACCTCCTTCGTGGGCTTCTCTCCCGGCTCCTTCTTCCTCCTCCTCAACAGGAAGAACAGCACCAGCAGAGCCGCGACGGCCACTATCGCGATCCCGAGGCCCAGGAGCAATCCCGAGACCCCGCCTCCGCCCTCCTTCTCGACCTCGATGGACACCGTTGCGAAGTTCCAGGTCTTGATCGAGTGGTACGCTATCTGTCCGTCGTCGACGGTCACGGTGACCGTGTACGGTGTGTCGCTGCCGTTCTCGAAGACGTGCGTCACTGTCTTCGTGACGTTCTCGCCCGGCTCAGGGTCGAACATAGGCACCTTCACAGGACCGCTGCCGTCCCCGAAGTCGACCGTGATGTTGACCTTGTCGCCCTCGTAGTCGCTCACGGTTATGTTGAACGACAGGTTGTCCCCGGGCTTGTACAGGGCCTTCGCGGGCCACACGACGACCTCTCCGACTATCTTCGGCCTCAGGTTCTCGTTCATGGATATCTCTATCGTCTTGCTGATGTTGTGGCCTGCTAGGCCGGTCCCGTCATCGACGTAGACGGTCACGGTCTTGTTGCCCATGGACAGATACGTGTGGTTCCCCGGGTAGGTCGGCGGCGCGCCTCCCGTGCTCCATTCGCCGTCTCCCCAGTCATACGAGACGGTCAGCGGGTCGGAGTCGTTGTCCCTCACCCTCGCAGGGATGAGCACGAAGTCCTTGTTGTAGTACGCGGACGCCTCCGAGGAGAGGATCAGCCACGGCGGGCTGTTCTCGCGGACAGAGACTGTCGCGTTGATGGTCACGTTGTGGCCGTTGGCGTCGTCCACCCAGAGCTCGGCCAGGAACGTCCCGGCGTAGGCGTACGCGTGCGTGAAGTCGGTGCTCTGTCTGGTCGTCCCTCCGGCGGTGCTCTTGGTCGTCGAGTTGCCGTCGCCGAACAGCAGGTACATAGTCAGCGTGTCGCCGTTGGTGTCGACGGCGCTGGCGTTGAAGGTCACCGCGTGATATGGGTAGGTCGACTCAGGCACCGGCAGGAGGCCGAGGGCGCACGGGGCGACGTTCGTGCCCGTGTTCGATATCACTGCCGTTATGTTCGCCGTGACGTTGTGCCCCGCCTTGCCCGTAAGGTCGTCGGCGAACACCTCGACGAGGAAGCTTCCAGCCGCCGCCCATGTATGGTTGACCGTCGAGACGACCATCTCGTCAGGTCCCGCCTGCCCCTGGGTGACGCTGTAAGTGCCGTCGTCCCAGTGCCAGGTGAACCTTATCGGGTCCCCGTCAGGGTCGCTGCTCGAGGCTAGGCAGTTGACCGCCACGTTCCTGTTGGCGGTGACGGTCGAGATCGACGGCAGGGCCGGCGGCTGATTCACCTTCACCTCGAAAGGAATCGCCCCGAGCGACACGTTGTGGCCTGGCAACAGCGAGCCGTCCCAGACGAACAGCTCTACGTTGTATGGATTGGCCGAGCTCGGCACGCTCCACACATGCGTCACAGTGTCCATCACCGGCGTCCCGTTCTCAGTGGGCTGATAGTGCGACGTGTTGTACGTGCCGTCGTCCCATGCCCATGTGAACTGCAGCCCGAACCCGTTCGTCCCGCCGCTCTCCGCGTCCTTGGCGCCCGCGGTCCAGGTCACGGTATCCCCGACATACGCGCTGTCGATCGGGTCCGACAGGATCGGGAACGAGAGCTGCGGCACCGTGTCAGGGGCAGGGATTACATAGACCGTCGCGCGCGTGACGACGTAGTTGCCAGGATTCCCGTCCGAGACGTTCACGCTCATTGAGAGCCCTGTGGGCGGCATCGCAAGCGCACTGAAGGTGTGCGATCTTGTGAAGACGGTCGGGCTCCCGGTACCGGACGAGCTCGTGTTGACGGCCGTGGTTCCGTCCCCGAAGTCCCATGTGACCGTCAACGGGTCTCCCTCGGGGTCGTGCGCGGTTATCGTGAAGACCTGCGAGTCCCCCAAGACGATGTCGTAGTACTGCTGCAGCTGGTTGTCGATCTCCGGGGCCATGTTCGCGCCGGTCGGCTGCAGGCGGAACCAGATCCAAGGCAGGTCGGATTCGAACGCCAGCCCGATGTGCTGGGACCAGTTCCCCCAGCCGGTGAACCGCTTCGTGCTGACGCTCCAGAGCCCTGCGGGGTATATCGGAACCGGCTCGCACCACGAGTCATATATCCATTGCTGGAGCTTGTCAGTGATAACCTTCCGTGCGACTGGATCCAGCGTCCTCTGCGCGAGCGAGAAGTTCTCATCGTAGGCCGAGTACGCGACTCCGGTCGTGGAGTTCTTCGCGGAGTACCACCACGGGCCCATCGGCATCTGGCAGTTGTCGCCGCCTGAGCGTAGCTGGGAGGTCTGCCAGACGGCCAGGTTCGACAGCGGCTCCGAGGTCCAGTACCATGCCCATACCCAGATGTCGTAGTCGGACTGGTACCAGTCGTTGTTGACCATGATCTTCTCTGGCGTCGGCCCACCGTAGTTGAGCTGAATGCCAGCCTGCAGCGCCCACTGCGGCCAGTCCCGCGCGATCGTGTCATAGGTGGGGTCCGTGTCCGGCACCCTCAGCCGGAAGCTCAGTGGGTCTCCCACACTCGCCCAGCCCATCGTCACCGGGTACGCGGATGCGGTCGCCTCGAGGATCCCATCGCCGTTCGAGTCCGTGTATCCATGATTCAAGAGCAGCGTCTTGCCTCCGGCAGGGTTGTACGTGATCAGTCCGGTGATGTTGTAGTGCCACGGTCCTGGAGGTATCACAGAGTCGGCTATTGTCGGCAGGCCCAGCATCAGGCCGTTGGCAATCCTCGACTTGTTCTGGGTCATCAGGATAGCCTGACGGACGTTCGGGTCGAGCAGCAGCGGGTTGCCAGTCCCGTATGCGCCCTTTCTGAAGTCCATAGGGATGGCGTTGATCGCGACATCGATTATGCCCATCTCCTGAGTGACGTACTTCTGCACGAACGGCGCGCCCTGTCCCACGGACTGCAGGAACACCTGCGGCTGCCCCGAGAAATCAGCAGCGTCGACGGCTCCGCTGTTCACGTCGAAGAGCATCGCTGACGTGGCCGTATAGATGCTCAGGATGACCCCGTCGAAGTCAACGACCCTCTCGTCCGGTCCTGAGGGGTAGTCCGTCGACCCGTGGTAGTTCGGCGCTTTGTCGAACTTGTAGTACTGTCCAGCCACCGATGTGTTGAACATGAAGGGGCCGCTTCCGACCAGCCAGTCCGGAGCCTTGTTGGTGAGTATCTGGCCCCCCGCCACCCCCGACCACTGGTACATCGGCAGGATGGGTATCCAGACGAGGTCGTATATCAGGGTGGATTTCTGGTACGCCGTGTCGATCGCGACCTGGTAGGTGCCGGTCGCGTTCACGCCGGTTATTCCCGTGAGGTAGTCGTCCCAGGCGCCTCCCGGGTGCGCCAGTATCAGCTTGATCGAGAACACCACATCCGCGGCGGTCAGGGGATGCGACACATCCGTGGGATTCGCCATGTTCCTGAAGTAGGCGTTGTGCGTGATGTTGATGTAGGTGGTCATGTTGTTCTGAGGCGAATGAGTGACCTGATAGTAGTCGGTGGCGAGGTCGTTCACCGGCCCTGTCCAGTCCTCCGTATACTGGAACAGCACGCTGAATATCATGTAGGTCGAGATGAACTCTGACACCAGAGCGATGTTCAGCGGGTTCCATATCTCGATGTCCTGCGTCATGGCGCACTTGACATAGTACTCCACGGCCGCCGCATTCATCGTTCCTTCCCTCAGCAGCAGCACGGTCGGCACCGATGATGCGAGCATCGTCCCCACGATCAACACAGCCAGCACACGAGTCGCTCTGAAAGCGAACGTCGTCATGGTCTAAACCCCGCCCTCTTTCCTCCGCAGACGACCGGGCTCTCACCCAGTCCCCCAACTGGATGAAGATTGACTACACGCTATAAAATGATTTGTTGCTGGCCTGCCACATCCTCGGCGGATTCGCGCATCGGAAACCGTGGTCGGCCTTCCGGCCGTCCTTCCTGCTCGAGCCCTTCATGTGTTCGGCTTCTTCGATGCGACCTCGTCGTACTTGCAGAAGATCGATACCACGCTCTTCTCGAAGTCCTTCATCGTCGACACGACCGCGAACTCGTTCGGCGCGTGGGCCCTGCCGCCGAACCCCAGCCCGGTCCCCCCGTAGGGTATCCCGAGGATATCATCGAATATGAACATCGGCGCCGACCCGGCCATCATCGGCCATATCTTCGGGTCCTTGCCGTGGAACTTGATCCCCTTGATGTAGGCCTGCGTGATGTCAGCCTCGAGAGGGACCTTCGACCACGGATAGTCCGGGTACCGCGTGATCTTGATGTCCGTGAACCCCCTCTGGTCGAGATGCTTCCTCACAAGCTCCCTAGTGCCCTCGGTGGTCAAGTCCGGCACGACCCTGATGTCGACCTTCGCCAGCGCCTTGTCGGGGAGTATCGTGCTGTAGCCGTCCTCGGTGTACCCTGAAAGCAGGCCCGCGATGTTGATAGACGGCTCGAACAGGTACTTGCGGAGTATCTCCTCCTCGGTGCCCTTGACCTTGAACTTCTTGGCCCCGCACTCTTCGAGGTATCCCTTCATGTCGAACCTCTTGGAGAGCTTCCTCGTGAGCTCGAGCTCCTGCGCGGTGGGCTTCCTCACGATCTCATTCATGCCGTCCACTGCCGGATCCTGGTTCTCGTCGAAGAGCGTCGAGAGCGCCTTGACCAGCCGGATCACTGGGCTCTCGAGGATCACCGAGACGCTGCTGTGGACCGGCCCCTCGCTCGGGCCGCCCCGGTCCTTCCCCTCGGCGATGAGGTCGAATGTCACGCATCCCTTGATCCCGAGCGCGATGTCCACCTGGCCGTTCGAGTCCTCGCTGTAGTCGAAGCAGAACCCCGCGTCGGCGTCGGACAGGAGTTTCTTGTTCTTCTTGACGAAAGTCGGGAGGCTCGCGCCGCCCGATTCCTCTTCTCCCTCGAGCAGGAAATGAAGGTTGACTGGCAACTCACCCTTGTCGAGCATCGTCTGGACTGCGAGAGTCGATCCGAGGAGCGCTCCCTTGGAGTTGTAGACTCCCCTGTTCACGAGGATCTCCCCGAACGGCTTTTTCTTGACGATCGTCGCGCCGAACGGAGGCTGCTCCCATGCCTCGGGGTCTCCTATCGGCTGGACATCGTACATGCCATAGACCGCTCCGGTGTGCTTCGCACCGACATCCAGGTGCCCGTACACTAGCGGGTGGCTCTTGCTCGTGGCCCTGAACTGCTTAGTCTTGGCGCCCATTCCCTTCAGCAGCTTCTCCAAGGCATCCGCCGTCTCCTGGATCCCTTCGCCCGTGGAGGAGACGCTCGGTATCCTCAGGATCTCCCGCGTGATCCTCAGATGCTTGGCCCAGTCTCTGTCTATCTCCCTGTGCAACTGCTCGATGACCATGTCGGTGCCCCTGTGATGCCCTCGCGTCGGTCGAAACCTGGGCGGTCGCGCTCAGTTCCCAAGGAACCTGGGCTTGCCCGCCTTGTCGTTCTGGACGAGCTTCTGGATCGGCCCGTCGTGGCACTTCATGGCGGCCCCCTCGTCTTCGTAGATCTTGCCACAAGTGAAACACTTGTACAACTTCTTCGCCATCAGATGCCGCTCCCGGTCAGGCTGAACAACGCGCTCTGCAAGTCGGTGAATCGCAAGGTTCGATAAGAACTTTGTCTGAGGACTACCGCCTCAGGTGCTTCGAGAGCAGCTCCTTCGAGTCCGATGCCAGCTTCGCGTCCTGCTTCTCAAGGTCCGACTCGAGCTTCTCCATGGTCACGGGGTCCTTCAGGAAGACGGGGAAGTAGCTCGTGGTCGTCTCGATGACCAGGATCGCGACCCTCTCGTCCTCCGAGAGCTTCCGGTCCTCCACCGCGGCCTTGAAATCGACAAATGGCCGGATGTCCGGAGGCACGCTCCTCACCTCGGTTATGGCCATTACGCGTGCGACGTGCATCTCCGGGACTTCCTTCCATCCTAGAGGTTTACCTTGACCTGGTGTACCTCGAGCCCCAGCTTGTCCTTCTCGAGCCCGAAAGCCAGGCCGAGCAGCTGCGAGAGGTGCAGGACCGGTATCTTCTGCTGCAGCTCCTTGAGCTGCACCTGGCCGACGTCGTACTGCAGGTGGCAGAACGGGCAGCAGTCCACGATGACATCGACGCCCGCGGCCTGCATGTTAACCAGGTTCTCCTTCGTCATCTTGAGCGCGACGTCCGGGGTCCTCGCCCTCACGCCTCCGCCTGCGCCGCAGCACATCCCCTTGTCCTTGTACGCGACGCTCGTCATGCCCGCGGCCTCGACTATGTCGTCGAAGACGTGCGGCCTCTCGGCGTCGTCGATCTTCTTGATGTTGCTCGGCTTGAGGAAGTGGCAGCCGTAGTGCACCGCGGCCTTGAGGTTCTTGCCCCCCTTGACCTTCGACTTGATCGCGTCGAGGCCGACATCGCGGTACAGCAGCTCGACGAAGTGGCGCACGTTGACCGTGCCGTTGTACTCCACGCCCGTCGCGTCCCTGAGCGTCTTGTTGACCTTCTTCCTCAGCTCGGGGTCGTGGTTGAGCTTGTGGGCGGTCTCGAAGAGCGTGTCGAAGCAGCCGTTGCAGATCGTGAGCACGTCCATGCCCATCTTCTCCGCTATCGTGAGGTTCCTCGCCGCGAGGCTCATCCAGTAGTTCTGGTCGAAGGACCTCGTGACCCCGGGCGCCGGGCAGCAGCTCGCGCCCTGCATGTCGACGAGCTCGACGCCGAGCGACTTCATGACCTCCCTGGTCGAGCTCTCGATCCCTGGATACCTGAGCGGCATGATGCAGCCCAGGAAGAACGCGTACTTCGCCATGTCACTTCCCTCCGGAGGCGACGAGCTTGTCGAAGCCGCAGAGCTCCGTGATCTTCTTGACCTGCTCCAGCATCTTCGGGTCCGAGAGCACCGTCGGCGGGGTCTCCTGCAGCCCGAGCTTCTTTCTCAGCGCCTTGTCCTCGTCCCTCAGCGAGACCATGTGCCCGGTCTTGGAGATCAGCTCCGCGACCTTCCTGTGCGGCTCGGCCATGTAGCCCTTCCGCACGGCCATGTTCCTGAGGGCCATGATGATGTCCACGATCTCGACGCCCCTCGGGCATCTCTCGTAGCACGTGAAGCACGTGGTGCACAGCCACAGGTCCTCCGACGGCAGCACGTCCTCCTCGAACCCCAACTGAGCCCTCCTCACGACCTTCCTCACTCTGAAAGCGGTCTGCCGTCCAGACGGACAGCTGCCCGTGCATGTTCCGCATTGGAAGCACAGGTTGACCGTCTTGCCCCCTTGCTCGATGACCTTCCGGGTGAACTCCGGATTAGGTACCTTAGCCTCCGCCAAGCTACTCACCGAGGCTATGTCAGGGCTATGGCCATATATCAGGGTTTTGCTGATAAGGGTTAAGCGTTACCCTTTCCGGTAAATCCAAGCCTCCCTGGCCTCTTCCAAGAACGCCGGCAGGTCCCCATGCTCCGAGCACTGCAGCGCGGAGATCGAGTGCAAAGACCACGGCGCGTCCTTCGCACCCACGGCCTTGACCACGCCCGTGCGCACGAGGCTCCTGTTGATGAAGTAGCTCAGCTCGGTGCGGTCGACCATGGTCGGCTCGTGGAACATCCTCACGACCTCGTGCGGTATCTCCTGCTCGTCGAGGTGCCTGAAGGCGATCCTCTGCGCGCCGAACGCCATGCGCGCATGCCTCGGGCCGTTGTCCCTGTGCATCAGCATGTCTGTGCCGATCTCGCACACGTCCCGCTCAGGGGCATTCTCCATCGCGTTGATCGCGTCGTCGAAGACCACGCAGTCCACCCTCCCCTCGCGCATGAGCCTCAGATTCTGCTCGTCCGTGGCTATGGTGACCATGCAGACCTTGCCTGCCTGGGAGATCTCGGACGCCGCGACGAGGACGCTCCTCTGGGAGACTATCGTCCCCGCGACCCTGAGATGCTCGTCGTCCTGGAGCCGGAGCTCGAACTCCCCGAACTTCTTGAGGAGCTCTAACCCGTCCTTCGTCAGCCGGCTGCCGGTGCTGGTCGTCGTGACGAGCTCCAGGTCCGCCTTCTCCTCGACCTCGTGTATGTACTTGTGCAGGACCGGCGTCGATATCCCCAGGGACGCGGCTGCCTTCTTCATGCTCCCTTTCAGGTTGAGCTCCGCGAGGGCCTGCATCTGCCTGTGGGTGATCTCGTGGCCTTCTGAGACAAAGATGACCCTGGGCTTCGCGTCGATCACCCTCTCACCTCCTCCTCTTGAGGCCCAGCGCGCTCAGGAGCAGCATCGCGACCGCGAAGCCGAGGAGCACCACGAGCTGCACCCAGATGCCGTCGATCGACCAGCCTCTGATCATCACGGACCTCAGCCCCTCGACGGCATAGGTCAGGGGGATGAAATAGGACACGGGCCTCAGGAGCGTGGGCACCGCCTCGAGGGGCCAGAACACGCCCGAGAGGAGAATCGACGGGAACAGTATGAGCGGCAGGAACTGTATTGCCTGGAACTCGTTCTTCGCGAAGGACGAGAGCATGAACCCGAGGCCTTGGTTGCCGACGCCCAGCACGAACACGACCAGGAGCGCGAGGAGCACGTTCCCGACGATCATCACGTTGAACAGCAGGATGGCCGCGGATATGATCACGCAAGATTGGATGAGGCCCACGAACCCGAACGCGAGCGCATAGCCCGCGACGATCTCCCCCTCGGTCACGGGCGTGCTGAGCAGGCGGTCGAGGGTGGACCCGCTCCTCTCGTGCACGAACGATATGATCGAGAGCATGAACGTGACCATCATCGCCGCGAGGCCCATGACCCCGGGCGCGAAGAAGTCGATGAACCTCGCGTCCTTGCCGTAGACCAGGTCGGGAGCCACGCTCATGGGCGCGGCGGCCCCGGACCCGATGACGGACCTTATGGCCGTCTGGAGCTCGCCCGTGACGGCCGATACGATGTTCGGGTTCGTCCCGTCGATGATCAGCTGGATCGAGGCCGGGGGCCCGAGGGACCTGGAGGCCGCCAAGACGTCGGCCGAGAAGGTCTCGTTGAAGACGATCGCCGCCCAGATGTGCGCGTCCTTAACCTCCTCGGCCGCGGCGCCCACCCCGTCCGGGGTCGTGAGCATCTTGACGATGTGCAGGGTGTCGGTCGACTCGAGGCTCGCGATTATCTTCTCGGAGACAGACGAGTTGGACGGGGCCTGGTCCAGGTTCACAATGTACACGCTGACGTTCTGGATGGTCCCTCCGAAGGTGTAGCCGAAGATGGTTATCATGAGGAGCGGCATAAGGACCAGGAAGCCCACCGTGCGCCTGTCGTGCTTCAGCGACCTCAGGTTCTTCTTCGCGATCGCCAGGACCCTGTTGAGCCTCACGAGCCCACCTTCTTGGCGAACGTCAGGAACGCGGACTCGAGGTCGGCCGTCCCCGATTCCTCCATGAGCCCCTTCGGGCTGCCCTCGGCGATCATCCTGCCGGCCCTCATCATGCCGACGGTGTCGCACCTCACGGCCTCGTCCATGTAGTGCGTCGTGAGGACGATGGTCTTCCCCTTCTCCTTGAGGTCCGCGAAGTACTTCCAGAAGCCCACCCTCAGCTCGGGGTCGACGCCCACGGTCGGCTCGTCCAGGAAGACGACCTCGGGGTCGTGCACGAGAGCGCACGCGAGCGAGACCCTGTGCCTCATGCTTCCGCTGAGCTCGGACACGAGGCTGTCCTTGCGGTCCGCGAGGTCGATCACCTTCAGGAGGTCGTCCGCGCGGCCCTCGAACTTCTTCGGGTCGATAGAGTACAACTCTGAGAACAGCTGGAGGTTCTCGCGGACGGTCAGGTCCGTGTAGATGGCCATCTCCTGGGGCATGTAGCCGATCCGGGAGATGTTCTGCGAGATCGGCACCTTCTCCCCGAGGACGTAAGCCTTCCCCGAGGTCAGCCTCAGCAGCCCGACGAGCATCTTGATGGTCGTGGTCTTGCCGGAGCCGTTCGGCCCGATCATGCCGTACAGTTGGCCCTTGGCGATCTTGAGGTCGATGTCGTCGACCGCGACCAGGTCGTCGTACACCTTCCTGAGCCTGTGCGCGTGGATCGCGTCGTTCTCGGCCTCCAAAGTCCTCTTCACAGACCTCCCTCCTCCGCCCAACGCGACAGTACTGGCCGACCTGTCCATTCCTGCCGATTCCAGCGCTATCAACCGTTATATATCCATCCGGGCATTAACTTTCGTTTCTGATGTCCTCTGCCAAGTACATCATCAAGCTCTGCCTTCTGGGGGATGGGGCAGTGGGCAAGACGAGCCTCGTGAGGAGGTTCGTGTTCGACGTGTTCGACGACAAGTACATCCAGTCCTTCGGGACGAAGGTCTCGAAGAAGTCCGTCACCGTCGGAGACTCGACGATGGACCTGATGGTCTGGGACATACTCGGACAGAGGACCCAGGAAGCGCTGCACGCGGCATACTACAAGGGAGCGGCGGGCGCGCTCGCAGTGTGCGACTTCACCCGCCCTGAGACGATGAGGTCCCTGAAAACCTGGGTCGGGAACTTCAGGTCCGTGGTCGGGGACATGCCGGTCATCCTTCTCGGCAACAAGTCCGATCTGAGCAAGGCCTTCACACTCGACGAGCTGCGCTCGTTCGGCTCCTCGATCGGATGCGACGTGCTCGAGACGAGCGCCAAGACGGGCCTGAATGTCGAGGCCGCCTTCGCCTCCATTGGCAGGAGGCTTCTGGAGGGCGCGAAATGAGGTCCCTCCCGTTCTTCGTCATGCCGGGCATCGCCCTCGCCCATCTTCGGGAGGAGCTGGAGATCGTCGAGGGCGACCAGCGCGCGAGGCTGATGCTTTACAGATATGGGCAGAGGTGCGGCCATGCCTTGGTCGAGAGTTTCGGGCTGTCGGTCGACAGCCTCGCCGAGACGAAGTCCGTCATCGAGCCCGTGTGGATGGAGGCCGGACTGAGTCGGCTCAGGATCGACTCCATCGAGGAGAGCCAGATGGTCGTGAACCTCGAGGAGTCCGTCGAGGCGAAGGAGGGCAAGACCTGCGACTTCGCGAGGGGCTACCTGTCCGGGATAGTCTCGCAGCTCCTCGGGAAGAGGTTCGAGGTGGACGAGGTCGAGTGCGCAAGCCAGGGGTACATGGCCTGCGTGATGCAGGTGTACGAGGTCCTGGACCTGCTGAAGCCGGGCAAGGTGCACGAGCCCGACAACGTCCGGAAGTTCAGCCTCGAGTCCGGGTACTCCTATCTCGTCAAGGAGGAGGTCCCGGACCAGTCGTACGACATATTCATCGACGCGGCGAAGCACAACGTCCCGAGCCTGTGCGTGACGAGGGAGTACCCTGAGAAGCTCAAGGACAGGTACGAGCTCAAGAACGTGCCCTTCCTGTGGCTGTCGATGGACCAGGAGAAGCCCTATGCCCGCGACCCGACGAACCTGGCGCTGCTCTACTCCGACATCAAGACCTTCATCTCCGAGAACAAGAGCTGCATGGTCCTTCTGTCCGGGCTCGAGTATCTCATATCCCAGAACGACTTTCAGAAGGTGCTCAAGCTGCTCCAGCACGTGAACGACAAGATCGCCGTCTCGGACTCCGTGATGCTGGTCCCCGTGAGCCCGCTTACGCTCCCCGAGTCGCAGCTGAAGCTCCTCGAGAAGGAGATGCGCTCGTTCTAGGCTCTATGCCCTCGGAGGTCCTGAGTTGAAGTACGGCGTGATAGTCTGTCCGAAGTGCGGGAGGGCGAGGGGCGTCGAGAGCTCCAGGAAGACGACCACCTGCCAGTGCGGCCGGCAGATAAAGCTCGCCAGGATGAAGCTCAGGTTCGTGACCGACTCCCCCCACGAGCTGGCCCAGATGGTCGCCGAGGTGAACGCCTCTCTGAAGGGAGCTGGGCCGATGCCTCGCGCGAGGAAGAAGAGGAAGCGCGTGGTCGAGGACGCTATCTCCGAAAGGATCTCGTCGATCAAGGACCCGCTCGAGAGGATGCGCGCGGTGGTCGCGGAGCTCGTAGCGTCGAAGAAGGAACTCGGCCATGAGGACATGGAGAAGGCCGCCACGGTCCTCGGGAAGAAGGACCCGGACGCGCTCGCGGCGAGACTGCTCGAGCTCGGGATTATCTACGAGGTCGGCCCCGGGAAGTTTAGGCAGGCTTAGACGCGGCCGAGGTCTTGAGCATGAGCCGCTTCGCGTCCCTAATCAGGACCGGGAGCGAGAGCGTGTGTATCTTGTAGTACCCATAGACGACGACAGCGGAGGCCAGGCCGAGCCCGACGAAGTCCAGCGGGAAGAACGCGTTGAAGAACAGGATCATGAGCAGGCCGTACCCCAGGTGGATGAGGAGCGCCTCCGAGAAGTACCCCTTGATGTCCCCTCTCACCACGCCCACCCCGATCAGCGTCGTGGTGGACCCGTGGAGCAGGACCAGCTGCAGCCCGAAGAGCGAGTAGACGACCATCTCGAACGGCCCGGGGTTCTTTAGCCCGAGCAGGCTCGAGTACACGGACGCGAACGTCAGCGTCATCGCGATCCCGAGGCCGAGCGAGAGCCCGTAGAACGCGGTGTCGACCTTTCTCTGGAACCTCGGGAAGTTCAGGATGACGAGCTTCATCGACTCCTCCATCACCGCGAACAGCACGTTCAGGATGACCAGCATGTCCAGGGAGCCCATCGTCCTGCCCCAGTCCTCGAACGCGAAGATGACCATCCCGAGCACGATCCCGAGCGAGAAGAACTTGAATATCTTGGAGTCGTCGAAGAACGGCTCCTTGACCTTCGGGTACGTGTAGTCCTTCAGAGTGAAGTACAGCAGCGCGAGCGGGGGCGCGAAGCCCGCGACCGCGCTCACGATCTGCAGCGCGTCGACCATGCAGCCTGCCCAGTAAGCTACCATCTTCAAAAAGCTATCGGGGGATATGTTTATAGCTGGGGCCGTCGCTGGGAACCGTCGAGGTATAGAATATGGCGAAATGCTCCAGATGCGGCAAGGCCATGGGCTCCGCGACCGTGTGCCCTCACTGTGGGTACGGTCCCAGCAAGAGCGTCATGTCAAAGACCGTCAGCAAGGCGGCGACGCTAACTGGCAAGGCGCTCGAGACAGGCGTCCTGGTGACCGACACCGTGTACCACGAGGTCAAGCCAGCCGTCAGGACCGCGGTCCACATGACCAAGAAGGGCGTGTCCAGGGCAAGGGAACACACCCTGAAGGTCGCGAAGTCGCTCAGGGAAGAGGGCGACTGAACGACCTGCATGAGTTCTATCTCGCATGCCTCTCGTCCTTGGGCAGCCTCGATGCTAGCTTGTCGAAGTAGTGGGCGACCACGCAGCTCTTGGTGCACTTTCCGCATTGGTCGCACTTCTCGGCGTCGATGACGAGGGGTTCCGTCAGACCGAGCGTGATGGCCCCGTTCGGGCACACGCGCACGCATGTCCCACAGCGCGTGCACATGTTCGCTCTCAGGAACGCCCTGGACACCTGGTCGAACAGCTTCACCGCGTCCTCCGGCGTCTCCCCGACGGCGGATATCTGCCCCCCGGCGAAGACCTTCGCGGTGCCCTTCTCGGCATCGACCATGACCACTCCGAACTCCTCGACCGGCCTCACATGCCCGACCGTCTTGAGCAGCTCGGCGGCGTGCTTCAGGTCCTTCGTCTGGGGCATCTTGATGACCGCCTCAACGGAGTAGCCCCCCGCCGCGCACGGGCTGACGCCCTTCAGGACCCTCAGGTCAAGGGTGTCCGCCCTCTTGGCCTTGATCTTCAGGCCGAGCCTGTCCGAGAGATCCTTCATCTTGGGCGGCAGCTGCTTCCAGCGCCAGAACCCGTAGTCCACGAACTCCTTCGGGAGGCCCTTCTCCTCGGCCCACGACCTGAGCTTCGCGTCCCACGCCTTCGCGAGGTCGGGGCTGATCCGGGAGATCTCCGCGGTCTCGCTCGCGAGGGACGACGGGCACATCCAGCATCCCACCCTCTCTATGTCCTCGTCGTAGAGCGGGTTGTACTTCAGGTCCCGCATCATGATGTACAGCCAGACATCGAGCCCTGTCCAGTCCCTGATCGGGTTGACGATGGTCTGCCCGGGGACGAATGGGTTCTCCTCCACGAGCTCGGTCCTCGAGCGCGTGAACGACTCGAGCCTCCTGTTGCCCTCGACGGTCAGCGTGCCCTCGGGGAACCTCTCCTCGATGACCTTCGACGCGGGAGCGAGCTTGCACACCTTGCAGCACCATCGGAAGTCCTTCGCGGGAGGGCCGAACACGGGGAAGCTGTCGTCGAACGCGTCACCCGCCTCCGCCGTGAGCAGCCTCATGCCCCGGTCTCGCGCGGTCCGCTTGACGTACTCCCTGGTCTCCGGGTGCTCGAGGCCCGTGTCTATGAATATGGCGGTGAAATCCTTCGTCACGGAGGATACGAGGTCGAGGACCACTAGGCTGTCCTTCCCCCCGCTGAACGAGACCGTGATCGGCAGCTTGTTGTTCGAGAAGACCTCCCTGAGCTCGTGCTCGGCCTTAGCCTTCTTCGCGGCTACGTGGGCGAGGTTGGCCTTGAGGATGTCCCTCGGCCAGGCCCTCCTCGCGGGCGTCAATGGCCCTGCCTGAGTGATGTCCCGGACCTTGATCCCCTTCTGAGCGCTCCTCAGCTCGGGCGCGTCGACCTTCGCGGACCCGCACCCGATGAACTTCCCCATCCGGATGACGACATCGTCGTCCTTGCGGATGTCAGGGTCGAAGGATTGGATCGAGTCCGGGGGCAGGAAGTTGCCCTTCATGTGCCCCTCGGCCTTCTTGAGCGTCACGAGCTTCTTCGGGCGCTGCGAGCCGGCGAGCATGCGCGCGCCGTCAATCCTGAGCGTGAGCCAGAAGTCCTTCTTCACGAGGTCGTAGGTGAGCAGCGCGATTCTCCTGCCGTCGACGATGACCTCGTCGGCTCGGTCCTCCCCCGAGCTCTTGTTGATGACGACCAGCTCGGGTATGAGCTGCTGCGCTCCGAACTGCCTGAGGAACAGGTACCTCAGCCGGCGCTTCGTGCCCTCGAGGGCGATCCTCACATCACCAGGCTGCGCGAGCTCGATGCTCCAGCCGGTCCGGCCGCACCGCCCGCATGTCCTGCCGATCAGGGGCACGTTGCATGCGTTGCACCAGTACAGCACCGATGGCGCGTGGTCGAATCGCCTTGCCATATCGGCGCTCTTTATGATTGGCTAGCGTAAATACCTTGCCGGGACCGCGCGCTAGGCTCCGCAACGATTATCCTTTGACAGCCTATCCCAGGGGGCGATGTGGCCTCCGAACAGGGATGATTGGAGCACTACGACGGGGCCCCGGTACGAGTACACATACACGGCATCGCCCCACGGCCGTCCCGTCGGGAGGCCGAGGCACAGGCTGACGAGCCCCATCGAGATCAGGGACATGGCCGTCGCGATCGTAGTCCTCACCATCGCGTTCTACCTGGTGCAGGGCACTTCCGATGGCAGGAGCGTCCTCTACCACGTCATCCTAGCGGCCCTGTGCGTCGTCGCGGGGTTCTTCGCCCACGAGATGATGCACAAGGTGGTCGCCCGCAGGTACGGCTGCTGGGCGGAGTTCCGCGCGGAGTACAGGCTCCTGGGACTAGCTCTGCTGACATCGTTCTTCGGGTTCTTGTTCGCCGCCCCCGGGGCGATGATGATAATGGGCAACATCGACCCTAGACAGAACGGCAAGATCAGCCTCGCAGGGCCCGCCACGAACCTGGTCGTCGCGCTCGCGTTCCTCCCGTTCGCGCTGTTCTCGTTCCCGGGGGTCCCGGCCGTGGTCTCGAGCATCGCGGGAAGTCTGGCCTTCTTCAGCGTCTACCTCGGCGCGTTCAACATGATACCCGTGATGCCGTTCGACGGGGCCAAGATATGGCACTGGAGCAAGCCGGTCTATGTCCTGACCCTACTTGCTGCAGGCGCGATGTTCTTCCTGATCTACTACTGAGGCCGGGGCCGCGCGCTCAGAGAAAGCCGGATAGCGCAGGTGCGCTATGATGCTGCCCTGCCACTCGAACATCTTCCCTGGGTTCATGATGTTCTTCGGGTCGAGCGCCTTCTTGATCCTCCGCATCGTCTCGATCGAGTCCGCGCGCTCCTTCTGCATGTAGGGCGCCTTGGTGATCGAGACCCCGTGCTCCCCTGTGACCGTCCCGCCGAGCTCGATCACCTTGTCGAAGATCTCGGTCACCGCCTTCTCCCCGCGCCGCCAGCTGTCCTGCGAGAAGGGCTCGACCAGCATCTTCGTGTGGAGGTTGCCGTCCGCCGAGTGCCCGTACGTGCCGATGACGACGCCGTTCCGCTCTGCTATCTTCTGGAACGCCACGACGGCTTCGGGGATCTTCGAGATTGGCACCGACATGTCGTCCGCCAGCGCGACCGACACGAACTTCTCGCCGTACCTGCTGAGCGCGGGCATGATTGCCTTCCTCGAGTATGTCCAGAAGTCGATCCTCTTCTTGTCCCTGGTGGGCTCGGTCGAGACCGCCCCGCTCTGCCGGCAGATCTCCTCCACGATCTTCAGCTCGTCCTCGACGGCCGCCGGATGCCCGTCGACCTCGATCATGAGTATCGCGGCCTTGTCCGGGAGCCCCACGTTCATGCACTTGTTGACGGCCTTGATGCAGACGGAGTCCATCAGCTCGATCGCCGAGGGCATCAGAGGCCTCTTGATGATGTTGGAGACGCACTTGCCCGCGTCGTAGAGCGAGTCGAACGCCGCGAGGGTCATTGCGGACGCTTTCGGCTTGAAGGCCAGCTTGAGGGTTATCTCGGTCACGATCCCGAGCGTGCCCTCGCTACCGACCATGAGCCTGTCGAGCTGGTATCCCGAGGAATTCTTGAGGGTCCTCGTGCCGGTGTGCATGATCTCGCCTGTCGGCAGGACCACCTCGAGCCCGAGGACGTAGTCCCTGGTCGCGCCGTACTTGATGGCCCTCATCCCCGACGCGTTCGTCGCCACCATCCCGCCGATGGTGCATGCCTCGCCGCTCCCGGGGCTCGTGGGGAACCAGAACCCGTGCTTGCCTAGGACGGCGTTCAGCTTGTCGTAGACGACTCCCGGCTCGACGACGCAGTACAGGTCCTCGATCCTGACCTCCTTGATCTTGTTCATCTGGGTGAGGTCGACTATGATCCCGCCCTTGAGAGGAACGGTATGCCCGCACATCGCCGTGCCCGCTCCCCTCGGTATGATCGGCGTCCGGATGCGGTTCGCGAGCTTCACTATCTCGGAGACCTCGTGCGCATCCTTCGGCCGCACGACGACATGAGGTGTCTTGTGATGGATCGACGCGTCAAAACCGTAGACGTAGAGGTCCGCGGTCTTCGTCGACATCCGTTCCTGCCCCAGTATCTTCTCCAGCTCGTCCAATACCGCCCTCTTCATGGTTGCTCCTGGAGCAAATGCCGCCCTTCGCATAAATTAGTTTTGCCGCGCCCCGCCCTCCGACTACATCGGGCCAGTCGCATGGTCTCATGACAGATCTTCCCCGGGAGATCCCATCTCGTCTGCCCCTGTCGAGTCGGGGCACCATCGGCAAGAGCCGATTGACAGCTTTGAAATAGCGACACCGCCACGTTATATGTGAAGGGGGAATTTGGCGACCTGAGGGATCACTTCGTCAATCCCTTCGGCCCCGGAGGGTCCGGGGCCAAGAGGAGGAGAATGGAGGAATGAGGAATGTATCACATTATGAGCATGAACATGAAAGAAGGCAGGGACACCGAGTTCAAGAAGTGGTACAAGAAGAACAGAGCGGACCTCGCGAAGTACGTTCCGGAGGGCTGGAACTTCGTAGGCATATTTGGCCCCACCATGGGTCTGGGCAAGCACGATGTGACTCAGATCTATGAGTTCAAGGAATTCGCTGACCTCGACAGGATGCGGGAATACACGCATCCAGTGGCAGATCGTCTGAACGCAGAGTTCATGGATTTCATTCTACCAGGCAACTTCGAAACCATGGTCCTGAGAGAGGCAGATGACTGGGTGACGATAGAGCCCAAGAAGCCGAAGAGATAGGCGTGATCACAGGAACATGCGCCCACCAAGGGGCCCTGGGGGCCCCTTCAAACTCCTTTCCATAGTGTTGTTCTTCGGAAGCATATCGCCAGAACATTCGGCAACGAATAAGTATCCCGTCCCTAATGCATCGGTCGGTCATACGCATGAAGCTGGTCATATTCGGCCCTCCGAGCGCCGGCAAGGGGACACAGGCGCAGAGACTGTCGCAGAAGTATGGGATTCCGCAGATCGCGACTGGCGACCTGCTCAGGGAGCACGTCGCGAAGAAGACTCCCATCGGGCTCAAGGTGAAGGAGATCCTAGACGCGGGCAAGCTCGGTCCCGACGACCTCATCGTGCAGATAATTAAGGACCGGGTCTCGCAGCCGGACTGCGCGAACGGCTACCTCCTCGACGGCTTCCCCAGGACCATGAACCAGGCGAAGGAGCTCGAGAAGATAACGGACATCGACCTGGTCCTGAACATAGGGGTCGATACGGAGTTGCTAGTCGAGCGCGCGGTCGGCCGGAGGATATGCCCCAAGGACGCGTCCGTCTATCACATTCTCAACAACCCTCCCAACGCCCCCGGGAAGTGCGACAAGTGCGGCACGCAGCTCATCCAGCGTGACGACGACAAGGAGGAGACCGTGCGGAAGCGCCTGAAGGTGTACCAGGACCAGACGGCCCCGCTGGTCGAGTACTACCGCAAGAAGGGCAAGCTCATGGACATCGACGGCTCGCTCGGCATCGACGGCGTGTTCGAGCAGATGATCAGGGCGATATCCAGGATCAAGGCGTGATCTTGACGGGCCCTCTCAAGGCGGCTGGTACTCCTTCGCCGACTTGTATGTCTGCGGAAGCGCGTCCTCCCTCCTCGCCTCCTGGGTGAGGAACTCGAAGAGCCAATCCAGCGCGGCCATCGTTTCCTTGTCAGAGGCCTCGACCAGCCTTGCTGCCACGAGGTACTTCCTCGCGGCTTCACTCCTGGGCCCCCCGCGCTTCTCGAAGACGGCGTTGAGCTCCTTCTCGGTCCTGAGCATCTGCCTGGTCAGGTCGCCATAAACCGTTGCCGCGCCGGCCGCCACTATCACCGAGAACAGCCTGAAGCTCACCCAGTCACCCTCGGCGTAGAGGTTCCGGACCCTGCCGAGGTCTTCGACCATCCCGGCCAGCCCGTCCCGGATGGCAGACTTCCAGGCCTCGTCCGGCAGCGCCTCCGCCAGTGCCCGGAGCTTCTTGAAGGCCCCTGTCGGATCGTGGAGGACGAGTACGCTCCCGAACGCTTCTGCCGTCAGACATAGCCCGCTCTTGGGCCTCGTAAGGTCGGCAATCCAGGCCTTCTCCGTCTTCACGGAGACTGAGAAGTAGCATCCGTCGAGGACGAAGAAATGGGAGGCCAGGCTGGCGCCTTCCTTGACGATCACGTGCAAATCTATGTCAGAGTGCTCCCGGTCCTCCCGCCGGGCGACTGAACCCAGCACCCCGACCGCGATTATATCGTCAGGGTACCGTTTCAGCAGAGCCGACGATACATGCTGGGCCGCCTCCACCCGCTGCTTGTGATTCATACCAGACCGCTATCGCAGCGGTTGGCGGGGATATGAATCTGGCGTCACGCTGCCATGTCATGCCTTCGGGCCGCGCGCTCTAACTTCTTAAATATCAGTACCGGAATAGCCACATTGTAGCTTTAAAGCCCCGTAGTGTAGCGGTCAATCATGCGAGACTCTGGATTGCTTCTCGCAAGGAGAGATCTTGCGACGGAGGTTCGAATCCTCCCGGGGCTACTTCTCTACCATTTCCCGTCCAGGACGGCGTTGACCTTGTCATCCTCGAGGGATATGCGCGGGTCCTCCCTGGGACGGTGGAGGAAGGTGGAGTAGTTGAACCTGCTCCTGAGCTTGACGACCTTGTCAAACAATACTCCGATCCTCTCGTTCCTGACCCTGTAATCGCCCCTTATCTGGTTCACCATCAGCTCGCTGTCGGAGTAGAAGATCGCATCGGCTTCGGTGTGCGAGCTCGTCCGCTCCATCGCCCACACGAGCGCCTGGTACTCGGCCACGTTGTTGGTCGTGCTCTCGATCCTCCTGGCATCGGATTCGACCACGTTCCCGTCCTCATCGTAGATAGTGTAGCTGATCGCCGCCGGGCCGGGGTTGCCTCTAGCGGCGGCATCCGTGAACACGTGCAGTCGGGTCGCTTTCTTCAAGTTCGATTCCCCTCCTCAAGCCATATTCATTCGTTGGGCAAAAACGTATCCCAGCCGGTCGAGGGCTAACATCCGGATACCTCTGCAATAATTAGAAATACGCAAGTCCCTGTCTTTATGTCGGGGGAGCAAGGCAGTGGGACGTTCAGCCACGCCGATGATGGAGCAGTACTTCCGCATCAAGGAGCAGTACAAGGACTGCATCCTGCTCTACCGCATGGGCGACTTCTACGAGATGTTCGGCGAGGACGCCCTCGTCGGCTCGAAGGTGCTGGAGATCACGCTCACCTCGCGGGAGAGGGGCAAGAAGGAGCGCATACCGCTCTGCGGGGTCCCATGGCACGCGCTCGATTCCTATCTCCCCAAGCTCCTGAGCAAGGGGTTCAAGGTCGCCATCTGCGAGCAGATGGAGGACCCTAGGCTCGCGAAGGGCCTCGTGGACCGAGATGTCGTGCGGATCGTGACTCCTGGGACTGTGCTCGAGAGCACCGTGCTTGACAGCCGGTCGAACAGCTATCTCATGGCCATCACCGAGGCGGGAGGGTCTTACGGGCTGGCCTTCGTGGACGTCTCGACCGGCGAGTTCACCCTCACGCAGGTGGAGGGCCAGGACGCGGACGTCAAGGTGCTCGCGGAGTTCGCCCAGAGGAGCCCCAAGGAGGTCCTGCACCAGGAAGGCTTCTCGACCAGGAAGCTCCAGGAGGACTTCTCGCTGTCCGGGGCCGCGATGACCCCGCTCGAGGACATGGCCTTCCTGAAGGAGTCCGCCGAGTCGTCGCTCAAGCGCCACTTCAAGGTGCAGTCCCTCGAGGGCCTCGGGATTGCGGACAAGGCCCTCGCGATCTCGAGCGCGGGGGCCGTGCTGAGGTATCTGGAGTCCACCCAGAAGCGGAGCCTCGATTTCCTGGAACGCCCGAAGTTCCTGTCCATCACTGATAAGCTGGTGCTCGACCAGACGACCCTGAGGAACCTCGAAGTGCTTAGGAACGTGCGGGACGGGACCTCGGAGAACACGCTCGCATCCGTGCTCGACAGAACAAGGACCCCGATGGGCTCGAGGCTGCTGAAGAAGTGGCTGATGGAGCCGCTGATGTCCGTCAGGGCGATTCAGGAGAGGCTGGACGCTGTCGAGGAGCTCGTCTCGGAGACAGTCATCAGGCACGAGCTAGCGGACGCGTTTGACGGAGTCAGGGATCTCGAGAGGCTCGTGGGGAAGGTGACCTACGGCAGCGCGAACGCGAGGGACCTGCTTGCGATAAAGACCTCGTTGCAGACGATCCCGGATGCGAAGGCCGCGCTCAGGGATTCGAAGGCGACCCTGCTGAGGGATCTTTCCTCTAAGCTCTCCAATCTCGAGGACCTGTCGGACCTCCTCGAGAGGTCCATCGCCGACGACCCGCCAATCGCCCTCAAGGAGGGGGGTCTGATCAAGTCGGGCTTCGACGCCTCCCTGGACGAGCTCCGGAGGGCAGCGAAGGAGGGCCAGGACTGGATAGCCTCGCTGGAGGAGACCGAGAGGAAGAGGACCGGCCTCAAGACCCTGAAGGTCGGCTACAACACCGTCTTCGGGTACTACATCGAGGTCTCGAAATCCTTGGCGAAGCAGGTCCCCGCCGAGTACGAGCGGAAGCAGACCCTCACGACAGGAGAGAGGTTCACGATGCCCGAGCTCAAGGAGCGGGAGAGGGCGATCCTGTCCGCGCAGGAGCACTCATTCGACCAGGAATACGAGGCGTTCGTGCGCGTGAGGGACCAGTTGGGGAAGAGCGCTGAAAGGATACGCTCGGCCGCGCAGGCCGTCGCTGCGATGGATGTCCTCTGCTCGTTCGCCGAGGCCGCGGTGACGAACAGGTACTCCAAGCCTGTCGTGGACGAGAGCGACTCGATCATGGTCAAGGACGGGAGGCACCCGGTCGTCGAGCGCGTGCTCTGGGGGGCGTTCGTCCCGAACGACGCCCACCTCGACACCAACCTCAACCGCCTGGTAATCCTGACCGGCCCGAACATGGCTGGGAAGTCCACATACCTTAGGCAGATCGCCGACATCGTCCTGATGGCCCAGGCAGGGTCATTCGTGCCCGCCTCCGAGGCGAGGATCGGGCTCGTCGACAGGATATTCACTCGCGTGGGCGCGTTCGACGACCTCGCGCGCGGGCAGTCCACGTTCATGGTCGAGATGACCGAGCTCGCGAACATACTGAACAGCGCGACCAGGCGCAGCCTCATCCTTCTCGACGAGGTCGGCAGGGGCACGAGCACGTTCGACGGCCTCGCGATCGCATGGGCCGTGTCGGAGCACCTGTACGACAGCTCGAAGGTCGGGGCTAAGACGCTATTCGCGACCCACTACCATCAGCTCACCGAACTTTCGGATTCGCTCGAGGGGGTCAAGAACTACTCGATGGCGGTCAAGGAGCAGGGCTCGGAGATAGTCTTCCTCAGGAAGGTGCTCCCCGGGAAGGCAAGCAAGAGCTACGGCATCCAGGTCGCGAAGCTCGCGGGCGTCCCGCACGGCGTGGTCTCGAGGGCCGAGCAGGTCCTCAACGGCATAGAGGAGGACAACATGCTCGAGGTGAGGGCCGGGAAGAAGACGCATTCCCAGGCCCTGCTGCTGGCGCCCGAGAACGAGTCCTCGGTGGAGGAGGAGCTGAGGAAGCTCAACCTCGCGAATATGACCCCGATGGAGGCGTACGTCAAGCTCAACGAGCTGAAGCGGAAGCTGGGGGGATCCCGTGGCAAGTAGGATCAGGCTCCTGGACGAGTTCACGATAAACAAGATCGCCGCCGGCGAGGTGGTCGAGCGTCCAGCGTCCGTCGTCAAGGAGCTCATCGAGAACTCCCTGGACTCGGGGGCGACATCTGTTGACGTGTTCGTCGAGGACGGAGGGAAGAAGTCCATCCTGGTCAGGGATGATGGCTGCGGGATGTCCAGGGAGGACGCCGAGCTCGCCTTCCAGAGGCACGCGACCAGCAAGATATCCACCATAGGCGACCTCGAGACGCTCTCGTCCTACGGCTTCAGGGGCGAGGCCCTCTCGTCCATAGCTGCCGTCGCGAAGGTGACGCTTCGGACGAGGGAGCACGGGGCCTCGGAAGGCACCGAGGTCGTGCTCGCAGGCGGGAAGCTCATGTCGTCCTCGCCTGCGGGATGCGCTCCGGGCACCGAGATAGTCGTCGAGGATCTCTTCTACAACATGCCCGCCCGGAGGAAGAGCCTGAAGTCGAAGGCCATAGAGCTCACCCACATACGCGATGTCGCCGAGAGCTACACGCTGTCCAGGCCCGGGCTTTCGTTCTCCCTCCACTCGGACGGGCAGATCGAGCTTGTCCATGTGCCTGCCGAGGGCATGAAGGGCTCGCTGGCGTCGGCGTTCGGCCCCAAGGTCGCTGAGGGCATGCTTTTCGGGCAGGCGGAGAGCGACGGGATCCGCGCGGAGGCGTATCTCGGCAGGCTCGAGCACACGCGAGGCTCTCCCGCGGAGATCAAGCTCCTGGTCAAGGACCGCCCGGTGAAGAGCCCGAGGCTGGTGTCGGCCGTAGTGGGCGCCTACGGCTCCCGACTGATGAAGGACAGGTACCCTGTGGGAGTCCTGAGGCTGTTCTTCGAGAGTTCGGGAGTGGATGTCAACGTGCATCCGTCGAAGCGCGAGGTGAGGTTCGATGACGAGGGCAAGGTGCTCGAGGTGGTCTCCAGATCGGTCCAGAGCGCGCTCGAGGGGCCCGATCTTTCCTTCAAGTACGACCTGACCAAGTTCTCGGAGTCCTTCCAGCCGGCGTCGGCGATTCCAGAGGCTGGAAAGCCAGGGCCCGCGCAGGCGGTCCTCGAGGTCGGCCCGGAGAAGGGGCACGAGCACGCGGTGATCGTCGCCCTGGGCCAGGTGATGTACACCTACATCCTTGCAGAGTCCAAGGGCAACCTGATCCTGGTCGACCAGCATGCGGCATCGGAGAGGGTCGTGTACGAGACGATTCTTGGAGCGATCGAGACCGGGAACGAGGTCTCGCAGCAGCTGCTCACCCCTCTGGTCCTGCACCTTGCGTCATCCGAACGGAAGGTCTACGAGGAGAACCGGGAGATGCTAGAGAAGGCGGGCTTCGGGCTCGAGCCGTTCGGCAAGTCGGCCTTCGCCGTCCGCTCGATCCCGACGGTTCTCGGCGTCGCTCAGGGCGAGTCGGCCCTGAGGAACATCCTTAGCGACCTCGCTCAGATGTCAGAGCCCAGGAAGCTCGGCCTGGACGTCATATGGAGGGTTGCGTGCCATACGGCAGTTCGAGCCGGCGATTCGCTCACCCAGGGTCAGATTAGGCAGCTCTTGGCGGACCTCATGAGGACGGAGAACCCCTACACCTGCGAGCATGGCCGACCGACGATGATAGTCCTCTCTCCTGCGGACCTCGAGAGGCTGTTCAAGCGAAGGGTCTGAGCCGTCTCAGGTGTGCGGGACCTTGTATGCGATCCCGTACTTCTTCGCGACGGACTCCAGCTTCTCCGCTGTTGCCTTGTCAACGAGCGGCGGCTTGTGGGTCTTCAGGATCTCCTTCGTCCTCCTCTTTGCGAACTCGACGAGGTCGTCGAGCGAGTGGTCGGGCTCACCCGGGAGATGATATCCCGTGACCTGCGGTATCATCAGCTCCTGGCGCATGAGCTTGAGCGTGCTGGGATCCGAGAGGAAGGTCCCTCCAGGCCCCTGTCTCTTCATGGCATCGAAGCCCAAGGTGCCTGAGCTGACATCGATGCCCCTCCTCAGGCGCTCCATCCATCTCCAGATCTCGTTGTCCAGCACGAGCTTCTCGGGCGAGATCATCGAATCCCTGTCAAGGCCTCCCATCCCGACCATCATGTCCGAGCCCATGAGGACCGATGCTATCGCCGTCATGGCCGACTGGTATCCGGCTTCCACGGAGAGCGTCCTCGAAGCGTTCGCCGGTCCCCCGACACAGGTCGGGAGACGGTACCTGTGTGCCATCTCGAGGCCTGCGGAGTCGATGAGAATCCCCTCAGGCGTGCCGCAGAGGAAGACTCCCGACTTCAGGTCCGTGACGCCCGAGAAAGACGAGTATATCGAGGGCGCGCCAGGGTTGGCGATCTGCGAAATCGTGAGGCCGCACAGGTTCTCAGCGTTAATCACGGCGAGGGTGCCAGCGATGGAGACCGGCGTCACCGACCCCGCGATGCCCATGGACAGCTGGACCAGGGGGACACCAGCCTTCGCGAGCGTGACCAAGCCCTCCACCCCGCCTTCGTCGTATCTCATCGGCGAGATCGGTGTGACGACGTCTGAGATGATCGGCCTCTTCCTCAGCTCCTCCCTCGATCCGAGGATGGCAGATGCGATGTCTATCTGGAAGTTCGCCTCGTCCTCGTTCGCGGCGGCGTGCTGGATGTGCTTGCTGCTGTGGGCGATGGTCGTCAGGAACTCGTAGTATGACGACTTGTCCGAGGGCATGTCCGTCGCGACGACCGGGGGCCAGATGAAGTCCACCTCCGGAAGCGCGTCCGCAAGTATCGCGAGCTCGGTCGCGTCCTTGAGTGTCGACGGCCTCTTCTTGCCGGTGCTGACGTCGAAGATCGCGGCAGGCTGTCCGTCCGTGGAGACGAGCTGGACCCCGTCGTCCGGGATCGTGTAGTCCTTGCCGCCTCTCGAGCAGATCCTGATCGACTTCGGGGCTGTCCTCAACGCCTCGTCTATGGTCGATTCGTCCAGGAATACGAGCTGCCTGCCGTCGTCGACCCTTATGCCTGCCGCGGCGAGCATCCGTCGGACCTTCGGGCTATCGACCTTGTACCCGATCTCCGAGAGCATCCTCAAAGAAGTCGCGTGAACCATCTCAGCCTCGTTCTTGGACAGCACCGACATGGTCGCCTTGGGCATCTCTGCACCTCCAACTCGACAAACACTATCATCATTCGGGATTCGGAACGATTACTTGAACCTACTGTAACGTGTTGTTATAACGTAATATAAACGTTGTCCGCGCGCGTTCCCGTGCGAAAAGTATTATTTGCCCGACCAATCTCACACCCGTCATCAGAAGGTGGACGAATGGGACTCAACATGGCTATCACGGAACTGGAATCCGACAAGGCGCTGTGCAAGGGAAAGAAGCTCTCGACCGTCAAGGTCTTCGTCGACGACCCCGGAAGATGGGAGAAGCATGTCGAGGTCGAGAGGATCGTTGACCTCAAGGCCGCGGCCGCGAAGCTGGGCCAGGCCAAGCTGGACGAGATGCTTAAGAAGGCCCGGCTGAAGGTCGAGGGAGATGAGCTCTACCTCGAGAAGGTCAAGGACCCGGAGAACCAGAAGCTCCTCGCGCCCTTCGTGAAGGAGGTCAAGACCAAATGGATCCTCGTCGAGAAGGTCCCCGCGGCGGAGCGCAAGGACCTCGTCGCGGCTGCGAAGAAGGAGAACACCGTCACCGAGTGGGACATGCTCGAGTTCGACGAGATGTACGACACCTGCGGCAAATGTGGCCTCTCGTGGGATAACAAGAAGGGCTGCGTGGGCAACTTCGGCCCGACCGGCTCCCCGGTGCCAGAGCTGGCCAAGAAGTACGGCCTGAACCTGCTCTCGAAGGTCAACGAAGCGGCAGAACAGAGGCGGATGTTCACTTCCAAGGATGCCGACGAGCTGCTGAAGGAGATCAAGGTGCTCAGGGAGAAGTCCCCTGCCGAGGGCAAGATGATCGTCAGGAGGATCGAGGGCACCCTCAACAGGCTCGAGGCCATGGCCAAGTGCTCGAAGGACTTCGGCGTCGGGTTCTACTTCTTCTAGAGGTGCGTGGGCGACCTGGCCGCGTCCTCCGGAGGCAGTCCAGCCAAGGAAGATGTTGTCGTCTTCAGATCCCCTGCGGGCGCCCTCTCGGTGGAGCTGATGCCGGTGGACGAAGGCATCGCCCGGGGGTTCCTCAGAGTGTCTCCGAGGAACCTGAAGCTCTCCCCCGAAGCCGTGGTCGCGCTCGACAAGGAGCTGTCCTCCAGGGGCTACTCCGAGATACTCGTCCAAGACTGTGCGAAGAAGACGCTCTCGAAGGCCCTGGCGAGGGCCGGCTGGGAGGTGGAGCGCGCCATCCCGAGAAGGATGAGCATGAAGTGCAGGCTCGTGACCACGTACGACCTTCCGATGGAGGATTCGCTCATCGACTCGGACGGGGAGAGGCCGGACCTCGCCAGCAGCTCGAACATGCGCGGGATAATGATCAGCGAGGGCGACAGGAAGGCGTGGGCGTACTATACTGACGATGGGGAGACGGCGAGGGTGGTGCCGGAGAAGGAGCGCAGGCTCGGCATGCTGATCGCCTCCGACACCGAGGACTTGTTCGAGGCCGCCGAGTGCCTGGTCAGGTACCTCGCGTCAATAGGCAAGTCCTGGGCGGTGTTCTCGGTCGACCTCGGCAGGTTCGTCAGGCAGTTCCACCCGATCACGATGATCCGGATGGTCTGCGACACGCCCAGGCCGTTCGACCACTCCGCAAGGCCGCTGGGGAGCGAGAACAGGCGGCAGCTCGTCAGGCTGTTCTCGGAGTATTACGACGAATCGATGGTCGAGTCGATGCTCAGGCTGCGGAAGTTCAGGTCAGATCCGAGCTATTCGACGTTCCTCGTGGACGGGGGGTTCGTGATAGTCAAGGTCGAGGGCGAGGCCGGGCTGATCTATGACATATACGTGACGCCTTCGAAGCAGGGAAGCGGCCTCGGGAAGGAGCTGATGAGGTGCGCGCTCACGTCGCTGAACGGGCGCGTCTCTTCAATCTACCTGCACACGAGCTATCCGCGCGCCAAGAGGCTCTACGAGCAGTTCGGGTTCAAGGCGGTGTACTCGAGCCTGGGCATAAGGCTCGACGAGCTCGCGCTGCGTCCTCCGCGCGCGCATCAATCAGGGTAATATATTCCCAAGCTCATCCCTCGGAAGTGCTCCGAGTGGAGCGTATCGGGGGGCATTTCTGTTGATCGACCGAGAGAAGATTCTGAGCATCGTCGAGAAGTACGACCTAAAGAAGGCGAAGATAGGGATGGTGGCCTCGCACTCTGCACTCGACGTCTGCGACGGGGCCGTCGAGGAGGGCTTCAGGACTCTCGGGATCTGCCAGGAGGGCAGGGACAAGACCTACTCCAGATACTTCAAGTGCCAGCGGGACGCCAAGGGCAAGGCCGTCAGGGGTATGGTCGACGAGTGCTGGGTCCTGAAGAAGTTCAACGAGATGATGACCCCGGACTATCAGGCGAGGCTGAGGAAGGAGAACGTGCTCTTCGTGCCGAACAGGTCCTTCACGTCGTATGTCGACCTGGCGGACATAGAGAACGACTTCGCGGTCCCGTTGGTCGGGTCGAGGAACCTGTTGAGGAGCGAGGAGCGGGGGCAGGAGCGGGACTACTACTGGCTGCTCGACAAGGCCGGCCTGCCGTTCCCGAAGAAGATCGAGGATCCCAAGGACATCGACGGCCTCGTGATCGTCAAGCTCCACCACAAGGTCAAGAAGCTCGAGCGCGGGTTCTTCACGGCGGCATCGTACCAGGAGTACCGCAAGAAGTCCCGGGAGCTCATATTCCACAACGTCATCACCGAGGAGGACCTCGCGGCTGCGAGGATAGAGGAGTACATCATAGGGCCGGTGTTCAACCTCGACTTCTTCTACTCTCCGCTCGAGAGCAAGATGGAGCGGATTGAGCTCCTGGGGGTCGACTGGCGGTTCGAGACCTCCCTGGACGGCCATGTCAGGCTGCCGGCGAACCAGCAGATCACCCTAGAGGGCGCCCAGGCGACCCCTGAGTACACCGTGTGCGGCCACAACTCGGCCACCATGCGCGAGTCCCTAATAGAGGGTGCGTTCGACCTCGCGGAGAAGTACGTGAAGGCGACGATGGAGAACTCCCCGCCGGGCATCATAGGGCCGTTCTGCCTCCAGACCTGCGTGGACAAGGATCTCAAGTTCTACATATACGACGTAGCGCCGAGGGTCGGCGGCGGCACGAACGTGCACATGTCCGTCGGTCATCCCTATGGTAATACCACCTGGCGGACGAACATGAGCACGGGCCGGAGGTTGGCCGCCGAGGTCCGGCGGGCCATCGAGACGGGGCAGGTCAAGAAGATAGTGACTTGAACCGGTTCCCGGACCACGTCCAGTCGTTCCGCCTGGCTCGTGGCGGAGGGCCTCCGTCGTATGCCCAAAGCTTATAAAGGGGCAATCTATTCGCCGAAATACCTTTTTCTCGAAGGGGGTCTGGGTTTCGATCCCTTGAGACGGAGGGGAAATCGAATGAAGCGGAACGAAATGAGCAAGCTATCAGCCAGCCTTTTCGTGCTGTTGCTGACGCTGTCCGCAATCGGGACCTTCCCGATGGCGGGCCAGGCGCAATTGCCTACGTATAGGAACATCTACATCCCCGTAAGTTCGAGCGGGTCAGCCGTTACCGATGCGTGGGTGAACCTGACAGACGTGCACACCGGCAAGGTGATAGCTGCCCAGTACTCGCCACAGAGCTACACCTACGTGGTCACAAACGCGCCCTCGGGATTCTACAGGGTGGACGTAGTCGACCCCAACTACTACGACGCCATGGATGCCGCGGAGTTCGCGTACAACGGGTTCGACAACTACACGCTATCGCCGGCGATCAACCTGCCCGGGTTCGCGCCGCTGTCGACCACCTGGAACGTCACCGTGACCGACTCCGGAGGAAACCCTGTCATGGGCGCCTCTGTAGGGTTCTATTACCAGGCGACCGGGGCGAAGTACGGCGAGTATGTGGCGAAGGCCACAACTGATGTGTATGGCAACGCGGTCTTCAAGATGTTCAAGACCACGAGCAACTACGAGCTGGTGGTCATGAAGGCGACCTACGCGACCAACCTCGAGCCAATTACCGTGACCGCGGACGGCTGGAGGAACATCACACTCTCATCGTCGCACAGGATCACGGGTTTCGTCGCGGACTCGATCGGGCCTGCGAACAACGTCGTGGCGTACCTCATCGACCAGGACTCGAGCGTCCCATGGGTCGTCAGGGTCCTGAAGAGCTACGGGAGCTTCGTAGCGTTCGATGCCTATGACGGCAACTTCACTCTTGTGGTGGACGCTAGCGGCGACGCGGCCTATGTTACGACCGTGACCGTGGCGGGCAGTGACGTCGCTCTCTCTATACCGCTCCTTGCGCCGCAGACTCAGAGGACCGAGTATGTCAACCTGACATACGGGTCGAACTTCAACTCGTTCTCGCTGTCAGTGGCCACGGACTGGGCCTATGACGACGCTTACCCTGGGCTCCCGTACAACGACATGGGAAGCCTGAGGGCGCAGATTGACCTTGTCATGGGCGACGGGAACGGCTACCTCGACTCGAACGAGATCAACGCGTTCGTCAGCAAGGTGCAGTCGTACGGGCCTCAGTACATCTCCAGCTTCGGGCTCATGGAAGTGAACAACACGGCGTTCGCGAACGCCGCGATGACCGGCTTCAACCTGGTCTTCGCTTCGGGCGCGGGCCCGGACACGCTGAATGACAGCGTGGCATACGGCTACTCATGTGCGTACGCCTCTCACAGCGCCATCGACATAGGCGCGAACGAGTACACGGGCGCCTTCGTCGCGACCTACGACTCGAACGAGGCGAACTACCAGTACAGCATCTCCCTCGTGAACGGCTACGAACTCGTCGCGAACAGCAGCACGACCCAGGTCTTCGTCGGAGGCTACCGGACGGTAGTCGTCAACCCGAGCCTTGTGAGCGCGGGCGGGCAGGAGACCGTGTCGATGACCTTCCAGGCCTCGGAGATACCTGTCGCCAAGGCGACCGTGCTCAGCTCCGCATACGCCTACGCGGTCACCGTGAACGGCAACATAACGAGGTACCTGGTGGCCGTGGGCCAGAACGTCACCCTCAGCTCGCAGCAATCCTCGGACCCGAACGGCAACCCGCTGACGTACACATGGAACTTCGGGGACGGGTCGCCTGTCGAGACCACCACCAATGCGACCGTGGTGCACATGTACACCGCGAGCGCGTCCGTGGTAGCCAACCTGACGGTGACCGATGTCGTCGGCCTGCAGAACTGGAGCTCCATCAACGTCACGTGCGACGGCCTCGCGCCTACGCCGGTGATATCGGTCCAGGGCTTCACGATCGTCAACAACGCGATAGCGGTCAACCAGAGGCAGACGGTCTACTTCAACGGGTCGTACTCCAAGGATGATGCCGTCACCGCCGGTGACAACCTCGGCATCATAGACCATGTCCAGTTCGACTGGGGAGACGGGAACGTCTCCGCCCGTGTCGCGTGGACCGTCGAGAACCAGAACGTGTCCCACGCCTACGAGAACTCGGGGCAGTACAACGTCACGCTCAACGTGACGGATGTCGTCGGGAACTGGAAGAACACGACGCTCGTGGTGAACGTGAACGACACGCAGGCCCCGACGCTGAGCTTCGTCGTCAAGAACGCGACCTGGGGCACCACCCTGGTGGAGAACCAGACGTTGATCTTCGACGCGACCGCGACGACCGACAACGTCAACAGCCTGTCGCAGCTCATGTTCTCGTGGGAGTTCGGGGACGGCAAGTGGCTCAACGAGACAGGCGCCGACGGCGGTGCCAACGTGACCCACAACTACAGCCTGGTGGGCAGCGTCACCTTGAGGCTCAACGTGACCGACCTGTCGAACAACAGCAACGTGCAGGCGAGGATGCTCACGATCGTGTCGTCGCCCAGGCCGAACTTGATAATCGACGCGATCACGTACGACCCGGCGAAGGCCTTCACCGAGGGCAGCACGGGCACCATAGTGGTCAACATGACCAACATGGGCAACGCGAACGCGACCGGCATAGTGTTGACCTTCTACATCGTCCAGGCTGACGGCACGCAGAAGCAGATAGGGACTGCGACGCAGTCCGACGTCATGCTGAACGGGACGCAGGTGTCCGTCGTGACGGTCGGCCAGTCGGTCCAGGCCAAGTTCTCGTACACGCCTAGCAACAAGGGCACCTACACCATCCGCGTGAACGTCACGAGCGACAACCAGCTCAAGACGACCACGAAGAACGCGCCCCAGCTTGTGGTGAACCAGCCAGCGTGGAAGGAGTTCGCGCTATGGGGCGGCGTGCTCGCGGTGATCATCCTGATCCCGCTCCTGCTCTATCTCAGGGGCAGGTGGGCCAGGCGGGAGAAGAAGGGCCCGAGGCGCGAGCGGAAGGAGAAGGGCGGTTCCGAGGACGAGGAATAGGCCCACAGGCGAAACCACGGAAACCTCTTAACACCACTTTTCATTACCATTCCCGAGCAGATGCCACGCTCTTGGCGCCTGGTGGACAGCGGCCTCGTGTCCCCTCCGGTCTCTGCAGCGCTCGACGAGGCGATCCTTGACGCGCACTTGGCCGGCGAGGTCCCGAATACTCTCCACTTCTACATCCGCTCGGCCCCGACCATATCCATAGGCTACTTCCAGCGCGTGTCCGAGTCCGTCGACATTGCAGAGTGCGAGCGCCGGGGGGTCGCGCTCGTCCGAAGGATGTCGGGCGGGTCCTCCATCTACACCGACCCGGGCCAGCTGATCTACGGGTTCGTGGTGCGCGAGGAGGACCTGCCTGGAGACCGGACGGAGTCCTTCAGGCCGGTGTGCCAGGCGATTGCCGAGGCCGTCGGGAGCTTCGGGGTCGAGGCGCGGTATCGGCCAGTGAACGATGTTGAGGTCGGCGGCAGGAAGATCTCCGGGAGCGCGCAGCTGCGGAGGAAGGGCTCGGTGCTGCAGCATGGGACGATCCTCGTCGACACCGACCTCGATCTGATGGACGCTGTGCTCAGGGTCGGCGGCGGTTCCCGAGGCGTTATCTCGCGCCCGTCGGAGCGGGTGACGACGCTTCGGGCGCTCCTGGGGGATCCGCCTGACATGGACCTCGTCAAGGGTGCCTTCGCGTTCTCCCTGGGCGAGGCTCTCGACGCCAACTTCTCGGCCTCATGCCTCAGTCCGCGTGAGGATCAGCTCGTCTCGAAGCTCTTGGCCGAGCGCTATTCGAAGAAGGAATGGAACTTCAAGTTCTGAGCCTACATCTCCGTGGGCGCCTCGATGCCCAGGCAGTTCAGCGCGTTTCTCAGGGTCCACATGCTCGCCTCGACAAGGGCCAGGCGCGCGTCCCTGGCTGGCCCCTCGGCCTTCAAGACCGGGACGAACCTGTAGAACTGGTTGAACTGGGCCGCGAGATCCTGGGCGAACACCGCCAGGACATGGGTCTTCCTGTACTCCGCGCATTCGGAGACCACCGTCGGGAAGCTCGCAATCATCTTCACGAGCGCCCTCTCGTAGTCCGTGTCGAAGCGCCTCTCGGAGGAACCGCGGTCCCAATCACCGGCCTTTTCCAGTATGGAGCATGCGCGCGCGTGCGCGTACTGGATGAACGGGGCGCTCGTCCCTTCGAAGTTGAGCGCGTCCTCCCACTTGAACACAATCTGCTTCTCCGCCTGGACCCTCGCGATGTTGTATCTGAGCGCCCCGATCCCAACGATCCTCGAGATGTCCCGCATCTTGTCCTCCGAAAGGTCGGTCCTGCGCTTCTTGACCTCTTCGTACGCGCGCTCCATCGCCTCGTCCACAAGGTCGTCCAGGTTGACGACGATGCCCTTCCTTGTGGACATCTTCCCCTCGGGGAGCGACACGAACGCGTAGTAGACTATCTCGGGCTTCTTCTCGACCCCGATGATCGACAGCGCCGCGGCGAGCTCCTGCATGGCCAGCTTGTGGTCCTCTCCCAGGATGTTCACGGCAGTGTCGGTCCTCGTGAACTTGTCCATGTGGTAGGCGAGGTCCCTCGTGGTGTAGACCGATGTGCCGTCCGCGCGCGTGAAGAACCATTTCGTTTCCCTGCCCGCGATGCCGAAGCTCTCGAGCTCCAGGAAGTAGGCCCCGCCCTCCTCGTGGCAGAACTCAGACCCCTTGAGCCTCTCGATTATCCTGTCGACGCTCTTGTCGGCCACGAACCTCGATTCCCAGGTGAAGTTGTCGATCCTGATGTTGAGCCGCGAGAGCGTGTCGGTGATGGCCGCGAGCACGCGCTCGCAGACCTCGTGCGTGAGCCTCACGGTCTCGGGGTCTCCGTGCTCCAGGTTGTAGAGCATCTGGCCGATCTCCTTCTCGAGCTCCGGCTTCTCCTCGAGGACCTTGTTCGCCTTCTGGTAGAAGAGCACGTACCTGTAGTCGTCCTTGTCGCGCTCGGGCTTGGCGTCCGCCGTCAGGTGCTTCACGCCCCAGGTCATCATGACCACCTGCCGGCCGACATCGTTCACGTAGAACTCCGTATCGACCCTGTAGCCCGCGTGCCTGAGTATGCGCGCGAGCGTGTCGCCGATGATCGGATTCCTCGCGCGGCCGACATGTATCGGTCCGGTAGGGTTCACGCTCGTGTGTTCCACGAGTATCCTGGTGGGCTTCTTCCTCTCCGGGCTGCCGTAGTCGCCCTTCCTCGCGATCGCCTCGTTCAGGGTGCTCTTCGCGAGCCTGTCGAAGCTCACCGAGAAGTTCACGTAGCCAGCCTTCGAGTCCACCTTGTCTATCATGTCGTGGGGCTGTATCCTGGACGCGATGTCCTTCGCTATCGCGTCCGGGGCCTTCCTGAGCTGCTTCGCGAGCGGGAAGCAGGGGAACGCAAGGTCCCCCATGCCGGAGGGGGCCTTGTCGAGGACTATCGGCGATTCCGCCTTCAGCTCCGCGAGGGCTTTCCTGAGCGCCTCCTCCGCCTGCTTCTTGAATGTCGTGAAAGGATCGTCAGCCATGTTGTCAGTTCACCCTGAACCTGAGTATGCCAGCGATTCCGCCGAAAGCCTTCATCAGCAGCCCGCCCTCCTCGGAGTCCCCGGACACGAACTCCACCTTCGTGTTGTTCTGCTCGGCGAGCTTGTGGAGGTCCCCCACGAGGTCGTCCACCTCGTCGACCTTCATGATCGTGCCGCACTTGTCGCACTTGACGACCTCGGTCGAGTCCTTCGCCATCGCATCCTTCTTGGCCCCGCAGGACGGGCAGGTCAGCTCCAGCTTCACTCTCCGGACGTCCTCTGAGATAATCAGGGTATCGACCGCGCCTATGAGCAGAGCGCTCTTCACCTGATCCTCGCCGTACACCGCCAGCCCTCCGTCCGGCTTCCGGATCTCCTCGAACAGCCGCTGCATGAGGGCCTTCTCGCGCATGAGGTCAAGGTCCTTCAGGGAGTCCCTGGCCTTCTCGACGAGCTCCTTGAGCCCGTACTCGTCCGTGTAACCGGTGTCGAAGGTGTCCACGATCTTCTTCTGGAGCTCGTAGTGCAGGTACTCGCTCTTCACGAAGAACTCCTTCGTAGGTCCCGGCCCTCCGACGAGCACGCCCTTGAAGTCCTTCTGGGACATGAACGCCTCGTTCGCGATGTCGGCGACCTTCTTGTAGTACTCGTGGGCCGCGATCTCGATGAGCCTCTCGAACCTGCGGGCCGACTGACCGCCCCTGCCGTGCTTGCTCGGCACGAGCGACTGCAGGTTCTTGACCGGGACGATGCGCTTGCCGTCGAGGATCCCGATGGTTGCCTCGCTCCTGTCTATGACTATGAGCCCGTACCTCTCCTTGGTCTCGAGCATGCCCTCGATGGGCTCCGTGAAGAACTGCGAGTCGCACCTGTAGATGAACGTGGGCACGGGGTCCGGGGGCTCGAGCACGAACTGGACCATGTCGGTCTGGTCGGCCCCGACGGACCTGTGGCCGACGAAGAACACGAGGCCGTTCTCCGGGGGCTGCTTGAAGTTCTTCAGCCTCGACAGGATCGACGAGATCGCCGACTGCACGTTCTTCCTCGTGCTCGTCGACTTGATGTTCGACGATTGAGAGTACTCGCTGCGGAGGTAGTTCGCGACATCGGATATCTGTCTCGAAGGGGGCACATAGAGGGAGATGAGTTCCGTGCCTCTTCCCGAGAGCTTCCTTACCTCCTCGAGGCTCCTGCGGAACTCGTACTTCTGCAGATCTGTCAGTTCGGTCATCTGGAAACGTGTCCGAAGCTTTTTGTACGGGTTAGAGGCTTCGCCATTATAAAGGTTGACCACTATGGAAACAGTGGCTCTGTCGCTGGGTGGGTCGGTCCTGATAAAGGATGATGGTCCCGACACCGATTACTTGCGGGCCGTCGCCAAGGTTCTTCTCGACCTCTCCGGGAAGTACAAGCTCTTCGTAGTCACGGGCGGCGGCAAGGTCGCGCGGAACTACATCAAGGCCGGCAGGGAGCTCGGCGCGGACGAGAGCTACCTCGACGAGATGGGGATCGAGGTAACGCGCCTGAACGCGCGTCTGCTCATCCTTGCGCTGGGCGGGAAGGCCTTCCATGCGCCTCCGAAGAACTACGAGGACGCCATGCACGCGGCTGCCACCCATCCCATCGTCGTCATGGGCGGCGTGAGCCCTGGCATAACGACCGACGCGGTCTCTGCGCTGCTCGCCGAGCGCGCGAAGGCGAAGAGACTGGTCAACGCCACGTCCGTCAACGGCGCGTACACCGAGGACCCGAAGAAGAGCCCGAACGCGAGGCTCATCCCGAGGATGTCCCATGATGAGCTCATCACGCTGGTGAGCAGGACGCCCTCAGGCGCAGGTCCGAGCACCGTCTTCGACTCCGTCGGCGCGCGCGTCCTCGCCAGGTCCAGGATCGTGCTCTCGATCGTCGACGGCAGAGACCTTCCGAATCTCAGGGACGCGCTCGAGGGGAAGGCTTTCCGAGGCACGCAGGTCCAGTGACCGTTCAGAGCGGCTCGAGGTCCGAGCTGCTCAACTCCGCGACCCCCCGCTCTGCGAACCGCTCGCGCAGGGTCCTGTACGCCGGCTTCGGCATGCCCTTCTTGTGGAAGTAGACCTTCTTCGCCCCTTCGCTCCTCTGCGCCATCTGGTCGATCATGCCGGCGTCCAGCGAATCGAGCGCGTAGTTGGCCGCCATGTGCCCAATCGCCACCTTGTGCGAGAGCGCCACCTCCGTGAACCTGGGCGCGTAGTGGCCTCCGCCGACACAGACGATCACGGGATGGCTTTCGTCCTTGACCGCGAGGATCGAATCGGCGATGGCGTTCGCGGCGTCCTCCCTTCCCCAGAGCTCCTCGTAGCTCCCGATCTCGATGAAGAACGCCGGGGAGCTGAGCGCGGGCCCGTGGTGCGTTGTCTCGAACGACACATCGAAGTCCAGGCCCTTCGCGTTCGCGGCCAGGTTCCTCAGCGCGGAGGTCATCAGCTGCGGCGCGGCTCTGCACAGCGTGCCGGGCCTTCCGCCGAACTCCGCGGCCGAGTAGTTGCCGATCGGATGCACTGTCAGGGTGGGTATCCTCGACTCCGCCCTGTGCCTGGACGCGAAAATGACCGCCTCGACCTTCTCGCCCAAGGCCGATGCCGCACGGTCGTCAACGAAGTCCTCTTCGAGATGGATCCTGTCGACCTGGACCATCCGGAAGTCGTCCTTGGCGAGCACTGGATGGCCGTTGAAGGCGCCACGCTCAGTCCACCCTGGCCTCTCCAGCAGCCTCGCCCTGATGTTCATGGACGCCGGGTCCTCGGCCGATGTGACGATGAGCTTCACGGCGACCCTCAGCGCGCTGGCTGACGATAACACTTTTCAGTCGCCTGCTCGAAAAGCCTAATTAGGCGCCTGGGATACCTTCCCCCGGACATGGCAATCCTCGAGACCACTACGATCGGCAGCCTCGCGAGGTTCGTGCCTGACCTCCACGAGTCGATAGACAAGGCGCTGGCATACCAGCGGGAGCACGGGCTCGACCTGCTCACGGACGGGGAGCAGAGGACCGATATGGTCTCGTACTTCGCGGAATCGTTCGAGGGGCTGGGGTTCGAGGGCGGCGCACCGGTGGTCCTGGGCAAGGTGTCCCTCAGGGATGGTCCGGAGTCGTTCTCGAAGGTCAAGGACCTCGAGTACATCAGGTCGAAGCACCCGGACCTCAGGGTCAAGATCGCCATCACGGGCCCGACCACGCTCGGCATGACCTGCGGGTCGAGGAAGATCGAGTCGCACTATAGGAACATCATGGACTTCGAGCTGTACAGGGACATCGCGGCCGCGCTCGCGCCGGTCGCGAAGGCCCTCGCTGACAGGGGCGCCTACGTCCAGATCGACGAGCCATTCCTGTCCCAGGGGTATAGGGACGTGAAGGCCAGGGTCGAGCTGCTGGACCAGATTGCCGACGGCCTCCCGCGGGACAGGACCAGCGTCCATGTCTGCGGGTTCGTGGGCAGGCCCGGGCTCGTCGACCATCTGCTGGCCCTCGAGAACGTCTCGGTCCTCAGCTTCGGGTTCGCGGGGAGGATCGAGAGGCCGAATATCGAGCACATGCCGAACACCTTCGAGGTGAACGGCAAGAAGCTCGGCGCCGGCTGCATCTCCGTCACCCCTATGTCCGAGGCCGAGGTCGGCACCCCAGAGGACGTCGCGTCGATACTCGGGAAGCTCTCGGGCCGGATAGGCCGCGACAACATAGCGTACGCTCACCCGGACTGCGGCCTCAGGGCGACCAACAAGGCCCTCGTCCCTCTCATACTGAAGAACATGCGTGCCGGGGTCGACCTCTTCGGGTGACCTGCCGGCTCGAGGAAGATGCGATTGAGTTCGTGCGCGCTCAGCGAGAAACAGGCCAGGAGGAACGTGAACTACCTCGCTGCCCTGGACATGATAGTCAGCCTCGGCTTCGGGCTTATCATGCCGCTGTTCCCGCAGTACGTCGAGCTGCTCGGGGGAGGGGCGCTCGAGGTGGGCATCCTGTTCTCGTCGTTCGTGCTCACGAGGGCCCTCCTGGCAGCTCCGTTCGGCAACCTCTCGGACAGGGTCGGTAGGAAGAAGCTGATACTCATAGGCGGGTTCCTGTACTCCATTCTCGCGGTCCTCTTCGTGGTCCCCAGCTCATGGGCCGGGCTGATCCTCGTGCGGGGGCTTCAGGGGGTAGCGAGCGCGATGGTCTGGCCCGTGAGCGAGGCGCTCATAATAGACTCATGCCCGACGACCAAGCGCGGGGAGTCTATCGGCAGGGTCGTGATGGCATCGAACATCGGCATGGTCATCGGGCCGTTCGTAGGCGGTGGCATATTCTTCGTCGCCAGCACCTACCTGGGCCTCTCCGAGCTCGACAGCTTCAGGCTCCCCTTCTACTTCACCGCGATGATCTCCCTCGTGGGAGCCCTGCTCGTATGGATCAACGTGACGGACGCGAAAGCGCCTCTCGAGAGCAGGCCCAAGGTGTCTTTCAGGAAGCTCTTCCACCCTGACGGCATGGACCATCAGGGGATCGTGAACCTGAGGGTGCTATACTCGAACGCGTTCATGGAGGGCTTCGCGTTCTCGAGCATAGGGCCGCTCATGGCGTTCTACCTCCCGGAGCGGTTCCCGTACCTGCAGGCTGACGTGGTCGCGATAGTCATCGGGGTCGCCATGGGCCTCGGAGCGCTCATCGCGATCCCTTCTGGAAGGATGTCCGACCGCGTCGGCAGGAAGAAGGTGTTCATGGTGGGCAGCTTCTTCTCGTACACGGGCGTGATGTTGATACCGTTCGGATGGACCCTGTGGCTCGTGGTGGTGTTCATGTCCCTTCGGAGCATGGCCTTCCAGGTCGCGAGCCCGGCCATGAGGGCGCTACAGGCGGACACCGTGCCTGAGCAGGTGAGGGGGCGGCTGATAGGGATGCTCGAGTCCATCTCCAACTTCGGCTCAGTGCTGGGCGCCCCAGTGGGAGGGTTCCTGCTGGACGTGTACTACGGGAGGAACCTTGGGCTGCCAGTCATCGACGGCACCATGGTCCCGTTCTTCGTTTCCGGCGGCCTCGGCCTGTTCACGCTCTCGCTCGTGACGACCTTCGTGAGGGAGCGGGAGAAGGCCGCGCCTGCTCAAGCTCCGGGATGAAAGGTACCTGGAAAAGAAAATGGTGAGGTCGGGGGCCGTCCCGGGCCCCCTGTTTGCGGCTCCGAGGCTCGTCGCCCGCCTAGCTCCTGCGGGCTCTGAGCACCACGAACGCCAGCAGCAGCGCCAGCACGGCCGCGATCGCGATGAACGTCAGGCCGAGCGGCTGCGCGAGCTGTCTGGCGAGCGGGATCGAGCTCTCGCTCACATCCACGCTCGCGCTGACGCTCTGCCCGCCCGAGGTCACCGTGATGGTCCCGTTGCCTCCCTGCTCGCCCGAGGCGAACGCGGCCGCTTGTCCGTCCGCGGACGGGTGCACATACCCGATTGTCGTCGACCAGGCGAAGGTCAGGCCGGATATCTCGTTCCCGTACTTGTCGAACGCCTTGACCTCCAGGCCGGCTCCGTCTCCCGTCTTGAGCGCGAGCGATGTCTCGGAGAGCTCGAGATGGTCGAGCGCCCCTGCGACTATCGTCACGTTGGCCGAGGCGGTGAAGGAACCGACGGTCGCCGTCACCGTGCAGTGCCCGACGGCCGTGGGAGCGGTCAGCGTGCCGTTCGTTGCGATCGTGCCGCCGTTCGTGGACCAAGTCACGGTCAGGCCGGATATCACGTTCCCGTAGGCGTCGCTGCCGACGGCGGCGAAGCTCGCAGTTCCGCCGGCGGCGACTGTCCTGTCGGCTGGAAGGACGGTCAGGCTCGCGAGCGGCCCGTGGACGACGGTCACCGTGCTCGACCCGGACACTCCTCCGGCCGTGGCCGTTATCACGGCCTGGCCGACCGAAGACGGTGCCGTGAACTGGGCGTAGGTTCCGTTGAGGTCGGCCGGAACTATGGTCCCTGCGGATCCGGCCCATGAGAAGCTCAGGCCGGGGATCTGGTTGCCGTACTGGTCGAGGCCGAGCGCGGTCATCACCAGGGACGCTCCTGCCGAGGCTGTGGCCGGGGACGGGCTGACCACCACGGACGCCAGAGGCCCTGGGACGACCGAAACCTTCGTCGTGGAAGACACCCCTCTCGAGGTCACCGTGACCGTGCCCGTCGCGAGGCTCGTCGACGCCGTCAGCGTTCCCGACTGCGAGATCGTACCGATCGCCGGGCTCGCGGACCACGCGAGTGTCAGCCCGGTTATGGCGTTGCCGTAGATGTCGGAGCCCGCGGCCGTGAAAGTCGTCGAGCCTCCGGCGACGACACTCGTGTCGGATGGGCTGATGGTCAGCGAGGCGAGCTCTCCGGGGTTGACAGTCACAGCGGCCGTCACGAGCTTCGGCCCTGACGATGCCGTGATCGTCGCCGAGCCGGAAACCGTGGGCGCCGTGAACTGGGCCGCAGAGGTATCGCCTATCGGTGATATCGCCCCCGAGGTCGCGCTCCACGAGAATTCGAGCCCGCTCAGGGCGTTCCCGTACTGGTCGTAGCCAACTACCGAGAGCGTGGTCGCCCCACCCGCAGCGATCGTCAGAGAGCCGGGTGTCGCGACTAGGTGGTCCAGCGGTCCTGGGACTATGTCCACGTGCGCTATGCCCTGCACGCCGTTGTAGACCGCCGTCACCGTCCCGGAGGACACCGAGGTCGAGGCCGTCAGCAGGCCGCTCCCGTCGATGGCCCCAAGGCTGGCTGAAGCCCCCCACTGGAAGGCCGCGTCCGCGACCGGGTTGCCCCATCGGTCGTAGGCTGACGCGACGAACTGCACGCTTCCGCCCGCGACGACCGATGTCTCAGCCGGCGTGACGCTCACGCTGTATATATCGCCTGCCAGAATCTCGACAGTCGCGGTGGCCGTGAGGTTGCACGAAGTGACGGTTATCATGTCCGAGCCCGCGACTGGCCCCGCGACATATTCCGCGGACGCGCCGGTCGGGCTCGTGACCACGAGTGTCCCAAGGCCGGTCTCGGTCGACCAGTTGATGGTTTCCTTCGGGAGCGCGTGGTGCATCGCATCGTAGACGGTCGCTTGGAAGGTCTCTGACTGCAGGACGCCGATGGCCGCATCAGCGGGCGTGATCTCCAAGGACGTGGGCACGCCGATGCCGACGAACGAGTACGCCGTTATGAGCCCGAACTGGCTCCCCAGCACCGCTATCCCGTCAGCGATCGCCACTCCGGTGGCCCATGCGCCTTGGCTGAACGCCACCACCTGGACGATGGTCCCGGTCGGTCCGTCGAGGATGTACATGTTCCCGTCGTCGCACGGCAGGAACAGCGAGCCATTGTTGTACGCGGCCGAGGAGTACAGAGGCGCCATGATCACGGTGGACCAGACGGTCTCGCCGGTGCCTGCGTCAAGTGCGAAGACGTTGGTGTAGGAGCCGTTCCATGCTGGGATTGTTCCTACGAACACCAGCCCGTCCGCCACGGTCGGCGCCTGATACCATACCTCTCCGTCGAGGTCAGACGAGGTCCAGATTGTCGCACCCGTGAACGCGTCGAGCGCGTGCACGTATCCGTCGTCGGTGGAGACATAGACCACGCCCTCGACCACGGTGACGGGCGAGTACACAGGGGCGTATCCTTCCGTGTTCACCTGCCACAACACGCTGCCATCGAGCCCGTCGAGCGCCACCACGTCCCCGTTCCAAGTCGCGACATATACATTTCCGCCCCAGTACGTGGGCCCTCCTTCGGTCCAGGCTCCATTGGGCAGGCCGTAGGTCCATACGAGGTCTCCCGTGATGGCGTCGTTCGCGTACACGGTGCCTCCTACGCCGTCGCTCCAGAACACCAGTCCTGCCGCTACGGCCGGGGTGGTCTCGGCCACAGCATTGAACGGGTTCGAAGTCGTCCAGCTCCAGATGCTGTCGCCCGTCTCCTCGTCCAAGCACTGCATCGTGACCTGGTACGAGATCCCGTTCCAGACGCTGAAGGCCGCGTAGACCATCCCGTACGCAGCTGCGGGGGTGCACCCCGCGGGGTTAGCGCTGTCGCCGTACTGCCTCTGCCATAGCATGTCCCCGGTCTGGGAGTCGAAGCAGTATATCCATCCGTCGTAGTCCGTCGCGATGACCTTGCCGTTGTCGATTATGGGTCCGTAGTAGCCTATCGAGCTGCTCCCCGGATTCGCCGTCCACATGGTCTTGATTGGGAGCTCGAGCTGCATCGGGCTGACGCCGGTCCTCTGGTTGTCGTGGTGGAATGTCGGCCAGTCCTCGCTGACCGATGTCCCGAGCTCGATCACGACCGCCGCGGTGTCAGAGCCGTTCGGGTCGAGAGATGACATCGCCATGACCGTGATCACATCGAGCGCGTTCGATGGCGCGTCCGGAGGTACCTGCACCTCAACGATGAGCTGGTACGACTCCCCGCTCGCGAGGGTGCCAGTGTCAGGTAGCCCATCACCGTCAGTGTCGGGGACAGGCGAAACCCCGTCCTGCTGGAGCAGCTCGGTCGGCCAGCCGGTCATGGAAGTCGTGGTGAGCTCGAATATGTCAGGTGTCGGCCCGATGTTCGTTACGTTCATCCACGCCCTTGCCGTGTCCCCCGGACTGAGGGCGAAGTATGCCCTGGGCCCGATCTGGCATCCGGGCGGAGGCAGCGTCGTGAGCACCGTGGCGTCTGCGTACACGCTCGGGTCCATGCTGGATGTGAACCTGACGATGGACAGCTCGGCGTCCGAGGCGTTTATGGTCGCTGGGATGTGGACTCGGATCACCACGGTGACATCCTCGCCGTACGCCAGCGGGCCGGTGTCCGGGACTCCGTCCCCGTCCGTGTCGGGAAGCGGGGTGACATGGTCGGCCGCGAGCAGCTCGACGCTCCAGCCGAGGGCCCCGAGGATGGCGGCCGCTTCGTATGTGTCGGTCCCTTCGTACCCGATGTCCGTGACCGCGACCTCGTAGTCGACCGCCGTGGTCGGGAGCCCCTGCTCGGACTGATATGCGGGCGAGACTGTCAGTGCATATGGCATCGAGCCAACGAAGGCGTACAAGGACCCGTCCCCGCCCTCGATGAAGATCCAATTGCCCGCGATCGCGGGTGCGGATGCGGACGAAGTGTTGAGGTAGTAACCCCAGGCCACTGCTCCCGTGGACGCGTCTATGGCCCTGAACAGGCCGTCCATGGTGGTCCCGTACAGGTACCCGTTCGCGTACGCCAGCGAGCTGCCTATCCACGTGCCGGTGTTCGCCGACCACACCTTCTGCCCCGTCTGCGCGTCGATCGCATAGTACGTGCTCCCGCCGCCGATGTAGAGGTTGACCCCGTCGTAGACCGGCGAGGCCGTGTATATCATGCTGAGGCCGGTGCAGGTCCACACGGTCGACCCCGTCTGCCAGTCGAGGGCGTAGAGCGTGCCTGATACGGTGCCAATGTACACCAAGGACCGCGCGAACACCGGGGCCGAGAAGGTCTGGCCGTCCAATATGACCGACCACAGAAGGCTGCCCGTGACCTCGTCGATTGCGTACATGGTCCCCGACGACCCGGACACGAACACCATGCCGGCGGCCACGGTCGGCCCGCCGTAGACGGTGTCCCACGTATCGCAGGTCCATATGACACTGCCATTCGTGGCGTCGATGGCATAGATCTCGCCGCCCCAGGAGGTCCCGAAGACTACTCCCTGGTCGACCGCCATGAAGTCGAGCTCGTTGAAGTCCAAGCCCGTCTCAGGCCCGAGCGACCAGACGGTGGCTCCGGTGAGCTCGTCCAGGGCGTACAAGTAGCCCGTGTAGTCGACCGAGAACGTGGCGAACACCTTGCCGTCGTAAGCGGCAGGTGTGCCCGTGTAGCTCCCGTAGCTTCCGAGCGCGCGCTCCCAAATCAGGGCGCCTGAGGTCGGGTCTCTCGCCCTCAGGCAGCCGTCGTTCGTGGCCGAGAACACCATGCCGTTGTCCACTATCGGGCTTGACCGGTAGCTCCCGACATACGATTGCACATACCACATCGTGTTCAGCGGCGGGGATATGAGGCTCTCAGACCTTCCATGCCTGGCGTTGTTGTTCATGTAGGTCGGCCATTCCTTGCTTGGCGGGGTCACGAGCTCGATTGAGATGTCCGCAGAATCCCATGCGCTCGGGTCCTGCGTTGAGATCGCGACGACGGTCGTCACGTCGAAGGCTCCCCAAGGTGCGCCTGCCGGCACCTGGACTTCGACGACGACAGTCCTGCTCGAGAGGCCCGCTACGAGGCCGGTGTCTACGATCCCGTCGCTGTTGGAGTCGTTCAGCGGGGTCACTCCGTCCGGCCCAAAGAGTTCGACCAGCCAGCCGCTGGATGAGGCCGCGACCACGTCGAAAGTGTCGCTCATCCCTCCGGTGTTCCTGACGGTCATCGTCGTCCGTGAAGCCGTTCCTGGGCTTGCTGGGACGTACACGGACGGACCGATGGTCACCCCGGGAGGCGGCACGGTCGTGGTCACCACCGCGGTCGCCGATATGGACGCGTTGTTGTCAGACGTGAATGTCATGGACGTTTGCTCGACGGCTCCTGCGGGAGCGTCGGAGGGCACGGTGACGCGGACGATGATCTGCTGCGTCTCCTGGCTGAACATCCTTCCAGTATCGACGGTCCCGTCGCTGTCGGTGTCCGTGAGCGGGGTGGTGCCGTCCGACTTGAACAGTCCGACCTGCCATCCGTTGGTCCCCGTGGACAGGTTTATCTCGAATATGTCAGACTGCAGGGTGCCGATGTTGGTGACATCGAGCGTGTAGTCCACGACCTCCGAAGGCGTCACCTCGCGGCTCTGCTGCAGGGGTTCGACGATCAGGCCCACGGGTATCAGTCCCTTGAAGCCGTGCACCCTGCCGAGGTCGTCGGAGACCCAGACCCATCCGCTCGAGACTGCCGGGTCCGAGCTGCTTGACGATCCGAGGTCGTGCCACTCGACGATACCTCCGGTCTCGGCATCGAGCACGCACAGGTACCCGTCCCATTCCGTGAAGTAGAGGTAGCCGTTCGCGTACGCCGGCGAGGACTCGATGTACCAGCCCATGTAAGTCGACCAGACGGTCGACCCAGTGTCAGCATCGAGCGCGTAAAATACCCCGGAGTCGGTCCCGAAGTAGATGATGCCGTCGTGGTATGCGGGCGTCGAGTAGTAGACCTCCCCGAGGCCTCTGGTCGACCATATCTCAGCCCCGGATACGGCGTCGAGCGCGTACATCGTTCCCGAGACGGTGCCGACGTAGACCACCCCCTGGGCGAAGAGGGGCGTGGAATAGATCGAGGAATCTAGCGTCGTCTGCCATAGCACGTCGCCCGTGAGCTCGTCCATGGCAAAGACATCCATGTAGTCGGTGCATCCGAAGAGCATGCCGGCGCCTGCCGCGAAGCCGTCATACCAGTGTGCGCTAGCCGGGGCGGTCCACCTCAGCTCACCGGTTGTCGCGTCAATCGCGCAGACATCACCTGTGCCGAGCGTCGCGAAGAGGGTGTCCCCCGTCAACGCGTTTTTCGCCCAGGTCGAGAAGTAGAGGCCTTCGTTCGGTCCGATGGACCACAGGACGGCGCCGCTGCTCGCCTCCAGAGCATAGAGCCACCCGCCATCGTAGTTCCCGAAGACGACGTAGACAATCCCGCTGTTGGCTATCGGTGTGCTCGTGCCGTAGTACGATCCTCCCAGCTGCGTCGCCCAGAGCTGGTCGCCGGTGAATGCGTCGAAGGCCCTGGCATACCCGTCGATGTTGTTGATGAACACCCTGCCGTCGGCCATGACAACGCCCCCGTATGTCGAGCCCGAGACCCACGGCGAGACCCACTGCTCGGTCAGCGGTGGCGAGAACACGCTCGGCGAGACGCCCTTCCTGGCGACATCGTTGTGGAATGTCGGCCACTCGTCACTCGGGGGAGGGACGATCTCTATCACGACCGTCGCGGTGCCATTGGCCGACGGATCCTTCGTCGAAGTGCCGATCACGGTGGTCCTGTCGGTCGTGCCCTGCGGTGCGGTGAGTGGCACCTGGACGGAGACCACTATCTCCAAGGACTCCAGTCCCTGGAGGAGTCCTGTGTCGGGCACCCCGTCGGAGTCCGTGTCCGGCAGCGGCGTGGTCCCGTCCGATTCGAACAGCGAGACCGTCCATCCGTTGGATGAGCTGGCGGAGACCTCGATGGTGTCAGGGAACCCGCCAGCATTCTTCACATTCAAAGTCGCCTTCCCGACATCGCCGGGCTTCAGCGGCAGATAGCTCCTCGGGCCGATGTCGACCCCAGGAGCCGGGACGGTGGTGACGAGTATCGAGGACCTCGAGACGTTGGCGTCGTTGCTGGAGGTGAAGTCGACCGCTGATGTCTCGACGTCTCCTGCGGTCGCCCCCGAGGGCACCGTCACGCGCGCGATCACGAACACGGACTCGTTGGTCGCGAGAGGACCCGTGTCGGGCATGCCGTCACCGTCGGAGTCCGTCAGCGGAGTCGCCCCGTCGCGCTCGAACATGGCCACGGGCCATCCGTGCGCTCCGGTCGCGGTCGTGACCTCGAAGGTGTCCGAGCCTGAGGATCCCGTGTTGGTCACATTCATCCAGTAGTTGATGGCCATGGGCGGAGCCGCATCGCTCGTGTTCCTGGAAGGCGTCACGATGACGCTGACGGGCAGCGATCCCGCGAACGCGTATATGCCGCCGCCGTAGTCCTCGACCCATATCCAGCCGTCGGATACTGCGAGAGGCGAGATTGAGCTGTTGTTCAGCGGAATCGTTTCGACGACCGAGCCGTCGAAGGCGTCAAGGACATAGAGGGTGCCGTAGTAGCTCGCGCCATACACGTATCCGTTGGCGTAGGCCACCGAGCTTGAGAAGTACTCCTGGGTGGATGTCCTCCACAGCACCTCCCCGGACGCCGCGTCCATGGAGACGAAGTCGCCTGGGAACGTGCCGAAGTATATGCTGGACCCGTCGAAGGCCGGCGTGCCGAAGTCGATCGCGTCGAACCCGCCCGTCTGCCAAACGACCTCTCCCGTGGCCGCATCGATGCAGTACATCGTGCCATACTCCGAACCGATGAACACGCATCCGTCCGCGTAGAGCGGCGGACCCACCGCCAAGTAGTCCAGACCTGTCTGCCAGAGCAGGCTGCCCGTGAACTCGTCCAGGGCGACGACCGAGCCGTCGTAGAGCGAGTAGAACACCGCCCCCATGCCGAGAGCTCCTCCCGCGAGGGGGACATCGGATGTCGGGGTGGACCAGACGACCGAGCCGTCGGTCATGTCGAGCGCACACACTTGGTTGTTCCAGGCGGAGTCGAACAGCATGCCATCGGCCAGCAGGAGCGCGGTCCTGGCGCTGAATTGGAGTCCCGTCTCGGGACCGACTGACCAAATCGTGTCCCCCGTCAGCGCGTCAAGGGCGTAGATGTAGAACAGCTCCGTGTAGTTGGCGGCCTCGCTCGTGAAGGACACATAGACGACGCCGTTGTCGGCCACGGGCGTGCATGTGTAGTAGTAGGGGGAGCCCAGCTGCCGGTGCCAGATGACAAAGCCGGAGTACGGGTCCCTCGCGGTGATGGTCCCGTCGGCGGCCGTCGTGTAGAGCACCCCTTCCGACAGGACAGGGCTGGTCCAGAGCACTTCGAAGCTGTCCAGGCCGGACCACATCTCTGTGAGAGGCGGCGAGAACGGGCTCGGAGAGTACCCCTGTCTCGACGGATTGTTCTGATACATCGGCCACTCGTCGCTCGCGGGCGCTGTCGGAGGCCTCGCCGGCGTCGTGAATTGGTAGTACACCTGTCCTGTGTCG
>JAJYIS010000139.1 GCA_021789945.1 Thermoplasmata archaeon | reverse complement strand
GATCTGTCGATGTCCTTCGGCGGGACTATCCTCTTGAAGTGGATGTTGAACCCGTGGGCGAAGTCGAGCGTCATGCCCTTCCTGAGGTATGGTCCCACGTCGGCGTCGTAGACCTTCTTCTGGACCTCGTCCGGTATGAGCATCATGACGACATCGGCCTCGCGGACCGCGTCGGGGATGCTCTTTATCTTCATCTTGTCGGCCTTCGCCCTCTTCCAGGTCTCGTCCTTCAGGTTGAGCCCGAGGACCACGTCCACTCCGCTGTCCCTCAGGTTCAGGGACTGCGCCCTTCCCTGTATTCCGTAGCCTATCACCGCGACCTTCTTTCCCTTGAGCGTCTTGAGGTCCGCGTCCTTGTTGTAGTATATCTTCGCCATCCAAACCAGCTCCAAATGCTCATATCGCGTTCATCGTCTGCACGTACTTCTCGGGTTTGCTCTTGGTGACAATCGAGTCGACCTCCTCGACCGAGCCGGTCACCCTGCAGAGCCCTTCCTTGCTCTGGATCAGCGCATAGGCCTCGTGCCTCGAATGGTCCACCAGGTCGGCCTCGATCACCTCGTGGAGCGCGCGCAGGTGCTCCAAGACGCCCAGGGCCTTCTCCCTGTCCTCGATCGCGAGGACTATCCGGGCCCTCTCGGGCATCTCGCACTTCCCGACCACGATGGTCTCGACGTTTATGCGCTTTCTGTTGAACTCGCCCATGACACGCTGCATCACGCCCGGCTGGTCGTAGACCAGCAGCATCATCACTTCCACCTACACCACCTCGCCCTTCCACTGGCACCTGCCCCTTATGCAGTCCGCGCTCGTCTTCCCAGGAGGGGTCATCGGCAGAACGTCCTCCTCCGGGTCTATGACGAAGTCGAGCAGTATGGGGACGTCCGACTTCACGCCCCTCTTGATCGCCTCCGCCACCTCCGAGTGCCTCTCCACCTTGATGGCATCGGCCCCGTAGGCCTCCGCGAGCTTCACGAAGTCGGGGGTGCCGCCGAACTTCGTTGCGATGTACCTCGACTCGTAGAACAGCTTCTGCCACTGCTTCACCATGCCCAGCCAGCCGTTGTTGAGCAGGCAGACTATGACTGGGATGTCGTTCTCGACGGCCGTGGCGAACTCGTGGGAGACCATCTGGAGGCTGCCGTCGCCGGCTATGTCCGCTACGACGCTCTCCGGTCTGGCCAGCTTCGCTCCCAGGGCCGCCGGGAACCCGAACCCCATCGTCCCCAGGCCGCCCGAGGTGATGAACATCCGCTTGCCGTAGCATTTGTAGAAGTGCGCCGCCCACATCTGGTTCTGGCCAACCTCCGTGGTGACGATTGCGTCGTCTGGGAGGTTCTTCGACAACTCGAATATGACCTTCTGGGGCTTGATCGGGTCGGACCTGAGGTCGTAGTCGCACGAGCACTCCCTGTTGAGCTCCATCATCCGGTCCCTCCAGGTCGCGGACTTCGTCCTCCTCTGCAGCCCGGCTATGAGCGCGTTGACGACCGTCCACGCGTCGCCCACCAGGCCCACCCGTCCCTTGACGTTCTTGCCGATCTCCGAGGAGTCGATGTCCACATGGACGACCTTCGTCTTCGTCCCGAACTCGCTGAGCTTCCCCGTGACCCGGTCGCTGAACCTCGTGCCTATCGCCAGGAGCACATCGCAGTTGTTCAGGGCGTAGTTCGCGACCTGACGCCCGTGCATGCCGCACACGCCCAGCACGAGCGGATGGTTCTCGGGCACGGACCCCTTCGCCATGAGAGTGGTGACGACGGGCGCCATGAGCAGCTCGGCCAGCCGCATGATCTCGGGGCCAGCGCGGGACCACGCGACCCCCCCGCCGACCATGATCGTCGGCCTCTCCGCCTTCTCGAGAAGCTTGATGGCGTCCAGGAGCCCCGAGAGGTTCTTCTTGGGCTTCGGGATCTTGACCTCCTTGGCCATCTCCTCGTCGGATATGTCGGATGTGAACATGTCCACGGGGATGTCCACATGGACCGGACCGTACCTTCCCGTGGTCGCTATGAGGAACGCCTTCCGGATGGTCTCCGGAAGCAGCTTCGGGTCGGTTATCCTGAAATTGTGCTTCGTCACCGGCATCATGAGGCTGAACGCGTCGGCCTCTTGGAAGGCGTCGTTCCCGAGCACGCCGGTCGCCACCTGGCCCGTGAGCGCGATCACCGGGGACGAGTCCATGAACGCCGTCGCGACGCCCGTCACGAGGTTCGTCGCACCCGGCCCGGAGGTCGCGATGCACACGCCAGGCTTCTTCGACACCCGGGCGTATCCGTCGGCCATGTGGCCGGCGCACTGCTCGTGCCTCGGGAGGATGTGTCTTATGTCCGACTGCTCTAGCTCGTTGTAGAACGAGAGCAGCACTCCGCCTGGAATGCCGAACATGATGTCCACGTTCTGCTGTCTCAGCAGCTCAACGACGGCTCTCGCTCCCTTCATTTCTCTCATTCTCCCGATGATCGCCCGTAACGGACAGATGCAAACCGTTGCACGTCCATCACGGGCTGAGAGTCCGCAGGTCGATGAGGACCTCTAGGGTCCCGAGAACAAGCACCAAACGGCTCTGGCCAGCGGACACGCACATCGGGCTGGCAATTGCCGAGCCGATATTAAAATCTTGGCCGATATGGACCTTCGGTCATCCATGATGCGCACATTTGGGCATCGGACGGGTGCCATCTATCCGAAGTGACCCTTGGCCGTCACGACGGCGACGAACACATGGTTCCTTGAGTCCAGCCTCGTGATGCCCCAGACAGAGCCCGCAGCCGCAGGGAGGACGTCGAGCCCCTCCTCCTTCAGGATGACCTCTGCGGCGGACTCGAGGTCCCTGTCGGGGACCTCCTGGGCGGACCCGTTCGAGTCGATGACCGCCGATAATACCTCCTCGGGATCCAGCAGGAAGTTGCCAGAGAGCGGCTCGTTTATCTCGGTCGTCTCGAGGTTCGGGACGTCCACCTGGGCCTTCTCCCCCAGCACGAGGCCATGGATGGCAGAGTTGTTGTTCGAGACGCCGAGCATCCTGGGCTTCATGCTCATCGCCCTGAACCCCTGCCAGACCCCGCCCATGAGCGTGCCGTTCCCCACGGGCACGGAGACCCAGTCGGGCGGTCTGCCCAAGCTCTGCGCTATCTCCTTCGCGATGTAGGTATACGCGAAGATCCCGAGATCCTTGTGTTCTCCGCCCGGGTTGGCGTTGTACCATCCGTTCCTGACGGCATCCTTCGCCGACGCCTGGTTGGCGGCCTCGTAGTTCCCGGCCACGTCGACGACCGTCGCACCGTGCCGCTCGATCTCGCGCCTCCTCGGGGCGGCGAACTCGCTCGGGATGTATATCTTGCAACCCATGTCCAGCTTCTCGGCGACGTACGCGAGCGCGGCCCCGTAGTTCCCGCAGCTCACGGCGGTCAGCGTCGTGAGGCCGTTCTTGCGGGCGTCCAGGGCGTGGACCAGGGCGGCCCTGTCCTTGTGGGTGCCCGAGGGGTTGTCCCCTTCCATCTTGAGATGCAGCCTCCTGATGCCGAGCCGCCTCTCGAGCTTCTGGGCCCTCCTGAACGAGGTCCCGCCTATCCTCAGGTCCCTCATCTGCGTCTCGAACTCTCTGATCAGCTCAAGGGGAATCAATCCTGGGTCACTCCCTAGTCATGCGCTTTGCTCGACAGGCCGCGCAGGCCCGCCCAGGGCGTCAGTTGAGCCCGTGGGACTTGATGTCCTTGTCCGCCTGGCGGACGATCGAGTCGAACTCCCCGGCCACGCCTTCCGGCAGGGGGGCGACGACGTGCTCTCTCATGATCCTGGCGGCCTTCTCATGG
>JAJYIS010000138.1:2199-3923 GCA_021789945.1 Thermoplasmata archaeon | reverse complement strand
CGGCGGTAAGGTTGCTCCAATTGTTGGCAGAGGAATCATATGACCATGTCTCATTGAGGACAAAATCCGTGAGGTTGATGAGGGGAAACACTATCATTCTCTCATGGACCGAGTCGTATGCGTACGCGGGCATCAGGGCCAGATCCGGGTGCGCGGCGGGAGAGAGATTCAGCCAGGAGTTAGCTCCAATGTCATACGACCATGTGTCATTGCGGAAATTCAAGTTTGCGTCAGCCCCCCCGAAGAGAATGACGGAGTCCGACGGAGGATCATAAGCAAACGCGCTGAAGCCAAGAGGATCTGGCGCGTTAGACGGGGTCATGTTTGTCCAACTGACTGTTCCAATGCTACCCAACTCATTCACTGGTACCTCCTTGCTTGGCTCAGGCGCGGGATGAGATTGTGTCAATGTGAATACCGCTAGTACCACAATGAGGGCCAACATGGCCGCGCAGGCGACCTGTTTGGTAGACATACGAGTCCTCCAAGATCGACTGGCTCTCTCATGCGTTGTGCGTCTTGAACCACCGCGCATCACGGCGCCAGGATGTCCATTCGTCTTTGGGTCAATGCTCATGGAATCCCTGCACACTAATCCCTGAGCTTCTTGCATCTAGTCTCCTCCACGAAACGACTGTCTCGAATCACCCAATAAGGGAAACGGGGCGGAGCCGTCATCGGAGTTGTTGATATTTGAAGACTTGCGAATCAAGGCATCTGGCGCCATAGCAGATAAGAGAAATGGAGGATGACTCGCCCAGGAAGTGGCGATTTGTGATGAAAGGGCATGCCGATGCCAGCAGCAGATAGTGGTCGTTTAAGCCGAGGGCGTGCCATTCAAATGAGGCTTCAGCGCCCTGTAGATTGTGGAGTTGATGGGCGTTTCCACTCCCTTCTCTCTGCCCAATCGCATAATGGTGCCGATCAGGGCCTCCAGCTCCAGTCTGCGACCTGCAATCAGATCGACCTCCATCGATGGCCTGGTCCATCTGGGATATCCTTCGAGCATCTTTTCGGCAGCGTCGATGAAGTTGCTGGGAAGAGCGAATCCGCAGGCCTTGGCCACTTCCGAGTTCTCCTTTATCGCGTCGAGCAGAAGCTGCTTGGTATCCGGGCAATCCAAAACGGGTCCTGCAGGCAGTCTAGTGAGGGAGAGGACGCCAGCAGCGGCTGAGTTCATGATCAGCTTCTCCCACAATGCTTCGCGGATGTTCTGATGGAGTTCAGCAGCGATCCGGGCTTCTGTGAGTGTCTTGCGGATTCTCTCCGCCCGGGCTGAAATCCCTCCTTTCAGCTCACCGAACACCAGCCTCGCCGAGCCTCCATGCACCACGACGCCTGGCTTCTCGGCCATTGCCCCCACCCAGGAAACTCCTCCGAGAAGATGCTCCATTCCGACTGTCTTCCCGATCCTATCAGCCGCATCCACGCCGTTCTGGATAGGCACGATGACAGTGTCTTTTCCCACGAGGGGGAGCATCTGCTTCGCCGCGTCGTCGAGGTCGTAGGTCTTCACGCAGCACATGATCAGATCGACAGGGCCGACCTCGCTAGGTCGGTCCAATGCATTCGGTCGCAGCACGATCTCGCCGAGGGTCTGCGATTTGATGTGCAGTCCGTTCGTCCTCAGGGCGTTCAGGGTCTGTCCCCTTGCTATGAACGTCACGTCGTTGCCGGCGTTCGCTAGGAGAGCGCCGAAGAAGCAGCCTTGAGCTCCATCCCCG
>JAJYIS010000138.1:0-2189 GCA_021789945.1 Thermoplasmata archaeon | reverse complement strand
TCATCGTTGCCCAGACATTGATACCGATGTCATGGTACTTACCAGTAGCGCGCCGCTGTGGGCCATCTGAGCCTGGACGAGAAATGCTCCCATTCGGAAAAGCCTCTATGATGAAGTGTCGCCAGCGCCTCCTCTGAATCTCTTATTCTGGCTATAGACAGGAGACAACTTCAGCATAACATCCATAAGGGGAGGAAGGACGATTCGAGGCCATATCAATATGAAGCGCCAAGCTCGAAAACCAACATAGAGCCTCAACCTATCTGGGGAGACATCATGGCTGAGGAATCTGTACAACTTGCGAACAATCGGGAAGGAAGTGAACTAGAGCGACAGCCACCACACCAGCCCCCGGAGATTCGCGTGTCGCCTCGACGCTGGACTCTGCTCCTAAGAATCTTCGTTATTGTCGTCGTCCTCGTGGCCGTTGATGCCGTCATACTGGGCGCCCTTTTCACGGTCTCGGTGAGCAAGACGCAGAAGATCAACATCTCGATAGACGTCTCTGCCGTGGATATTGTCGAGGCCAACACCTCCTTCTCATATGGATGGGTAGCATTCCAGCATTCTGGTATATTCGAGTTCTTCTGGCATACGACCACCTTTTACTCAGCCAATCTCTCAATCTGGGGACTTATGGATGAGCGGGTCTACTCTTCAGGCTCGCCAGCTCAGTATGGCTACGGATTCTTTGTCGTGCCCTACACGCCTGAGATGTATGATTTCGTTGTGGTCGAAGATCAGAATATCACTCATGCAGACACCATCATGCTGACAGGGACACTCTTCTTCTCTGGTCCGCTCCTCTGAACTTCTCACCTCGGAAAAGCCCGTGGGGGGAAGGCAAGAGCACACTCAACCCACAGGACCGCGACTGATCTTCGTCGGTCCAGGCAGTATGTCCCACACCTTTATCTTGATGTCATAAGCGGAACAAAGATCGCATGTCCTTAACCCGGAAATGATGTCTCCGTTCACGTACGCTTTTGCTGAGGCTTTGTCTCTAAACAGGTAGATTCCACCTGCAGATTTCTCGGCCTCATTCATAAGCCAGATCTTCCATAGAAGTCCCTTTATTTCGCCGCCAGGAGCGAAGATTGGGGCGTGTTCCGTCCAGTGTTTCACAAGCTTGTTTCTTGAAGTCCTGAATCTCAGATTCAGTTGCACAACGGTCTTCATTCCTCTTCTTCTCCTCCTCGAACCACCCTCGAGGTAGTTTGCCGAATCCCCCCGTTGAGTACTTGAATTTTCTGCCCAGGACATCGGCAGTCGACGGATTAGCCAGGGACAACTAGAACTCCAAGAAGTGTGATTCGTAGCGCGGAGGAGTTGGCATATGGAACGGTCCGAAGGACACGTCAAGGTCTTGGGCTTCAAGCTCTACTACCGCTCGTTCGGAATATCCGAAAAGGGGACCGTGCTGGCCTTGGCCGGGGGCCCCTTCGGCACCCACGACATGATTCTTCCGATGGCGGACCTTGCCCAGTTCGGCTATCGCGTTGTCATGTACGACTATCTCGGATGCGGGAAGTCTGACCGGCCCAAGGGCGCCAAGTACTACACGCAGAGTCGCGCGGTGGACGAGGTGGAAGGCATCCGGAGGGCACTGAAGCTCGGAAGGGTCGACCTTTTCGGAATCAGCTACGGGGGAATATTGGCCCTGGATACCGCCCTGAAGTACCCGAAGAGCTTGCGAAGCATCGTGGTCGCGAGCGCGTTCGCGAGCAAGTCGCTGGGCGATTCGGAATGGGACCGTATGTTTTCCCACTTGCCTAAAGGGATTCGGGACACGATCACGAAGTATGAGGACAAGGGGGACGTCAAGAACCCGAGGTATCTCGCTGCTCTCGACGTCTGGAATCGAAGGCATATCTGCAGGCTGCGTGTCTGGCCCTACGACGCTTGGTACTCATGGGAGATATGGTCCGACCCCTACGATGGTCTTCCCTCCCGACTCAAGGGATGGGACATTACGGCCCGTCTTCCAGAAATCAGACTTCCCTGCCTCGTAACCGCCGGGGAGTATGACGCCCGCACGCCGAAATGCGCCGAGGTCATTCACCGCGGCATCCGCGGCTCGAAGCTTGTCATTTTCGAGGACTGCTCACATGCCGCGCTCTGGGAGGACCGAGTGCGATTCATCGAAACCGTGCGCGATTTCCTGGATGGCACGTCGCTTCCGCCTCGGA
>JAJYIS010000137.1 GCA_021789945.1 Thermoplasmata archaeon | reverse complement strand
CGACTCGGTCATCACGTACAACGGCATCGACCTGGCGGACTTCGAGGGGCTTCCGAAGAAGCGTTCGAAGCGGCCAACGGTCCTCTTCGTGGGAGGGCTCGAGCCGCGCAAAGGTCTGGAGTACCTCGTACACGCCATGGGCGATGTGATCGGGTCTATGCCGGACGCAAGGCTCGTGGCCGTCGCGAAGACTGGGTTCCGGGGGAAGGACGAGTGGCCTTGGTTCCGCACACTGGCGGACAGGCTGGGCATCGCGGACCACATGGTCTTCCGCGAATCGGTGACCTGGAGGGCGCTCCTGAGGCTCTATGCGGATTCCGATGTCATCGTTCTGCCATCCAAGACCGAAGGCTGGGGGCTTTCCCTCATGGAGGCGATGGCGTGCGGCAAGCCAGTGGTCGCGAGCAAGGTGGGCGGAATACCTGAGCTGGTGAGGGACCGGAAGGACGGGTTCCTCGTGAAGCCTGGGGACGTCAACGGGCTCTCTCATGCCATCGTGAGGATTCTATCGGACAAGACCCTCGGGCGCCGAATGGGTGCAGCTGGGCAATCGCACGTGAAGAAGTTCTCGTGGGAGGAGACCGCGGAGGTCGTCCTGAAGGCCTACGCGAGAGCGCTTCAGGACGACTGAGCGAACTCGCTCATGAAGCGCACCATGAACTTCTCAACCTCTGGCAGCCCTGCGATCTTCTTGTTGCCCTCAACGACCATGTACTCGTTCGGGCTGTGGGCCAGCCCGCTGTGCCCTATGCTGCCCATCGTGAACGGCTGATGGAGGATGCGATTGAAGACATAGAAGGGCACGGAACCCCCGCTCGTCGGCCAAACCGCTGGGTCCCCGCCGGATGCCTCGAGCGTACGCAGCATGGCCTGGACGACGGGCTCCTTTATGCTGCACCTGCACCAGTCATAGCCTGAATCGATCTCTGTCATCTTGATGTCCTTGTAGCCATGCTTGTCCAGGTGTTTCCTGACGAGAGGCATCATCTTGTCCATCGACTGGTTCGGTATGACGCGTATGTCGATCTTGCATGTCGCCTTATGGGGGAGAACAGTCTTCGAGCCCTTTTCGATCCACCCGGACCAGATGCCGTCTATGTTCAGCGTGCTCGTGTAGGTATACTGCTTGATGAGCTCGCCGCGGTCGTCATCCGGCACCATGAACCTCTTCACCTTCATGATATCCTTGAACGTCTCGGGGTCGAACTTCCCCGAATGGTCGGCGATGACCTCCTCATCCTCCTCCGTCGGCGGCAAGACATCGTCGTAGAAGCCGTCAATGAGCACCTTGTTCCCGTTGTCTGCCGTCATGGTCCCGAGAGCATCGATGAGACGCCAGACGGGGCTGTCGACCCAGGCCTTGTTCGCGCTGTGGATCGCGAACTCCTGGGGGCCACGACCCCAAGCCTTTCCCGAGCACTCCAGCTCGAAGTAGACGACCCCCTTCACGCCAAGGTCCAGATTCATCGAGCCGTCCCCGCCCTGAGCGAAGTACGGGAAGTAGCATGCGCTCGCCTTTGACAGGCGCTTCTTGTCCTTCCTGACATAGGCTGGCAGGTTGGGGCTCCCCAGCTCCTCCTCGCCTTCGGCGACGAGCACGAGGGAGACGGGCGGCCTGCCCACGGACTTGGTGCAGGCCCCGACGGAGTTCAAGAACGCGGCCAAGGGACCCTTCGTGTTGTCCGCACCCCTGTTAACGATAGCCTTGACCCTTCCCGCCGGGAGATCCATGCCCACCGTCTTCGCGCCCATCGCAGGATGGTTCCATCCAGGCTCGTTGAACGGCATCGTGTCGTACATCAAGTACACCAGGAGCGTCTTGTCCGAATCGCCCTTGCAGTGGCCGTAGACGACTGGGTTGCCCTTCGTCTCGACGATCTCGACGCCGTCGCATCCCGCCCTCCGATACATATCGGAAACGAGGCCCGCGCACTCGCGGATGCCGAGCCCTTCCTGGCTCGAGCTCGGCTGCATCAAGAGCTTCCTCATCGAGGCGATGTGCCCGCTCTTATCCGCATCTATCCTGGCACTTACTTTCGAAAGGTCGTAGGCGATCATGGCATCGCCCCGCGTATCGCCGGAAGGGCGTTTGATATTTGCCCTTGTGACTGGCGCGTCTCGGAGACGCCAGAAGTGTCCATCGGAACTTCAGGAGAAGTCCCTAAATATCCGGTCCGCACGTTTCGGCCCGGTTCGAACGGCGGGGAGCTGCCCTCACGAGGAGAGCTGAGAGCCGACGCCCGATTCGGACCAAGATGGTGAGTTGAGAAGGCGAGCGAATGGGACACAGGATCGTCCTCACGGCGGACAAGACTCTGATGTCGAGCTACAACGCGAGCATGTTCATCGGCTTTGCCGCATGCTTCCCCAGGGTCCTTCCGAAGTGGCTCTACACAAGGATATTCTGTCCCACTCAGCATTCCACCAAGGGCATCGTCAAGTACGCGCCGTGCGGCCTGAGGAAGATAGAGGCTGCGCTGGTCGCGTCCGGAATCCCAGCGGAGGACATCGCGATAGCGCACCCTGACAAGCTCCACGAAGTCGTTGACCAGTCGACGAAGGTCATCGGAATCAACACGTCTGACCCGATGGGCCTCGGGCCCGCGTCGAGCACGTTCTCTAGCCTGTTGAGAAGGGAGACCTACACCGCCTACTTCTTCAGGCAGCTGGTCACTGACATATCGCAGATGTCGACGGGGGCGAAGGTCATCGTCGGCGGGCCAGGCGGGTGGCAGCTGGCGAACGACTCCGTCAGGGACGCCTACGGGATCCACACGCTCGTCGAGGGCGAGGGTGAGGGCCTCGCGCCGGCGCTCTTCAGGGACGCGCTCGAGGGAAGGCCCATGCCGAAGAGGGTCACTGGTGGCGTGGTGCCAATAGATCACATTCCGAAGATCATGGGCCCGACCGTGAACGGCCTGGTCGAGGTCAGCCGGGGCTGCGGGAGGGGATGTGAGTTCTGCAACCCGAACATGAGACAGGTCCGGCACATCCCCATGGACAGAATCGTCGACGAGATCAGGCTCAACGTGGCACATGGGACTGGCAAGATAACGATCCACGCGGAGGACGTCTTGAGATACGGCGCGAAGGGCATGACCCCCGACAAAGAGAAGATTCTGAGGCTGTTCGAGGAAGCGATGAAGATCACGAACAGGGTCGGTATCAGCCACCTGGCGCTTTCATCCGCGCTCGCGGAGCCGTCAGTGGTTGAGGACGTCAGCAGAATCACGGGCGCGGCCGAGGGAAGGCGGCAGATGTACTGCCAGACAGGTATCGAGACCGGCTCGCCAGAGGTCGTGGGCAGGCACATGAAGGGCAAGGCGAAGCCGTTCACGCCGGAGGAGTGGCCGGACGTCGTGAGAGAGGGGTTCAAGCTCCTCGCCGACAACAACTGGGTCCCGTGCGGCACGCTCGTGCTCGGCCTGCCCGGTGAGGGGGCCCAGGACGTCTCGAAGACAATCGATCTCGTCAGGGATCTCAAGCCGTACAAGAGCCTGATAGTGCCCCTGTTCTTCGTTCCCCTGGGCGAGCTGAAGGAGGACGAGTTCTTCAGGCCGGACGCGATGCTGCCCGAGCATTGGATTCTCCTCGGGGAGTGCATCAAGCACGACTTCCACTGGGCCTCCACCCTAATGGAGGAGCTGTTCGCGCAGAACAGGCTGAGCGCCGCGAAGTCGAGCGGGCTCAAGCTCGCGGCGTGGTACATGCAGCGCCGGCTACGACCGTACATGGAGCTCATGGAGGCCGGCAAGGACCCGATCGCGGCCCGCCACGAGGCCCATGCCCACAGGCACACCGGAGAAGGTCCGAGGGAACAGGCAGAGGCGTGAGCGGTCAGGTGGTCCTCACTGCGTCGGTCTCCACCTTGCCGGTCGAAGCGACAAGATAGATGGCCGCCAGGACACACAGCCCGCCGACTGTGGCGATCGGTCTC
>JAJYIS010000136.1 GCA_021789945.1 Thermoplasmata archaeon | reverse complement strand
TTATTACACCACTATTGATGAAGGTCTCGGGCTCGAGCTTCGCCGGATCAGGGAGATCGGTGATGATCAGGCTCGTCACGCCGGCCTCTGACAGGAACCTGATGAGGGACATGATGCTGGTGTCGGTGTCGCCCATCATCTCGGAGAGCTTCTTGATGGACGTGAGCGAGTCGATCACGAGCCTTGAGTACCTCACCTCCTGCAGCTCCTGTCTCAGCATCAGCTGGAGCGACTGGAGGGACAGGTCAGGCGAGGCCTTCTTGAGCGCCTCGGTCTTCGCGCTCATGCCGGAGGTGTCCATGAGAGAGCTGACGCTCTTCTGGGCGGCGACCTCGACCATCGACACGCGCTTGCTGTACGCCTTCGCAGTCGGATGCACGTCAAGGATTCTTATCTTCCCGACATCCCAGCCGAGCGCGCGCACGTTTTCCCTGATCTCCTGCGGTGGCTCGTCGACCGCGACGAGCAGTGATCTCTCGCCGAGCTTCACTCCCTGCTGGAGGAACTGGACCCCGAAGGTCGTCTTCCCGCTCCCCGAGACGCCGGAAAGCACGTACGGCCTGCCGGCGAGAAGGCCCCCGCCGAGCATCTTGTCCATGCCCGGAATGCCTGTGCTGACTCTCGCCGGTGCAGCCTCGCTCATTGCTATCCTCCTCCCTGGCTTGGATGATCCGTCTGAGTGCCGGTCGAGCACTGCGGCGGGGTCTCATCCTCGCCCTGCGCCAAATCCGGCGGCGGTGGCGGAGGGTCTGGTTCAGGAACTGGCCTCTCCTGCGGCGAGTTCTCCAGCTTCGGAGGCTCGAGGGTTTCGGGGGCGGCGGCATCCTGCCCCTTCCGGACATCGTTCCCGGTCGCCTCCTGCGGCTCTCCGCCCTCCTGGGGAGGCATCTTGATGACGATGCCCTCATCGGTGATCTTCATCAGCCTGAGCCTATTGTCGTGGCGCGAGCCCCTGTACTTCTCGATGGTCAGGCCCCTCATCAGTCCCCGGCCGTCGAACCACTTGAGGAGCCTGATCTCGCCCCTGGCCATGTGCGCCTCGACATCGGATTTCGCTATCTCTGGCAGCTGGACGGTCACGATGCACGTGACCCCGAGGTCCGAGAGCACCCTCAGGAAGGACATCAGGGACGTGTTCTCCTCGCTGGTCCTTATGTAGAAGTATCTCAGGGATGTCAAGGAATCGATGACCACCCTGGTGTACCGCCTGATCTTGAGCTCCTGCTTGAGCATCTCCTGAAGAGTGCTTATCGTCATGTCGACGGGGCTCTTCTCCGAGGTCTTCCTTATCCCGGGGGAGAGACTCTCGAAGTACTCGACCTTTCGCTCGGTCGAAACGTCCCTGACCGGTGTCTTGTCATAGTTCAGAATGTCGGGCGTGGCGTCAAACACCTGTATCCTGGCCAGGTCCCAGTTGTGCGACCTCGCGTTCTCCACGACCTCGTTCGGCGGCTCGTCGAGGGCGACATACATTATCCGCTCTCCCCGCTTGGCGCCTTCCATCAGGAACTCGAGCGCTAGAGTCGTCTTCCCGGTTCCAGATGCTCCAGAAACGACGTACGTTCTCCCGGGTATGAGCCCTCCATCCAGCATCTCATCAAGCCCGGGTATCCCCGTCTTGAGCTTCTCCTTGATCATCTTGAGTCCCTTTGAGGTCGGAATCTCGAGTCTGAACTGTCAGGTCTGGATTCAAATTGTGAGACCTTATATTTTTGCTCATCGGCATCGGCCATCGCGTCTGATAACCACGTCCAGCCGGCCAAGCTTATTATATTGGCAACTGATTCCTTCAAGAAGGCTCTGCTAGCATGCCAGTCATCAATTTCAGCTACTCCGACCTCTGCGATCTCGTGGGTCGGGAGGTGCCTCGGAAGACGCTGCGGGACAGCCTTCCCCTGCTCGGCGCCGACCTCAAGCACTTGGACGACTCGTCCGATGAAGTCTCGTTCGAGTTCTTCCCGAACAGGCCGGACCACTACTCCGTGGAAGGGGTCGCCCGGTCTCTGAGAGCGTTCCTCGGATACGAGCCCGGGCTGAGGACGTACGCCGTCGGCTCATCGAATATCGACCTTGTCGTCGAACCGTCGGTCGATGAGGTCCGGCCGTTCATCTGGTCAGCCCTCGTCGAGGGGAACGACATCACTGATCCGCTCATCCGCTCGATGATGGACCTCCAGGAGAAACTCCATGTGACCGTCGGCAGGAACCGGAGGAAGGTCGCGATAGGCATCCACGACTTTCGGACTGTCAGGCCCCCGTTCACCTACAAGGCGGTGCTCCCGGACGAGGTCTCTTTCGTCCCGCTGCAGGGGACTCGGAGCATGACGCCTGCGGAGATACTGAAGGACCACGAGAAGGGTATGGCGTACGCCTTCGTGCTCGAAGGCAAGAAGCGCTACCCCATGATCGTGGACAAGGAAGGTGAGGTGCTCTCGTTCCCGCCAATCATAAACGGCATCAAGACCGCGATAACCGAGGACACGAAGGACATATTTGTGGACTGCACCGGCACCGACCTGAACGCCGTACGGTCGGCGGTCAACATCCTCTCGACGGCCCTCGCCGAGAGAGGAGGCAAGATCAAGACTGTCCGGATGCTCAAGGACGGGAAGGAGGAGCTCGCGCCCGACCTGTCCCCCAAGCAGATGGAGGTGGACCCGGGCTACGTGAACAGATGGAACGGCACGGAGCTGAGCGATACCGAGATCGTCGACTGCCTCAGGAGGATGGGCATAGGGGCGTCCCTCAAGACAGGGTCGATTGCAGCTCTCGTGCCCGGGTATCGGTCCGATATAATCCATCCGGTCGACTTGGCCGAGGAGGTCGCGATAGGTTACGGGTTCCCACGGTTCGGCCGGTCGCTTCCCGAGCGGTCCACGTTCGGCGAGGAGGACGAGCTTGTGGCGTTCTCCAACTCGCTGAGGACGGTCCTAGCCGGCCTGGGATACTTCGAAATCGTCACGCTTTCGCTCTCCAACGCCCGGGACCAATACGGCGCGATGAGCCTGCCTGAGGAGAAGTCGGTGATCAGGGTCAGGAACCCGGTCAGCGAGGAGCTGGTCCTGCTGAGGACCTCCCTGCTGCCGAGCACACTCTCGATACTCAGAAGGAACAAGCACCGCGAGCTGCCCCAGAGGGTGTTCGAAGTGGGCGATGTCGTCATCGGCCACAAGAACCAGGTCAGGATGGCAGGGGCTTCGGTCCACGCGAAGGCGAGCTTCACGGAGGCGAAGTCGCTCGTCCAGTCGATCATGTCGGCCCTCGGGCTGCCCAACGAGGTGTCCCAGGGGGCTCATCCCGGCTTCCTCGCCGGCAGATGCGCGAACCTGCTCGCATCTGGGACAGAGATTGGCGTGTTCGGAGAGATCTCCCCGGCAACCATCGAGTCCTTCGAGCTGAAGTACCCCGTCGTGGCGTTCGAGCTCGATGTCGAGAAGCTCTTCGCGATGCACAAGGCCGGCCGAAAAGGCTGACCATGCCGTCTTTCTCCGAAACTGTCATATCAGCGCAAGCACTCCTACCTGCGACAAACTGGATGTCAACGAGTGCTGAGGTAGCTAAGCCCGGTTCACGGCGCCAGCCTTGAGAGTTGGTGGTACTGCGTACCTCGGGAGTTCAAATCTCCCCCTCAGCGCCTTAAGTACTAGAATTTAGAGAGCCAGCACCTCTGGGAGGCTAGCCCGCAAACGATGCACCGCTGATAGCTTTGCCTGGCCTCTTGTTGGATTCTCGCTTTGGGCTCGGAACAGCTATGTCTCCTGAACATACTTTGCTGTTTCTCTGTGCCGACAAGGGATGCTCAGAACTCGGAAGCACTCGGCAATGCTCGGTCCGAGTCCTCTCTTCCAAGCATGCAAACGAACGGGCTCTCTGTGGCTCAAACACGCAAAGGACTCTGAGAAAGTCAGAGGACGTGAAATGGTCGAATCAAGAGTCAGG
>JAJYIS010000135.1 GCA_021789945.1 Thermoplasmata archaeon | reverse complement strand
ACATCGCGCCGAAGGTCCCCGTGGTCACCACATCGACCTCCTTCGCCGCCTTCTTCACTCCGTTCGCCTTCACGAACTGCTTGAACTCCTCGGCGGTCATGACGACGGCGTCGCCGTCGGCGATATTCTTCCTGATCTCGTCAAAGCTCTTCGTGACGCCCTTCTCCTTCTTCTCCGCGCTCAGACGTACCCCTCCTTGTGCGCCAGCTCCGCATTCAGGACCGAGCCCCCGGCCCCGCCGCGGATGGTGTTGTGCGACAGCAGATAGAATCGCAAGCTGTCCTTCTGTCTCCGTATCCTGCCGACCGTCACCGCCATGCCCCTCGCGCGCTCCGGCGATCCAGCATCGGCGTCCAGAATCGGCTGGGGCCTGTTCGGCTCCGCCCTCACTATTATGGGCTGCTCGGGCGCGCTCGGGAGCTTCAGGGTCTGCGGCCTCGCCCTAAACCCTCCGAGGGCCTCGATGACCTCGGTCTCGCTCGGCATGTTCTGATGCCTGATGAAGACGGCCTCGAGGTGCCCGTCCCGCACATTGACTCGGGCGCAGGACGCCATGATCGTCACGGGCGAGTCGACGAACGCTCCGTTCTTGTAGCCGCCCAGGATCTTCCTTCCCTCCTCGTTCATCTTCTCCTCCTCGTTCTTGATGTACGGGAGGACGTTCCCGAGGATGTCCAGCGATGGGACGCCCGGGTATCCAGCGCCCGAGAGCGCCTGATAGGTGGCGACGTTGACGTCCGTGAACCCGAACCTGTCGACCAGGGGCTTCAGCCCGATCGCGAGGCCTGTCACGGAGCAGTTCGCGTTCGTCACTACGAATCCCCGGCCCTTGCGGCGCTTCTTCTGGACGACCAGCGACGCGAGGTGCTCCGGGTTTATCTCGGGTATCAGTATGGGCGTGTCCTTCTCCATCCTGTGCGAGGCCGCGTTCGAGAACACGGCAATCCCCTGGTCCGCGCATTGGTCCTCGACCGGTCCAGCCACGTCCGACGGTAGGCCGCTGAAGACGACCTCCACACCCTCCTTGGCGAGCGCCTTGGGGTTGGTGCCGCGGATGACGCTGGAACCGAGGGCTGGGTCGAGCTCGACATCGCTGAGCCTCCACACGTCGGCGAGCTTCTTCCCGTCCGACCTGTCCGAGGCGCAGTACGCGACCACCTCGAAGTAGGGATGCCCTGCAAGCATCTGGGCGAACCTCTGCCCGATCATTCCGCTCGATCCCAGTATCGCAACCTTCTTCTTCGCCATGCTAGCTCACCTCGACATGTTCCCTCATTGATTCCATGATCTTCCTGAACTCTGCAGGGTCCTTCGCGACGGAAGCCCTCTCGACGGCCGAGAGCGCGCGCTCCAGCTCCTTGAACATCCTCTTCGTCGCGGGATTGAGCGCCTGGATGTCGTGGTAGACCCTCACGCTCTCCTTGGACATCTCGACGGCCGCCCCGAGCATCCGCTCGAACGAGGGGCCCTCGGCCTCGACCAGGTCCCTCAGCCCCGTGCCGGAGCCGGAGACGACGCTCCCGAACACGAGGACGCTCGCATGGGGAAGGCCCAGGACGTATGCCATCAGTCGGTCGTGCTTCTCGAGGCTCGAGCGGACGACCGTCGCGCCAGCGTCCCCGAACAGCTTCTCCGCCTCCCTGTTCGCCCTTGGGCTGCCGCAGTCGCAGACTATCACGGTCCGTCCCCTCGGGCTGGACGCGTTCGGGCCGAACATCGGGTGCGCGCTCGTGACCTTCATCCCCTTCCTCGCGGCGGCCTTGAGCTGGCCCGCGATGTGCGACTTGACGCTGCAGATGTCGAACACGAGGCCCTCTGGTCGGAGTTCCAGGACCGCCCTGAGGTCTTCGGGGCAGGCCCCTGGAGGGCTCGAGACCGCGATGATGTCCGCGCGGCCGACGGCTCTTCCCAGGTCCCTTACGTTCGGGTATCCGCGTAGCGCCCCTCGCGGGTCCCAGACTTCGACCGAGGCCCCTCTGTTCGACAGCCTCCTGCAGAGCCATGCGCCCATGCGGCCGGAGCCCCCGACCACCAGCGCGCGCTTCCCGCGGAGGTCCTTCCTTCTGCCCTTGAGCTGCACATTGACGGCCCTGGACATGAGCGCCTCGGACAGCAGTTCGGAGAATGCCGGGTCCAGCCCCAGCGATCTGCCGCGGGAGACGAACCAGGCTTTCACCTCCTTCTCGCGTCCAGGGTCCCTGATCTCCAGCCCGTCCTTCTCCTTGACCATGCCGATCTCCGCCGCTGCGTCCATCCGCCTGGCCACGAGGGCGAGTATCCTGGAGTCGATGTCCTCGATCTCCTTCCTGAGCGACTCGATCTCTGCCCGGGTCAGATGAATCCCCCCCGGAGCATCAGGTCGAGCATCACGGCTGCCGCCGCGTTCTCCACAACTGGCACGGCCCTCGGGACTATGCACGGGTCGTGTCTGCCCTTGATCTCCAGCTCGATCGGCTTCAGGTCGACGATGTCGACGCTCAGCTGTGGCTTCGCGATGGACGAGGTGGGCTTGAAGGCCACTCTGAACTCGACTGGCATGCCGTCCGTCAGCCCCCCGAGGATCCCGCCGGCATTGTTGGTCTTCGTGACCACGCGTCCGTCCTTGATGGCGAACGGATCGTTGTGCTCGCTGCCCCTCATCTCGGCGCACTTGAACCCCGAGCCGAACTCCACGCCCTTCACGCCCGGGATCGAGAACATCATCGAGGAGATATCGCTCTCGACCGAATCGAAGAACGGCTCGCCCACTCCGACGGGCAGGCCCATGACCGTGCACTTGACGACCCCGCCCACGCTGTCCTTGTCCTCGTGGGCCCTGACTATCTCCGAAACCATCTGCATCCCGACGGTCCTGTCGGCGCATCCGACGGGGCTGGCCCTGGCGGTCCTCTCGGCGATGCTGAACGGCACATCCTTCGTCAGCCTCACCTTCCCGATCTGGACCGTCTGGGCGAGGACCGAGACCCCGTGCTTGTCGAGGACCTGTCTCGCTATCGCCCCTCCGATCACGAGCGCCGCGGTCATCCTTCCCGAGAACTGCCCTCCGCCCCTGTGGTCGTGGTGGCCGCCGTACTTCACCATCGCGGGGTAGTCGGCATGGCCCGGCCTCGGCACCCTCAGGAACGCGTCGTACGCCGAGGAGTCCGTGTCCTTGTTCCTAACGAGCCCGACTATCGGGCCCCCGGTGGCCTTCCCGTTGTGAACGCCCGAGATGATCTCCAGCCTGTCCCGCTCCGCCCTGGACGTGGTGAGCGGGCCCTTTCCCGGCGCCCTTCTGTCGAGCTCCGCCTGGATGACGGCCTCGGAGATCTTGAATCCGGGCGGGCACCCCTCGACCTTCGCTCCGACGGCCGGGCCGTGGCTCGCGCCGAAGACGCCTATCCGGAACCTCACCCCGAACTCGTTCATTTCCTCACCTCGAGCCTGCAGCCTATCTGATGCATGTCCCTGAGGAACCCAGGGTATGATACCCTGTAAGACTCATCGTCATCGATCCTGGTGTCGGAGGTGGACACGAGCGCTGCGACCGCCGCAGCCATGAGTATCCTGTGGTCTCCCTTCGTGTCCACGGTCGCTCCGTGGAGCTTCTCCCCGCCCAGGATCTCGCACCCGTCCTCCTTCGGCAGCACCCTCGCGCCCATCGCCTTGAGGAACGAGGTGGTGGTCTCGATCCTGTCGCTCTCCTTCTGCCTGAGGTTCTCCCCTCCGCTCAGGACCGTCCTTCCGTCGGCGACCGATCCGATCACGGCGAGTATCGGGAACAGGTCGGGCGTGTCCCTGACGTCGATGCGAGCGCCCTGCAGCCTCGCGCCCTCGACCCTGACCGAGTCCGGCCCGACGGTCACCTCCGCCCCGAACGATCTCAGGTGCTGGACCATCGCCTTGTCCCCCTGAGGGGAATTCGCGTCCAGGTTCCTCACGGTGACATCGCCTCCTGTGATCGCCGCCGCGGCGAGCGCGAACGCGGCCGAGGAGTAGTCTCCTGGGACACCATAGGAGTCTT
>JAJYIS010000031.1 GCA_021789945.1 Thermoplasmata archaeon | reverse complement strand
CTCGTCTATGGGTCTTCCGAGGCTCATATGCGTTTCGCTTTGGCTCCCTTGGATGAAGCTGCGAGGAACCGTCGCATTGCCTGGACCACCTGCTTCCGGGACACATACACGAAGTCCATGTGTGTGCCAGGCACGTTCACGACCTCCACCTCGGGCAGTTCCCGCCGGACTCGCACAATCGATGCGTGCCTAAACGGCAACATGTACTTCTGCTCCCATGATAGGTTATGTGCAAGCTGGGACGAAGGCCCCTTGCATATATCGACAAAACTCTCGGCATAGATTGCCAGGGCCGGTGCGCGGACCTTCGTGTAGTCTCGCCGGTCGGTGAGGCATGCGTTGACCACCAACTCCCTGACGCTGTCGCTCATCCTCTCCCGCACGCTCCCGTCAGGTTGGATGACAACCGATTCGCGGATGTTAGCTTCGAATCGTCTTTCATCGCCGACGCTCGGGAGCCACACACTCCTCTGGTACGCCCTGTACGCACTCAACGAAGTCAAAGCACTATCAGGGGTTGTGAAGTGGGGAGGAAACGATCTATAGGCGGCCACGAACGCGGGATCGGCCCAATCGTACGCTCCATCGAGGTACACGATGCGGTCGACCATCTCCGGATGCACGCTCGCCATCGCAGTGACCTCGTTTCCACCCATAGACCACCCGGCAAGGTGGGCCTTGCTTATGCCCAAGGCATCCATCAAACCGTGAAGGTCTTCGGTGAATGTGACAGTGTTGTATGGCCCCTTCGCATCTGACAGGCCGTGGCCCCGCCGAGCGTAGGCTATGACTCGGAAGCGGTCAGTGAAGGCCGGGCCAATGTCATCGAATGTGTGCGGGTTGTCAGAACTGCCGTGGATAAGAATCAACGCGGGCCCTGGGCCACCCCAGTCCAGATAATTGAGATGGATGCCGTTGCTGGTCACGAATCCGCTCTTGTGGGGCGCGGGATCGGACCAGCTCGCGGAGGCGGCATTTCTTGCTGATCGTACTCTCCCCGGCACAGTGCGCACCCCCATCCTTGTTTTCGATTGGAGCCCTACCTTGTCCTTGCTCATTCGACCACCCGCCCTTGAATGATCTACCGCGGAATTCTAATTATCTCTCGGCAAATCCGTCAACTGCCGATGTTCTGGGCAGAAGACCCAAGTACTCAGCGGGGAGATTCGGCAAACGACCTCGTGGGTGGTTCGAGGAGGAGGTGAGCGAGTGGCGCTCTACATGTGTGTGCATACCTGGAGGAAAGAGGATTTCAAGGTTGTGGGAAGGAAAGTGATCGAGGTCTTGCCCATGCTGCCCAAGGGCACAGCCCTGGTCTCGACGATGACAGATGCGAGGCAGACTGGAGCATGGTGCGTATATGACACGGACAAGCCAGCCGATGTGAAGGCGCTCCTGGACAAGAATGTCCCCGAAATGACAAGCGAGATGCTTCCCGTAGTTCAGTTCTTCCCTCCGGGACCGGACGTCTACAAGATAATGCACATACTCAGCAGCTGAGGGATCACCAAACGCCTTTCGTCTTTTTTGACTCCGCATACTCCCTGAACGCCAGGACTATTGGTCCTTCTGCGATGTGCGGTTCGATCGCCCATCCCAGCAGACATCATTGGCAGAGGATGTGCGAGGGCCCGGATTTGAACCGGGGGACTCCTGCGAGAACAGATCTTGAGTCTGTCGCCTTTGACCGGGCTTGGCTACCCTCGCTCAGGGGTTTTCATTAAGCTCGGCGGCATAATAAACATTCGTTCGACGGACCAAGGCAAAGCCTGCCATTCAGTCTGCCGATTCCGCTGGATATCTTTCGAACGCGTTTCCCGGGGTTTATCCACACGGCACTTTCCACACGCAATCTGGGTCCCTGCCGAATGTCGTTCAATATTGGTGAAACCGAAAGGCATTAATTGGAGGGGGAGTATTCTCGCATTGGCAATGGCAGTGGGCGGCGCAAGGGCACCACCATGGAGAGGCATCACCAACACACCTCGCCATTTCCTCCAGAATTTCGAACCACCCACAACTTTTTCACAAAAGAGGTGTCAGTGAGCCTCTCCACCTTTCCTTTTTTAAAACAAATGCCTTGACAGAGAAATCGCCGAAGTGGAGAGTCCAACAGTCCCGATCACATGTCCATTCGGCTCAGGTCAGGACGGTGCAGCGGTCCTTCGTAACGATGACCGAGTGCTCGGCCTGGGCGACCACGCCCCTCCCGACCTCCGTGAGCACCGGATAGCTCATGACCATCCCCATCCGGACCATCTTGCTCAGATGCTGGCCCGCGTCCGGGTCGAGGGCGTCGCACCATCTCCCGGCGAACGGGAACGGGCCGAAGCTCCGCTTGATCCCCTCGAACAGGCCAGTCACCTCCGCGGGCGCCCGCCGCTCGCGCACGATCCTGTATATGCTCCCGCGCTTGGAACCGTCGACCTTGCCGACGCCGGTGGTGGAGAACGGCTCGATCGCCACGACCATTCCCTCGGTCAGGACCGCTTTGTCCCTCGTCTCGATGTTGGGTATGCTCAGGCCTGCGTGCAGGTTGAACTTCTCCATGCTGTGGCCGGTCAGGTTCTCGACCGGCTTGAACCCTGCAGCCCTGATGGTCCTGGAGGTAGCCCCGCCCAGCGCAGACACGGTCGTCCCCGGGGCGATCATCTCTATGCATACCCTGAGGGCGTCCTGGGCGGCAGTTATGAGCGCTGAGAAGTTCTTGGTGTCGACCTCGACGGTGGCAGCGGTGTCCGCGGGATAGCCGTCCACATGGGCCCCGACATCGATCTTAACCACATCCCCCGTCCTGAACCTGATGTCGTCGGTCTTCGACGGGGTATAGTGCGCGGCGACCTCGTTCACGCCGATGTTGACCGGGAAGGCGCATTCTCCCCCGCGCTCTCGGATCAGGGCCTCGATTGCGTTCGCCAGCTCGAGCGAGCTCCCGCCGGCCCTGACGTGCGACATGCCGAACTCCCTGGCCTCCCTGGCGATCTCGCCCGCGCGGATGTACTTCTTCAGGACCTCGGGGTCAATGGAGGGCGTTGACTATCTCCTCCTGGGAGATCACGCCCTTCCTGATTATCTCCAGCGGCCCGTCCGAGACGTCCACGATGGTCGACGGCACGGCGTACTTGGTCCTGCCGCAGTCGACGCACAGCCTCACCGTCCCCTTGAGGTCCTTGAGGGGCACCGACGCGTCCACCGGGTCCGGATGGGAGTGCAGGTTCGCGCTGGTCGCCGTGATCGGCCCGAACTTGTCTATGATTCTAAGCGCGAGCGGGTGGTCCGGTATCCTGATGCCTATCTGGTTCGCGCCAGAGGTCAGTATGTCCGGGAGGCTGGGCTTCTTGGTGAGCATGATGGTGAGCGGCCCTGGGAGGAACTTCCGGATGAGCTTGCGCGCGTTGTCGTTCAGCACCGCGACGCTCTCCATCATCTTCTCGTTGCTGACGGCGATCGAGAGCGGCATGTCGAATGGCCTGTTCTTGACCATGTAGACCTTCTTGACGGAGTTCTCGTTGAAAGGGTCAGCGGCGATTCCGTAGAGAGTGTCCGACGGGAAGACCACGAGCTCTCCGGCCCTGAGAGCCGCGACTATCTCGTCCAGGTCCTTCTCTGGCAGGTCACACTTCTTGCACGCAGTCTTCCGGTCCTGGCATTTGATCACTTTCATCAGTATGCCTCCGCCATGTAGTTCATCGAGAGCCTCAGGTGCTGCTGAGCGTCCCCCTCAGCGTACGACCCGTGCCCGGGATACAGGTTCGCCAGTCCGAGCTCGCCTAGATGCCCTATCGATCTCCTCAGCTTCGCCAGGTCCCCGCCTGGGAGGTCCCATCTCCCGACCCCTCCGTCGCAGAACACGGTATCGCCCACGATCGCGCTCTTGGACTTGCGCTCGAGCAGCACGATGCTCCCGGGCGAGTGGCCAGGGGAGTGCATGACCTCGAGCTCGGCGGAGCCAGTTGAGATCCTCTCGCCCGACTTCAGGGGCTCGATGTCCAGCTCTCTCACCCGCCCGCCGAACATGTCAGAAAGCGTGAGCGTCGAGTCGCCGGCCTTCAGGGGGATAGCCTCGGCCTCGTGCAGGAGCAGCCTCGCCCCCGTGGCCTTCTGGAAAGCGCCTGCGCCTCCGATATGGTCGTAGTGCGAGTGCGTCAGGACTATCCTGCCGATGCTCTTGAGGGGCGCTATCTTGGAGATCTCCTTCAGCGCGGTGTCCGCGAACATCCCGGTTCCCGTGTCCACGACGATGGGGTCCTCGTCCTCGAGGAGGTAGACATTGCTGTCGTATCCCACCCCGACGATGTAGTGGACCTTCATCTCGGAAAGGGGAATGCGCCCGTCTTATAAAACCTTCGTCTTATAACATCGGAAAGCCAGGCGAGCCAGATTGCCGCTGGCCGGCTCAGCTCCGCGACAGGATTACCATCTTCTGCCGCTCCTCGAGGTTGACCCTGGCGACCGTCTTCGTAAGCGAGAGCTCCTCGGCCTTCGCGAGACCGTCTATGGCCTTGAGCACGGAGTCCTTGTTCGGCTTCCGGATGTCCACGCCCGCGTCCTCGAACTGGTGCTGGACTATGAGCATCGCCTTCTCGAGGTCCCCGTACTGCGCGCAGAAGTCCTGGATGATGAAGTCGACCACCTCGGCGAGCGTCTGCGGCGCCTTCTCCCTGCCCCTCGCGGCGGTCGGGATCAAGTCGGCCACGAGCAGCTCGCCCAGCCTGGAGAACATCGCCTCGACGTTCTCGCCCGTCTTCGCGCTGCAGAGCGTCGACGGGCACCCGAGCCTCTGCCCCATGGATTCGAGCATTGTGGCCGCCATCCCGGACTTGTCTGCTATGTCCAGCTTGTTGCCCACGAGGACCATCGGTATCCTGCCGCAGACCGACTGGACCTCCTTGAGCCAGAACTCCTCCAGGCTCTTGATGGTCTCCGACCGGGAGAGGTCCCCGACGAGGATGAGGGCCTGGGCGCCGCTGATGCTGGCCGAGCGTATCTTCGAGTACTCCTTCTGTCCCAGGATGTCCCAGATCATCAGCCTCAGGTTGATGATCAGGTTCGGCTTGATCATCTGGATGTCCTTCCTGGAGACCTTCGTGCCGATCGTGGCGATGTACTTGTCGTCGAACTTGTTGACGACATATCTCGCGATGAGGGAGGTCTTGCCCACTCCGCCGTCGCCTATCATGACGACCTTCTTGAGAATGTCCCTGAGCTCCATCCAGTGGAGCAATGCACTGGCCAGGCATTAAACCTTTAGCATCGGGGCCTGCGTTCGACGAGGGCTGAGGCGCGGACATGGCGCTGCTACTTCGACTTGTACTTGCCTGCCAGGAACTTCTTCATCAGGAGGTCGACATCCCCGAGCTCCTTCTTGTCCCCGCTCCAGTGGCTTATCTGCTCCCCGAACTGCCTCTCGAGGTCCGAGGTCGCGTTCTTGAGCTGGTTCCTCAGCTTCTCGGGCTTCTTCGTGGATATGATGGCCGCCAGGACGACGTCCTTCTCGTGCGAGATCAGGATGTCGTAGTTCTCGAACCTGATCTCGTTCAGCTTCCCGCCGGCCTCGTCGAAGCTCTCCCTGACGAAGTTCTGGACCGCCGTGAGCATGCCTGCCAGTATGTCCGTGTCCTGGTCCGGCCTGAGCCTCCTCGTGTAATGCTTGAGGAGCAGGCCCGTAGGGGTCATGAGGAAGACCTCGTCGACCACCGTGGGGGTCGACCGCCAGACCATGAGCATCCCGACGACGTTTATCGCCGTCAGCGCGGCGGCGAGACCCATGAAGAACAGGCGGGCGCTGCCGCTGGCGAAGGGCACCAGGAACGCGACGGCCGCAAGGACTGCGAAGATGGACACGGACATTACGATAATCGTCTCGAACTTGATGTCCTGCTCCATCAGTTCTATTGATTGGACGGTGCTGTGATAATGCTTTCCATCCCGTGGTCAAAGCTGAGAATCCGACATCGACTTAGTGTGCTTGGACAGAGATTAAATACGCCCAATCCGAGTGACTCGGACAAGGCGATTCGCTCATGAAGCTCTTGGAGTATGTCGCGAAGGGAGTGCTCGCCAAGCACGGCATCCCGGTCCCCGACGGATTCGTCGTCACTTCTGCAGACCAGATCCGACGCGTCCCGGGCCCGGTGATGGTCAAGGCGCAGGTATTGATCGGCGGCAGGGGCAAGGCTGGCGGCATCAAGTCTGCGGACTCGGTCGAGGAGGCCAGGAAGCTCGCGGCCTCCATCATCGGGATGGACATCCGCGGGTTCGTGGCCAAGGAGGTGCTCATCGAGAGGAGGCTGGACGTTGCCAAGGAGCTCTACCTCGGCGTCACCATAGACCGGAGCCACAGGAGCCTCGTGCTCATGGCCTCCCCGGACGGCGGGATGGACATCGAGAGCGTCCCCGAGGACAGGATCCTCATGCTGACGATAGACCCGCTCATCGGTTTCGCGCCGTACCATGCCAGGAAGGCGGCCGCGTTCGTCGGGCTCGAGAAGGAGCAGGCGGCGCAGTTCGCGACGGTCTGCGAGAGGCTGATCGATGTGGTGCAGAAGGAGGACGCCGAGCTCGCGGAGATCAACCCGCTCGTAGTGACGAAGGACGGCAGGGTCGTCGCGGGGGACGCCAAGGTCACGATCGACTCGGATGCGCTCTTCAGGCACCAGGAGTACGAGAAGTACGAGGAGGACCTCACGCCCCTGGAGGCGAAAGCCAAGAGCGAGGACATCGCGTTCGTCCAGCTGGACGGAAACATAGGCGTCATAGCGAACGGCGCTGGTCTCACGATGGCCACCCTGGACAGCATCAACATGTACGGCGGCAAGGCCGGGATGTTCCTGGACCTCGGGGGCACGGACGACCCCGAGAAGGTCAAGAAGGCCATGCAGCTCATGCTCGAGGCGAACCCGAAGGTCGTCCTGATCAACATATTCGGAGGCATAACGAAGTGCGACACCGTCGCGAAGGGCGTTCTCGAGGCGATGGAGGGGCAGGCCAACAGGCCGCCCATGGTCGTGAGGATCAAGGGAGTGAACGAGGAGCAGGGCAGGAAGATGCTCGCGAACGCAGGCATGATCCCCGCATCCGGCCTGAGCGAGGCCGCTGAGAAGGCCTCGCAGGAGTCCCTGAGGTGAACATATGTCGATAATCATCGACAACAAGACGAAGGTGGTCGTGCAGGGCATCACGGGCTACCAGGGGAGGTACCACTCGGCCGCGATGCGCGAGTTCGGCACGAAGGTCGTCGCCGGGACAACGCCCGGCAAGGGAGGGGAGACCGTGAACGACATACCCGTCTACAACTTCGTCTCGGAGGCCATCGAGGACACCGGGGCGAACACATCCTGCATATTCGTCCCCGCGCCGGCCTGCAAGGACGCGGCGCTCGAGGCGATCGATGCCGGCATACATACGGTGGTGATCGTCACGGAGCACCTGCCTGTCCTGGACGCGATACACGTGGTCTCGGTGGCGAGGGCGCGCGGAGTGACGGTCATCGGCCCGAACTGTCCAGGGGTCGCATCCCCGGGCAAGGCGAAGGTCGGCATCCTGCCGAACAAGATCTTCAAGGAGGGCAGCACGGGCGTGGTCTCGAAGTCCGGCACCCTCACATACGAGATCGTCAACGCGATCACCGAGCACGATGTCGGGCAGTCGACCTGTGTTGGCATCGGCGGCGACCGGGTCTCGGGCACGAGCTTCATCGACATCCTCGAGAGGTTCCAGAAGGACAAGCAGACCAAGAGGATAGTGATGGTCGGGGAGATCGGGGGCACCGCGGAGGAGGAGGCGGCCGAGTACATCAAGCACAACGTCCAGAAGCCCGTCGTGGCGTACATCGCCGGCAGGACCGCCCCGCCCGGGAAGAGGATGGGGCACGCGGGAGCAATCATCGCGAGGGGCAGGGGCACCGCTGAGAGCAAGATCAAGGCGCTCGAGGAGGCGGGGGTCAAGGTCGCGAAGTTCCCGACGGACGTCCCCGACCTGCTGAAGGAGTGATTCGCGGGCTCTCGGGCCGACGTGAAGCGCTAGGCTTAGATACTCCGATGCCTAGTCTCATCCGGAATGAGCGAAGAGATAGACGCCATCATGTTCGATGTGGGCGGGACCCTGGTGGACCTCAGCCCGCCCAAGGAGGAGATCTTCCGCAGGGTCCTCGCCAGGAACGGCTTCCAGGTGCCTCTGATGAGCGTCGCGAAGGCCGTCGCGGAGGCTGAGAAGGCGTTCGACGGTCAGGGAGCCGTGGTCGACGGCGTGGACGAGGGCCCGTTCTGGAAGAGGTACGACCAGTTCGTGCTTGACCGGCTCGGGGCGGTGGTCGACCTCGAGGCGTTCTCCAGGGAGCTCTCGAAGGAGTTCGAAAGCATGCTCGACAGGGCCGAGAGCTGGGCGGAGTACCCGGACGCGAGGCCTCTCCTGGAGGACCTGAAGGGCAGGGACTTCAAGCTCGGGATCATCTCGAACGCGACGGACCTCGTTGACAGGGTCCTGGATCATCTCGACCTCGCGAAGTACTTCGACCCCGTGGTGGTCTCGTACGCGGTCGGCGTGAGGAAGCCGGACAGGCGCATATTCCAGATAGCGGCCGAGAGGGTGCGCGCGGCCCCGAACAGGATGATCTACATAGGGGACAAGCTCGCGGTGGATGTCGTGGGCGCGAGCAGGGCGGGCTTGAACGCCGTGCTCCTGGACAGGATGAGCGTGTACGAAGACGCGAGCTGCCTAAGGATAAGGTCCCTCAGCGCGCTCAGGCACTACCTCTAGCCCTCTCAGAAGTCCCTGGGCTTCTGGATGTCCAGCTTCTTGAGATGGCTCGAATCGTTCAGCACGACCGGCCTGTACTCATGTCCCTCGATCTCGAATGTCGAGATGGCGCACGGGTCGTGGACCACCTCGTTGAACCTTGAGAGCGGCCTGCCCAGCAGGTACGTGGTCATGAACTTCAGCGGGATCCTGTGCGTGACCACGACGACACATCCGGTCCCATGGAGCACCAGCAGCTCGCGCAGGCCGGTGTTGACCCTCTGCCAGGCCTTCTTCACCTTCTCGCCGTTAGGGAACTTCACCTTCCAGGGGGTCGTCTGCCAACGCTCGTACAGCTTCGGGTCGGACTCCGCGACAACCTTCTCCTGCCTCCCCTGCCACAGGCCGTAGTTGATGTCCAGGAAGGCGTTGTTCTCCCGCACCTCGATCTCGTGCGGGGCCGCGATCCTCCTTGCCGTCACGAGCGACCTCTTCAACGGGCTCGTGTAGATGGCCTCCAACAGCTTGTCCTTGAGGGCCTCGGCGACCGCATCCGCCTGCGCTATCCCGACGGAGTTGAGCTTGACGTCCTCATGGCCCCTGAAGAACCCGCCCGTGTTCCAGTCCGTCTCGCCGTGGCGGACGAGTATGAGTTCGAGCTTGGGCATCGCGGGCTTCAGATGCAGATGTCGCTATTTATCATCTGCCGTCTGGGCGCCTCGATCGGCTCTCACTCGATGTATATGAAGAAGGAGACGGGGTTGATCTCGACATCGAGCACCGGCAGGTACCCGATCCGCATGTCCGTGAACATCAGGAACCTGAGGTAGGCTATGAGGTTCCAGCGGGAGTAGTCCGGCTGGTTCTGGGGCACGGTCAGGCTGATGGTCACGATCGGGCCGAACCCGAAATCGGACGAGTTCGTCATCTTGGCGAGGAAGGAGCCGTTCTCGTCCAGGATCGAGACGTTCTTCAGCTGGACGCCGAACCCGATGAACCAGAAGTTGCTCGGGGTCTCGGACACCTTCGTCAGGAGCACGGTCACGTTGATGTGCTCTCCGGGAACGGCATGGTCGCTGCCGCCCATGAGGGACACCGAAACCGCCCATGTGGCGTTCCCAGCGTAGGTGTCGACATCGACCGAGTTTCCGGTGAGGTTCGCGTACCTCGCCGAGCGCATGTACAGGTCTCCCGCCTGGGGGAGGACCCTCGGGCTCAGGACGGTCCACAGGATCAGGAACACTATCACGATCACCAGGACCACGGCAGCGCCGTATCTCCTGGGCTTGGCCTTCTTCGGCTTCGAGATAGGGGGCTCCTCGGCGTCTATGTGCTCTTCGTAGTCCTCGGCCCACACATCCTCCTTGGGCGCTGCCGGAGCCTTGTCCGCCGCGGGAGCGGGCTCTGGCTCCGGCTCAGGAGGCGGAGGCTCGATGTCGTCGGTCACTGCAGGCTCTGGCTTCTCCGAGGCCATTCCAGGTTCCCCAACCTGAGCGGCAAGCCCGTGCCGGACAAATCTAGTTTTCGGTCCGGTCCAGGTCGGAGGCCCCGAGCTCCACAGGAAGCTCTGGTACTCGCAGTGGTCAACGATAACGCTTTTATACAGGTCGATGCATAGCGGGAATCCCAGCCTCGATGGAGAGGGCAACGCCTAAATACGCATTGCCCTCTAGTAAAGCGAGGGTGGAACGTGCACCCGACCACCTTGTGTTCGGGGAAGATGGTTGAGGGGCAGCGGTTAGGAAGGACACGCGGGCTCCAGTGAATACCGATCATGTGCAATACGGACGTGTGCTGAGTCGACATGCTAGCGGCTAGTTAAACCGTCTGGGGAATGGCTCGGTTCGGGCGCCGAAGAAGGTCGTGCCAAGCTGCGATATGCACCGGGTAAGCGCAAGGAGCTTTTGATCCGGTGATCACCGAATGGGACTTCCTGCTCTTCGGAGCAATCCGTGAGGATAGGGAACCGGGGGGATTGAAGCATCTTAGTACCCCGAGGAAAAGAGATCAATAGAGATGCCGTCAGTAAAGGCGATCGAACGCGGCAAAGGGCAAACTGAATCCTGCCTGGAAACAGGCCGGAGATGTGGTGTTGCAGACTCCGGTACATCTTAACTCGCTAACCCGAAATCCACTGGAATGTGGTGCCATAGAGGGTGACAGCCCTGTAGGGGTCCGCGGGAAAGATGATTCTGGATGTTCTCGAGTACTGCGCCTTGGATATGGCGCGGGAATTTGGGAGCCATTTGCTTCCAACCCTAAATACGACCCGAGACCGATAGCGCAGTAGTAGCGTGAGCGAAAGCTGAAAAGTACCCTTAGCGGGAGGTGCAAAGAGCCTGAAACCAGATGGTGACATTAATATACGGCGTGCAAGGGACGAAGCTCGCAAGAGTGGACCGACGTCGTATTATCCGTTTCGAATAACGGGCCAGGGAGTTCGGACCGATGGCGAGGTTAATTGGACTAACCAAGCAACCGAAGGGAAACCGACAAGTCCGCAACACGCAAGTGTGAGGGACGAGGTGGGCTCGCCTGAAGTCATCGGTGAGAGACCCGAAGCCAGTTGATCTAGGCGCGGATAGGTTGAAGCCCAGGGAAACCTGGGTGGAGGACCGAACCCGTGTTGAGGTGCAAATCATTGGGATGATCTGCGTCTAGGGGTGAAAGGCCAATCTAAACTGGACATAGCTGGTCCCCCCCGAAACTACTCGCAGGTAGATCTCAGACGAGGCGGACGATGGGGTAGAGCGACCGATTAGGCATTTAGGTGGAGAAATCCGTCGGTGCCTTGCCAAACTCCGAACCTGTCGTCGCCGTAGACTCTGGGAGTGAATGTATGAGGGGTAAGCTCCATACACAAAAGGGGAACAACCCAGCCTCAAGTTAAGGTCCCTAAGTGCTGACTAAGTGCGAACGGGCAAAAGGAGTCCTTAGTCTCAGACAACTGGGATGTGGGCTTAGAAGCAGCCATCATTCAAAGATAGCGTAACAGCTCACCAGTCAAGATTAAGGGCCCTGAAAATGGACGGGGCTAAGTCAGCCACCGATACTTGAGAGCACCGAAAGGTGATCTGGTAGGGGGGCGTCGTGTGCGGGCGGAAGTTCGGCCGTGAGGTCGAATGGACCGCATTCGAATGAGGATCCTGGTGGTAGTAGCAGCAAAGAACGGTGAGAATCCGTTCAGCCGTAGGGGCAAGGGTTCCTCGACAATGTTCGTCAGTCGAGGGTTAGTCGATCCTAAGGTGATCCTTAATCGAGATTACCGAAAGGGCAAGCAGGTTAATATTCCTGCACCACGTCAGTCTCTGCGCGCATCTGGACGCATCTGGGTAAGCTGAGCAGGAGCGCCAATCTGTTCAAGTGCATATCTCTGGGGAGAACCGTAACGGTGAGAACCGGAGGAAAGCACGAGTAGTCGGGCGTAGGCCCGATTCAGCCTATCCCCGGTGCCCGTGAAAAGGGATGCGCTAAACAACTGATGTGTTCGTACCAAGATCCGACACAGGTGCCCCTGGATGAGAAGTCCAAGGCTTGTCGGCGTTAATTGACGCGAGGGAACTCGGCAAATTAGCCACGTAACTTCGGGATAAGTGGTGCCAGCTCAGCGATGAGCTGGTCGCAGTGGCAAGGGAGCCCCGACTGTTTAACCAAAACAAAGGTGGCAGCTAGTCCGAAAGGATGTGTATTGCCGCTGAATCCTGCCCAGTGACGGTATCTGAAAATCCTTTACAAGGGAAAGAAGGACCGTTAAACGGCGGGGGTAACTATGACCCTCTTAAGGTAGCGTAATACCTTGTCGCTTAATTGGCGACTTGCATGAAGGCCCAACGAGAGCTCTACTGTCCCCGCGTCGAGGCCGGTGAAACCTACATAACGGAGCACTGTCCGTTAACTTCCAGCTGAAAGCGAAGACCCCGTGGAGCTTTACTGCAACCTGTCGTTGTGGTATGAGTTTGAATGTGTAGCGTAGGCGGGAGACGTCACCAGGGCCGGCCGCTAGGTCGGTTCCGAGTCACCGATGAAACACCGCCCTTTTGAACTCGTATCACTTACATTTTCGAATGGACACCGGTAGGTGGGCAGTTTGGGTGGGGCGCCACGCCCTCAAAAAGGTAACAAGGGCGCCCAAAGGTCGGCTCAGGTAGGTCAGAAATCTACCGAAGAGTGCAAGGGCAAAAGCCGGCTTGACGTGGTTCAGCCCAACAATGAACCACGATGAGAAATCAGGGCCTAGCGAACCACTGTGCCTCACAAATGGGGGCCAGTGATTACAGAGAAGTTACCCCGGGGATAACTGAGTCGTCTCCAGCAAGAGTTCATATCGACCTGGAGGCTTGCTACTTCGCCGTCGGTTCTTCCTATCCTGGTGGTGCAGCAGCTGCCAAGGGTGGGGTTGTTCGCCCATTAAAAGGGATCGTGAACTGGGTTCAGACCGTCGTGAGACAGGTTTGTTGCTTTTTGCTGGAAGAGTTTTGATGCCTGACGGGAAGGATCCTTTAGTACGAGAGGAACGAGGATTCGTCGCCTCTAGTCTATCAGTTGTCCGGCAGGGCAATGCTGAGCAGCCACGCGATGGTGGATAAAAGCTGAAAGCATCTAAGCTTGAAGCCACCCCGAATACGAGGCATCTTACAGCCGCCATTACATGATGGCGTTGATAGAGCCGGGATGTAAGCGCAAAGGTTCGCCGATGCGTTCAGTCCGCGGCCACTAAAAGCTGTAGTCGCTAAACAACATGTCGTTTTGGCAAGTACGGCTCAGCCGTTACACGTATCGCACATGAACCTGCTGCATTCCTTCCTTTATCTCATTCTTTATCTTCTGATCGTCCAGCTGGAGCGCTAGATGAGCGGGGTCAGCTCTCGAAGTCACGGTGGGCCACGGCGACGAACACCAGGCCTATGAGGCTCAGGAGCGCGCCCAGAAAGAACCCGACCGAGAAGATGCCGAGTATGCCGCCGACTAGCGCGAAGGCGAAGCTGTCCCTCTTGATGCCGTTGTAGCCGCCGAAGACGGCGATCAGGCCAAAGAGCGCCGCAAGAAGGCCGCAGCAGGTCGCGTAGCCGGAGACGCTGTACCCGAGCGAGGTCGCCGCGCTTATAGCACCCAGGGTGAGCATGCCGTAGACGATCCCGAGGACCCCTCCGATGAGTATCAGCACGCCGCCGACGACTGGAAGCTGGCTCTCGGATCGTGGTGCGACATCGTCGTCCGAGAGGTACTCGCCCGTCGATGTCGCTCTGCAATAGGGGCAGGTGACATCGTAGATGCTCATCGGCTGGCCGCAGTTCGGGCAGAGCCTGGTCGATGTTGAGGAGAGTTGTGTTCTGGACGCGTCCCCCATTACGCCCCTCGGCAGCTCCTTCCCGCACTTGGTGCAGTTGAGCTGATATTCCTGTCCAGGAGCGCCACAGTAGGGACAGTAGATGGTCGTCGGCGTCGTTGGCGCCGAGGGGAGCTTGCTCCCGCAGCCATTGCAGAACACGGACCCAGATGGGTTGTCCTTCCCACAACTCGGACAGATCATTCCAATTTCCTCTATTCCTGGACGTTCCCGTTTCGCCTTAAACCTTTGCTTGGAATGCCTCAGGCGAGGGACCGCTGGCCAAACCGCTCGGAAGCTTAATGACAGCACATGACATCAGCTCCAGCCGGAGCGGCAACCAGGAACCGTGTGAGCAATGAGGATCGCGATTGTAGGGAACAACGTCGCGGGGACCACCCTCGCCAAGGGGCTCAGGGACGCGGACGCGGGCGCGGAGATCGACATCTTCACCGAGGAGAAGACGCAGTACTACCCGAGGCCCAGGCTCATCGATTTCATCTCAGGTGCGATCCAAGAGAAGGACATGCCGTTCTACCCGCTGGACTGGTACGCGAAGAACCGCATCGGCCTGAAGCTCGGCACGAGGGTCGAGCGAGTGAACCCGTCGAAGAAGGAGATCGAGGTCGACGGCACGATGGTCTCGTACGACAAGCTGGTCCTCGCGACGGGCTCGAACTCGTTCGTCCCTCCGCTCCAGGGGCTGCCGAAGAGGAACGTGTTCACGCTCCGCACCATCGACGACGCGAGGATGATCAGGGAGGCGTCGGCCAAGTGCAAGCACGCCGTTGTGATCGGCGCTGGACTGCTTGGCCTGGAGAGCGCGCGCTCAGTGTGCACCGGTTTCCCGCACATGACGGTGACCATACTGGAGTACGCGGAGCATATCCTCATGAGGCAGCTGGACCACGACGGCGCGACGATACTTCAGAGGTGGATCGAGAGCACGGGCGCGACCATCATCACCCGCGCGGAGACAGTCGAAGCGCTCGGGAACGAAACGGTGAGCGCGGTGAGGCTCAAGGACGGGCGGACCGTCGAGGGGGACATGGTGATCATCTCCGCGGGCACGAGGTCGAACCTGTCGCTCGCGATGAGCGCTGGCCTCAAGACTAACAGGGGCATCATCGTGGACTCGGCTCTCAGGACCTCCGACCCTGACATATTCGCGGTGGGCGATGTCGCGGAGTTCAACGGAACGGTCTGGGCCATGATCCCTTCGGCCCTCGACCAGGCCAGGGTCGCCACGAAGAAGATCCTCGGGCAAGCATCGCCGGACTATACGGGCACGGTCCCGTCGAACACGCTCAAGGTGGTCGGCATGGACCTCACGGCGATCGGCACCGTGAGGAGCCAACACGAGCCCCCGGAGCCTGGCTACGAGGAGTTCAAGACGACGAGCGCTGACGGGCAGGTGTACCGGAAGTTCGTCGTCAAGGACGGCAGGATGATAGGCGCGATACTGCTGGGGACGAAGAAGGAGGCCGTCAAGGTGACGAAGATCATCAAGGACGGCACACCCGTCGACGGCATCAAGGCGAGGCTGTCGGACCCCTCGTTCACATTCGAGTGAGCCCCGTCCAGACATCGGACGATAATCGTTATATTCTGAAGACCCATGCAGCAGACAGATGGACCAGAAGGACTACGAGCTTGAGTTCTTCAAGAGCAAGGGCTTCCAGCGGAGGCAGTGCAGGAGCTGCGGCAAGTTCTTCTGGACGCTCGGGGACGGGGACACGTGCGGGGAGGCGCCATGCGTCGAGTACGCGTTCATAGGCAAGCCCCTGCTGAAGGAGAAGAAGTCCGTCCACGAGATGCGGGAGAGCTTCCTGTCGTTCCTGGAGAGGAACGGCCACACGAGGATATCCAGATATCCAATCACCGCCAGGTGGCGGGACGACGTGTTCTTCACCCAGGCGAGCATCTACGGCTTCCAGCCATGGGTCATCCAGGGGGTCGTCGAGCCACCGGCGAACCCGCTCGCGATCTCGCAGACCTGCGTCAGGTTCAACGACATCGACAACGTCGGAAAGACAGGGTCCCATCTCACGATGTTCGAGATGATGGCCCACCACGTGTTCAACAAGAAGGGCAAGGAGATCTACTGGAAGGACAGGACGACCGAGCTATGCCACGAGTTCCTCACCGGCGTCCACGGCCTCGACCCGAAGGCCGTGAACTACTCCGAGGCGTGGTGGGAGGGCGGGGGGAACGCGGGCCCCTGCCTCGAGGTGCTCCTCGGAGGGGTCGAGGTCGCCACGCTGGTCTTCATGAGCTATGCGACCGAGAACGGCCAGCAGCGCCCGATGGACATCCAGGTGGTCGACACGGGCTACGGGCTCGAGAGGCTCACCTGGATATCCCAGGGCACCCCGTCGGCGTACGAGGCGGTGTTCGGGGACGTCCTCGACGAGCTGAAGAGGCTCTCGGGGGCGAGGATCGATGACGCGGTGCTCGCGGAGTACTCGAAGACCGCGGGGTCGATGAAGATCGAGACCGCGGCGGACGTCAGGGCCCTCAAGGCGGGGGCCGCTGCCCGCATCGGCATGGATGCGGACGAGTTCATGAAGCAGATCCGGCCGTTCGAGAGCATGTACGTCGTATGCGACCACACGAGGGCGCTGATGTTCATGCTGAGCGACGGGGTCGTGCCGTCGAACGTCCGCCAGGGATACTTCGCGAGGCTCCTGGTCCGCAGGTCCCTGCGCGAGATATCCCAGCTGGGGATCGACCGGAAGCTTTCCGAGATAGTCGCCCGGCAGATCGACTACTTCTCCCACGACTTCCCCGACCTGAGGGAGAACAGGGACGAGATCATCAAGCTGGTCGATGTCGAGCAGGACAAGTACAGGGAGACGCTGGTCAAGGGCCGCGGGGTCGTCCAGAGGCTCGAGGCTTCAGAGAGTAACGAGAAGGCCATCAGCGAGGACGACCTCATCGAGCTCTACGACTCCCACGGGCTGAACCCGGAGGTCGTGGCCGAGTTCGCGTCGAAGCCGGTCTCGATCCTCGACGACTTTTACAAGAAGGTCGCTCTGAGGCACTCGAAGGTCGAGCGCGAGGAGTCCGCCCCTGAGATAACGCTCCCCGAAGGGCTCCCGGCGACCAAGCAGCGGTTCTACAAGGATCCCTCTAAGTACAAGTTCAGGGCCAAGGTGCTCGCCGTCCAGGGAGATCTGGTCGTGCTCGACAAGACGTATTTCTACGCCGAGAGCGGGGGCCAGGAGAGCGACAGGGGCGCCATGAAGGACATGAAGGTCGTCCATGTCGACAAGGTCGGGAACATCGTTGTCCACAAGGTCGAGGGCGAGATGCAGGCCAAAGTAGGGAAGCAGATCACATCGACCATCGACATCGACCGGAGGAAGCGCCTGCAGAGACACCACACCGCGACGCACATCATCAACGGCTCCGCGAGGAAGGTCCTCGGGAACCACATCTGGCAGACGGGCGCCCACAAGGCCGCCGACATCGCCCGCCTGGACATCACGCACTACGCGGACCTCACTCGGGAGGAGCTGGAGAGGATCGAGCTGCTGGCGAACGAGACCGTCCTGTCAGGCACGAAGGTCCAGAGCTCGTTCATGGAGAGGAACGTCGCCGAGAAGCGGTACGGCTTCAGGCTCTATCAGGGAGGCGCCGTGCCGGGGAAGGAGATCAGGGTTGTGCGCATAGGCGACTTCGACGTCGAGGCGTGCGGCGGCATCCACTGCAAGAACACCTACGACGTCGGCGCAATCAAGATACTGCGGACCAAGCGCATCCAGGACGGGGTGGTGCGCCTGGAGTTCGTCTCGGGCATGCCGGCGGTCGAGCAGATGATGGGGTTCTGGGAGACAGTGAGCGAGGCGAGCACGAGGCTCAACTCGACGCCAGAGAAGATCGGCGAGGCCGTGGACAAGCTGATGGCAGACAGGAAGGAGCTGACGAAGGAGATCGACGCCATGAAGAAGGGCAGGGTCGGCGAGACGGTCGACGACCTCGTCCAGAAGGCCAAGACAGTGAAGGGCGTCAGGATCGTGCGCCATGTCGAGTCGGAGGACATGAAGCACCTGGTCAGCCTCGCGAAGGAGCTCATCGACCACCCGAAGACGATCGCCGTCCTGGGCTCGGACGAGAGCGGCGCGAAGATGGTCATCGCAAGGAGCCAGGACCTGCAGGTGGACTGCAGGCCGCTCATCAAGGAGGCGATGCGGCTGGTCAACGGGTCTGGCGGAGGGAAGCCGGACTTCGCCCAAGGGGGTGGGCAGGACCCCGACAAGCTCGAGAGCGCCGTCGATGCGGCGATCGCCATGATAACCTCGGCCCTGGAGAAAGAGTGATCGCCAGATGTCCGCTTTCTCTGAAAGGATGAACAGGCTCAGGTCGAGTTTCAGGATGACGAGGTCCGGCGCCATAGCGAGGAGGTACTTCGTGATAGGAGCGTTCGACGGCGCCCTGACCATCCTCGGCGTGATCCTGGGGGCTTATGTGAGCGAGGGCATCTCGAACCCCGCGCTCGCGAAGCATCTGATCATAGGCGCGGGGGTCGCGGGCGGGATCGCGCTCGCGGTGTCGAGCACCGTCGGCGCCTACGAAGCCGAGAGGGTCGAGCACACGCTGAGCCACCAGCAGCTGGAGAAGGCCATGCTGAGGCCGGTCGAGGGGACGAGGAAGGAGGCGATGAGGCTTAGCATATCGGTCAGCGCGATGGCCCATGGGGTGGCGCCCCTCCTGGCGGCGTTCGTGCCCCTTGTCCCGTTCTTCTTCCTGACTCTGGACGAGGCCGTCGTCACCGCCATCACATTGACGCTCTCGTTCCTGTTCGTCCTCGGGGCCTACCTCGGGAGCCTCATCAAGGAAATGATCATCTACACGGGGCTCAGGTTCGTCGTCGCGGGGCTCGGGACCGCGATTGTGCTGATCCTGATAGGCATGCCGTAGCCCGGACGACCGTATGCACTTATATCGGTCAATTCGGAATCAAGACTTGTTCCATGAGCCCTGAATAACAAGATCCGCAGGATCATGCCGGAGAGGAGATCAGTTTGAGGTCCAGAACCCCCTTCTGATTCTGGAGCATCTTCGCGAGCTCCCGGATCCTGGCTGCGTCCCCCTTGAAAGCGATGACCTCCAGGCAGGTGTGCTTCGCCAGGTGCAGATGCATGGTCGCAGTCACGACGTCCGGATATTCGTGCTGGAGTTCGGTCAGGGCCATGTTTATCCCCCTTGAATGATGGTCGTATGTCAGGAGGATGACGCCGGGGACGTTCCCCTTCTTCGCCATCTCCCATTTCCTGTTCGCGACATACTCCCGCATCGCCTCGCTGACGGCCTTCGACCTCGTCGGTTGGCCCATTGACTTCGCGAGCGAGTCGAATTCGTTCATCAGGTCCCGGGAGACGCTGAGCGAGATCCTCGTCTTGGCGGCCATCGCCGCCCGATTGCCGTCGGTCCAGATAATGTTTCCCAGGCAGGGATAGAGCCTAAATACGCGGACGGGCTCTAGGTATTACGGAAATACAAATCTGTATTACCGAAGGGGGAGAAGATGCACGTTCCAGATGGACTCATGGACCCGGTCGTGGCAGCGATCGGGCTCATTGAGTTCGCCCTCGTGATCTCGGCCGCGCTGTTCTTCGCCAGGAAGAGCATGCACGGCAAGAACCTGACCAGGATAGCCGTCCTGTCCGCGGGGATATTCGTCGCTCAGATGGTGAACTTCCCGATCGGCGGCGGGACGACGGGGCATCTCATCGGCGGGGCCCTGTTCGCCATCATGGTCGGGCCGACCACAGCGATGGTCGGCATGACGGTCGTCCTGCTCATCCAGGCGCTCATGTTCGGCGACGGCGGGATCACCGCATTCGGCCTGAACGCGGTGAACATGGCCGTGATAGCGCCCCTTTCAGGCTGGGGCATCTTCAACCTCCTGAGGCCCATTGTTCGGGGATCCAAGAGGCTGGGCGAAGGC
>JAJYIS010000134.1 GCA_021789945.1 Thermoplasmata archaeon | reverse complement strand
AACAGGACCGCAACTGAAAAATACCGTCCCGAATGTGCAGTGGGCGAGGCGGCGTCGAAGCCGAAGGAGGCGTGACAAGTGACCGATACATGGATCTCACTGCTCATCTCGGGATCCATCCTGCTCGTGGGATTCCTAGCGTCCCTGAGCTTCGACCGCTTCCGGATACCTGATTTCCTCGTGCTGATAGCCCTCGGAATAGGCCTCGGCCACATCCCCGTCTCACCTTTCGGGAGCACGATGGTGAATTCGCTGCAGCCGGTCCTTCCCGCGTTCACGACCCTCACCCTCGCATTCATCCTGTTCGAGGGCGGGCTCACCTTCCGACTGGGGGTGGCCATCAAGGAGCAGGGCGTGCTCTTGGCGCACATCGTGATAGCGATGGCCCTGACGATGGTCGTCGTCTGGTTCCTCGGGGAGCAAGTCCTGGGGCTGGACAACCTCACCGCGCTCGTCCTGGGCGCTGCCTTCGCAGGCCCGAGCGCCACCATCGCCGTCAGCTTCGCCACCCGCCTGGAGATACGGCAGCGGGCGAGCGGGGCGATCGTCCTCGAGGGCGTGCTGACGAACGTGATCGCGGTAGTGCTCGTCGTCTACCTCCTGAACTATGGCACCTCGCTATCGGCCGGCACGATGCTCCCATACATCGTCCGGACCGCGATGGCGGCCTCGGGGGCGTTCGCCATAGGCACCGTCTGGCACTTCGCGTCCCAGAGGCTCGCCTCGCACAGGTTCGTCGCGATTGCGACCGTCGCGTGGGCCATCGTCGTCTATGCGATGTTCGAGGGGTTCGTCGGAAAGAACGGGGCGGTGGCGGCCTTCTCTTTCGGGGTCGCGGTGGGCTTCACCTGGGAATCAGAGAGACACGACGACCGCGTGAAGAACCACGGCGGGATGCTCAAGACGTTCCAGTCGGAGATATCGTTCGCGCTCCGGACCTTCTTCTTCGTCTATCTCGGCCTCCTCATAACCTTCGACAACGTGACGCCCGATGTGGTGCTCGCAGCCGTTCTGATCTCAGTGGGCATCCTGGTGGCGCGGGTTCCGTCATCGTTGTGGCTCGCGCATGCCTACGTCCTCACGAAGGGCGAGACTAGAGCGGTGATCGGGAACGTCGCCCGTGGGATGACGGACGTTATCCTGGTGCTCCTAGCGCTCGAGAGCGGCGTGCTTCCGCCCGTGGACACGAGCGCGATCATCCCGACGCTGACGCTTGTCGTGATATTCTCGGCCGCGGTCTCTGCCTCGATCCTCATCGCCGCGAGCCGAGTGGGGTTCGAGCCGGATCATTCGTCCAAATCCTGATGCATAGCATTCTGTCGAGACTTCCCTGCTGGCGCGGACTCTCTGGACGAGTCCGCGGGAGGACCGTGACGAGCCCGTCGTGAAGGTCCGGTTCTTCAAATGAGGGAGGGATCGTCGTGCGGTCGCGGCCGACGTAATCGGCGCAGGGCTTATCCCGTAGTACTGGTAATCGCGCGACGAAAGAAGGAGGACAGGCGATGATTCAAGAACTCAGCCAGGAAGACGCCAGAAGGTTCTGTCCTGAGAAAGCATTCAAGTGCAAGACCACTGCGGATCTCCAGCAGCTGACGGAGATCATAGGCCAGGAGAGGGCTGTGAGGGCCCTGCGCTTCGGGCTCAATATCAGGAACAAGGGATTCAACGTCTACACCTCGGGAAGGCCAGGGACGGGCCGCAGGACCACGGTCGAGAGGTTCATCCGAGACATGGCCAAGAAGATGCCAGTCCCGGACGACTGGGCGTACGTGAACAACTTCCAGGATGCCACCGAGCCGAAGGTGCTCCGCCTGCCTGCGGGCAAGGGCCTCGAGCTGGAGCGGGAGATGGAGATGTTCGTCGCTGGGATGGGGTCCGCACTGAGGGAGGCCTTCGAGAGCAACGAGTACGCTCAGAGGAGGACCGCGACCCTGAAGAGCATTGATGACGAAAGGAAGGAGTTCGTGGAAGCCCTCAACAAGCTCACCTCGGATGCGGGTTTCCAGATTCTTCAGTCGCCGATAGGGCTCGTGCTTGCGCCGGTCGTCGACGGGAAGCCCCTAAGCGACGAGGATCTCGCCAAGCTCCCTCAAAAGACGCGCGAGGACATCGAGAAGAGGAGGGAGAAGCTCCAGGGGAGGGTCCAGGAATCGCTGATCGAGCTCAGGGGCCTGGAGAGAAAGGCCGAGGAGAAGGTGGCCGAGCTGAACCGGGAGGTCGCGACGTACGTCCTTGACCCGAGGCTGTCCAGGCTCAGGCAGGTCTTCGCGGGGGCTGGCGACGTGCTCGGTTTCATTAAGGAGGTCGAGAACGACATACTGGACAATATGGACTCGATCGTCCAGCCCGAGCAACCGCAGCAGGCGCCGCCCGGGATGAACATGCCGACGGACGAGCCGAAACGCAAGTACGCAGTCAACCTGATCGTGGACAACTCGAAGCTCGCCGGGGCGCCCGTCGAGTTCGAGCCGAACCCCTCGTACACAAGGGTCTTCGGGGCGACCGAGAAGGAAGCCAGGTTCGGCGCGCTGTTCTCGGACCACACGATGATCAGGGGAGGCGCGGCGCACAGGGCGAACGGCGGCTTCCTGGTCATGCCCGTCGAGGGCCTGTTCATGGACCCGCTCACATGGCCCAGCCTCAAGCAAACCCTATCGCACGAGAAGCTGGAGATCGAGGAGCCGGCCGCGCGTTTCGGATACATGGTCACGAAGTCTATCAGGCCGCAGCCGATCCCGTTCGACGCGAAGGTCATCCTGGTCGGAGACCCCGAGTCCTATGAGATCCTGTACTCGATGGACAAGGACTTCCGGGAGCTGTTCAAGGTGAAGGCGGATTTCGACACCTCCATGGACAGGAACGATGACAACATCAGGCTCTACGCGAACTTCGTGTGCACGCTCTGCAACAAGGAGAAGCTGCTCCATGTCGATCCGAGCGGGCTCTCGGCCGTCGTCGAGTACGGCTCCAGGGTCGTCGAGGACAAGGACAAGATGGCGACGCTGTTCGCCGATGTCGCGAACGTGATCCGCGAGGCGAACTTCTACGCGGTCGGTGCCGGGTCGAAGATCATCACGAGGAAGCACATCGAGAAGGCGCTCGACGAGAAGATATACCGGTCGAACCTGGTCCAGACGAAGCTCCAGGAGATGGTGAAGAAGAAGGTCCTCCTCATAGAGACTGACGGCGCGAAGGTCGGCCAGGTGAACGGACTGTCGGTGCTCGCGATGGGCGACTACGAGTTCGGCATGCCATCGAGGATCACTGCGTCGATCGGCGTCGGCAAGGAAGGCATCATCAATGTCGAGCGGGAGGCGCAGATGAGCGGCCCGACCCATACCAAGGGCGTGGTGATCATCGGCGGCTACCTGAACGACAACTACGCGCGGGAGAAGCCGCTCAGCCTCACGGCGAAGCTCACGTTCGAGCAGAGCTATTCGGGCGTGGACGGCGACAGCGCATCCAGCACGGAGCTCTATGCCATCCTCTCGGCGCTCTCCAACAGGCCGATCAGGCAGAGCATCGCGGTCACGGGCTCTGTCAACCAGAAGGGCGAGGTCCAGGCCATCGGAGGAGTCAACGAGAAGATCGAGGGGTACTTCGAGGTCTGCAAGCTGCAGGGATTGACTGGGAAGCAGGGAGTGATGATCCCGCAGAGCAATGTCCAGAACCTCATGCTCAAGCAGGAGATTCTGGACGCGATGAAGGCAAAGAAGTTCCACATCTGGGCGGTCTCGACGATAAACGAGGGGATCGAGCACCTCACGGGAGTCCCTGCAGGCGCCAAGACGGACGACGGCTCCTACCCTAAGGACAGCATAAACGACCTGGTCCAGCGCAGGCTCTCGGACATGGCGGACCGCGTGAAGGAGTTCAGGACATAGCCGCCCGCGACAACAGAGACCGGCACTGGCAAAGCGATCATCACGCCTCCTTGAACGCAAGAGGCTGCTTCAAACCACTTCTATTCATCTTCCGTTCCCCGTGTTCCCTTCCGGGGACCATAGCTGGGTCCAGCCTTGCCTCCGCTCGTCCATCGTTCGTGGTGCCGGACTCAATCCTCGAAGACGAACAGCTCGTCCACTGAGGTCTTCAGAACCTTCGCGATGTCGTGCGCGAGCTTGAG
>JAJYIS010000133.1 GCA_021789945.1 Thermoplasmata archaeon | reverse complement strand
CGATCTTCAGAGGATTCAGTACCCACGATTTCGTCGTATATTGCTTCGCCCTCGAGCAACAAAACAAGTTCACTAGGAGTATGCAGACCTAATCGCTTGATGGACTCTTCAGGCCATCCCTCAAGAGTGAGTTGCTCAGGGGGCTTGACGAGAGCTATGTTGATCTTCGCTGTTGGCAATGCTTTTTCAATATCATCGATGTCCATCAGGTTTGCTAATTCCCTAGGATAGGCAGCAGCGAAACATGCGTCAGCAATGCCGTTCTCAATTGCGTCCTTGCAGTCCTCAATAGCAAGGTCCAGTTTCTCGATCTTGCCCTGCACGACGATTCTTACACCCAGCAAATCAACGATTTGAATGTCAGGAGCTCTCCGCCCATATGGCACATTGGCAGAGTGAATCTTCACTGATCCTTCAGGGATGCGTAAGGCCCTTGCAAGTCCCCTTGCCAGGTATCTTGCGAGTTCCGTGTTCAATACTGGTTCGGCCACCAATGCCGCGTGATACCCTTCTAATCACTTTAATCTGCGCTGTCCAGGGGCGATTCACAGTGAGTTGCCACCATATCGTCTTTGTTCGAGTCTGATGATCCAAGTGCGTTCGGACCTACTTCCTCACCGTCTTAGCATCCCATTTCCTATCATCACAACATAATGGGACCTCGTTCGGACCTGGACGGCAGGCTAACGAGAACGGGCTAATTAGCCCGTTCTTCCAGCTAGTTAGCCAGCCTCTTGCGCTTCGAAATCCTTGTGCGATTACTATATATAGAAGTGCTAACATAATCATCCGCCGGAATCCTAGAAAATCCACTCTGAGAGAGAAGAGGAGATGAACATGATCCGAAGGAAGGAGAAGAAGGAAGAACTGGTGCCAAGGGACTACTGGGGGCCAGCCTGGGTGAACCCCGTCTCGTTCATGAGCGACATGGACAGGCTCCTGGACGACTTCAGGTCGGACTGGGAGAGCACGTTCATGGTGCCAAGGAGCTTCGGTACGGATCTCGTCCGGCAGCCGCTGGCGGACCTGGCAGACAACGGCAAGGAGTACATCGTCAAGGCCGAGGTGCCGGGCATCAAGAAGGAAGACCTCAACATACAGGTCACTGAAAACGGCATCGAGATATCGGGGGAAACCCAGGTTGAGGAGAAGCAAGAAGACAAGGGATACCTCAGACGAGAGAGAAGGTACGAGAGCTTCTACAGGTCGATACCACTCCCAGAAGCAGTGGCCACCGACAAGGCGGACGCCGACCTCAAGGACGGCATCCTGACGGTGAAGATACCGAAGATGGCGCCGACTTTGAAGAAGGCGAAGAAGGTTCAGGTGAAGTGAGCCGCCCGATGGGGCGGGCGCTCCCACCATAATACTTTTCATTTCTAGACTTAGGCTCATCGACAGGAACAGTTGATAGAAATGTCAGAAAAGAAGGACAAGATACTCCGCGTGGTCCAGGCGAAGTCCAGTGACGACGGGAAAGGCGTAGCCAGGATAGATCCGGCGATCATGCGCATCCTCGAGCTCGGACAGGGCGACATCGTCATGATAGAGGGCACCAGGAACACCGCGGTGACCGTGCTCCCCGGCTACCCTGAGGACGAGAACCGGGGCACGATCAGGATCGACGGCCCGACCAGGAAGAACGCAGGGGTCGGCCTCGACGAGAAGGTGAGCATCAAGAAAATCGTCCCGAAGCCGGCGACCAAGGTCACGCTCGCACCCACGCAGCCGCTCAAGATCCTGGGAGGCGAGGAGTACCTCGCCCAGGCGCTGGAGGGGAGGCCCGTCGTGAAGGGCGACCTCATCGAGGTCGCGATCATGGGCCGCAAGTTCGACCTCGTGGTCCAGGGACATCAGCCGGCGTCGGAGGCAGTGACGATCCAGAACTTCACAGAGATCAAGGTCAGCGAGAAGACCGCCAAGCAAGAGGTGGCCAAGGGCCCGAAGGTGGCGTACGAGGACATCGGCGGGCTCAAGGACGAGGTCGACAAGGTCCGCGAGATGATCGAGCTGCCGCTCAGGCACCCTGAGCTGTTCGAGAAGCTAGGGGTCGAGGCTCCGAAGGGAGTGCTCCTGCACGGACCGCCGGGCACGGGCAAGACTCTGCTGGCGAAGGCCGTCGCCTCGGAGACCAGCGCGAACTTCACATCGATCGGCGGCCCCGAGATCATGAGCAAGTTCTATGGCGAGAGCGAGGAGCGGCTCAGGGACATCTTCAAGGAGGCCGCCGAGAACGCTCCCAGCATCATATTCATCGATGAGATCGACTCGATCGCGCCCAAGAGGGACGAGGTGACCGCGGAGACCGAGAGAAGGGTGGTCGCGCAGCTCCTGGCCCTCATGGACGGGCTCGAGACGAGGGGCAAGGTCGTCGTCATAGGCGCGACGAACAGGCCGAACGCGCTCGACCCGGCGATAAGGAGGCCAGGGAGATTCGACAGGGAGATCGAGATAGGCATCCCCGACAGGGAAGGGAGGCTCGAGATACTGCTCATCCACACCAAGGGCATGCCCCTCGGGGACGATGTCGACCTCGCGCAGATCGCTGGCATGACCCACGGATATGTCGGCGCGGACTTGGCTGCGCTCACAAGGGAGGCGGCGATGAGGGCCCTCAGGAAGGTCCTCCCGTCGATAGACCTCGAAGCCCAGACCATCCCGGCGGAGGTGCTGAACAGCCTCAAGGTCACGATGACCGACTTCATGGACGCCTACAGGGAGATGCAACCCTCCACGCTGAGGGAGGTTCTGCTCGAGACCCCCAACGTGAAGTGGGAGGACATCGGCGGGCTCGAAGGCCCCAAGCAGGAGCTCATGGAATCCGTCGAGTGGCCCCTGAGATACGCGGCGCTCTACAAGCACATGAGCGCGGTCCCGCCGAAGGGCATACTCATGTACGGCCCCCCGGGGACCGGAAAGACCATGCTCGCGAAGGCCGTCGCGACCGAGAGCCAGGCGAATTTCATAAGCGTCAAGGGGCCCGAGTTCCTGTCGAAATGGGTCGGCGAGAGCGAGAAGGCGGTCAGGGAGACCTTCAGGAAGGCCAGGCAGGCCGCGCCCTGCGTGATATTCCTCGACGAGATAGACGCGATTGCGCCCGTCAGGGGCACGGCAACAGACTCCGGCGTGACCGAGAGGGTCATCAGCCAGCTCCTCACGGAGATGGACGGGCTCGAGGCGCTCCACAACGTGGTGGTGATAGCGGCCACGAACCGCCCGGACATAATCGATCCTGCGCTGCTGAGGCCAGGCAGGTTCGACAGGCTCGTGCTCATACCCACCCCGGACCTGGAGGCGAGGAAGGAGATCCTCAGGATACACACCAAGGGCAAGCCCCTCGGGAAGGACGTTGACCTCGACAAGCTCGCTGAGAAGATGGAGAACTTCACGGGGGCGGACATCGCGGCCGTGTGCAACGAGGCGATGATGCTCTCGATCAGGGACTACGTGCTCGAGGGCGGGGACGTCTCGGAGGACAAGGTCAAGGACCGCACTGTGGGCATGAAGTACTTCGACCAGGCCATGACGAACGTCGAGCCGATGACCGAGAACGACCTCAAGAGGTACGCGAAGCTCGCCCCTAACAGCATGTACGGCTGACGGGCGAGTAGCATGCAATCAATTCAAGTAAAGAAAGACACAATCACAAGATGAGTCAGGAAGGCAAATGGCGACGAACAGGGATGAGCTGGTAAAGGAGATCCGAGGGGTGCTCGCGAAGGGCGGGTTCTTCCTCTCGGACCCGCACAACATCAGGAGCATAAGCTTCGACATCGTCGCACGGCGCGACAAGCAGCTGCTGATAGTGAAGGTGCTCACGAACATCGATTCGCTATCTGCGGAGGACGCCGAGCAGCTGAGGGTGCTCGCGAAGTCGCTCGATGGCAGCCCGATGGTCGTGGGCCTGCATTCCGGGGGAGGGAAGTTGGATGACGGCATCCTCTACTCAAGGTTCGGCATCCCGATCATGTCAAAGGTCACGTTCGAGGAGCACGTGCTCGAGGGGGTGCCGCCCTTCGTCTACGCCGCGCCCGGCGGCCTTTACGTGCGCCTGGACGGGGACCTGATCCGCCAGATCAGGATCGAGAGGAACATCTCGCTCGGGACGCTCGCGGACGCCGCCGGTGTCTCTCGGAAGGCCATCCAGATGTACGAGTGCGGGATGGGCGCG
>JAJYIS010000132.1 GCA_021789945.1 Thermoplasmata archaeon | reverse complement strand
CGCGCCTGATCTGGAAGTCCCTTCCTTCGGCTTGAAGCGCCTCCCCTTCGCCCGGTAGTACTTCAGAGGATGCGTCATCCAGGGCTGCCCGCAGAGGTTGTCAGGGTCGAAGCAGATCCCGTAGCTCTTCATGGTGCTGCACTCGGGCGGGGTGTACTCCGTACCCGAGGTCTCCCCGATGATGTGCCTGATCTGGTAGAGCGCCTTGCTCTCGTCGAAGTCAGGCGCCGTGGAGAATATCGAGAGGATGTCCTGCGAGTCCATGCCGAGCGTGTGCAGGAACGCCACGAGCGCGAACCTGCCAGAGTGCGACACATTCTCCCCCGCCTGCATCATCTTGAGGAGCCTCCTCATGCACGGCGGGAACCGGACGATGCTGAGCCTCCCCATGTCCTTCTCCTTGTGCTCAGCCCGCTCGCGCTCCAGGTCCGCCTTGATCTCCTCGACCTCGGGCGCGAACGCCGAGATTATGGAGTCGTTCACCTCGAGCGGGAGCTCCGAGGATATCCTGTCGGTCAGCATCTGCTCCATCAGCCTGACGAGCCTGTGCTTCGCGACGACGACCTTGCCCTTGGAGATCCTCTGGTTGACGAGCTTCCAGGACTTGTCCCTCATCCCTGAGGAGAACCTCAGGAAGTCGGTGAAGTCGACCGCGAAGCCGCCGTCGTCCTGGGAGACCCCGAGCCCCAGCTCGGAGGCCGTACCTATGAGGAACCCGGGGCCCTCGAGCTTCAGCCGCTCGTTGGCCTTCTTCGCCTCCGCGATGGCGTATCGCTTCACGAAGGCCGGGTCCGCGACCGCGGACACGATCATGCGCGCGATCGGATAGCTGAGGAGCTCGATGGTGGCGTCTATCTCGGTCGCCATCGGATGATCGTCTATCATCCTGCTCTCGAGCGCCTCGAAGACACGTTCCCGGCCTTGGTAGCGCGCGCGCTCGTACGCGCGTCCGGAGATGAGCTGGTCGAGCGTTATCCCCTTGTCCCTGAGGATCTTCCCCGACTCCTTCAAGAACGGATACTTCGCAGCCAGCCTGACGTCCAAGGTCCCTCTCCTGCCCCCACAAATCGGACGGACTCTACTATAATGTGTCTACTGCTGTTGAACTACGTTCCCCACGGTGAGGTGAAACTGGGCCATCGCGAGCGCGCCCGGCTCGTCTATGAGCTTCCAGAGATCCGACGGATCTCTGAACGGGCGGTTGCGGACGATCGCCATCGCTCTCTTCCTACCGATCCCCGGGATCGATTCCAGCATCGACAGGGTCGCCGTGTTCGCGTCCGTGGGATAGAGGACCCCCGTGACGCTCCTGAAGCCTCGCCCGGTAACCGCGACGTCCGTCCTGGTGCCGACCTCGACCGGATACGGGATGTTTATCAGCAGCGGGTATGTCCCGACCTGTCTCCCGAACGTGCTCCCGCCCTCCCTGAGCTCCGCGTACACTGAGCGGAGCACGGTCCCGTCGGGCACGACCATGTTCAGCATTGGCGCGTCGATCTTCTCCCTCACCGCGCGCTTGAACTCTGAGAACTCCCGCTTCGAGGTCACCCCCGGGAAGTCCTGCCTGGACGGGATGACCTGCCGGTTGTTTCTCCTCCTGAGCATGAGCCCTTCGTCGAGCACCCGCTCCAGGAACTCGAGGTTGAGCCCGTAGGTCTCCTTCGACTCCCCGTCGAGCCCGCAGACGAAGTTGATCCCGGGCAGGACAAGGGGCAGGCCCGTCGCACCTCGCCTCGAGCCGAACTCGTTCACGATGCGGATCGCCTCCAGGGTCTGCTCCGGGGTCGCGTTGAGGTTGTTCGCCTTCGCCACCTTCGGGTCGGCCGACTCGAGTCCGAATGCGAGCACGTTCCCGCTCGTGCAGTTCTCAGCGATGGCCTTCGTGACTGTTCTGGCCTCCGCGGGATGCTCGGCTATGACGGCTGGATTGGCGTTGTCCAGGTGGAACACGTCCGGGCGCACGGCCTGCCTTATCGCCCTGAGCAGGCCGGAGATCGCCTCGACATTCGGCCTGGGGGTCTCGCTCTTGCCAGTCTCATCTGACATGTAGCAGTACACGCAGGACTGGGCCCCGAGCCTGAAGTTGCGCACACCGACCCTCGAGAGCTCGATGACCTCGCCGAGCACGTCCTCTGGCCTCCTGAACAGCACATCCCCGAGGAGCGGCTCGACGCAGAACCTGCAGCCGCCAGAGATGTACCGGACGCAGCCGCGGTACATCTGCACCTCCGCAATCAGCTGGCCGCCGTGGTCCGGATGCCTGGTGCACGCCTCCGCACCCCTGAGGAGCCATGAGTTCCATTCGGCCTGAGTCCGCCGCCTGTCCACGAACTCCCCCGTGGCCACGAGCTCGAACAGGCCAGCGTCCAGGTCGTTCGCCGCGATGTGGTCGAAGGCGCCCCTGATTGTCTCGGGGACCTTGGACGGGTCGACGCCGAGGCTGATGGCCTTCGTCCCGCGAAACCCGTCGCCGATCCTCTCCAGCTCCTTGTCGCTGGCCGGCATCCCTCTGAGGTACTTGCCCGGGACCGCGACGTTGCGGATGACCGCTAGCAGGTTGATTCCCTCGGACCCGACCTCGCCACTGCGCCACTGGTCGACCGTAGCGTACCTGACTTCCGCGCCGGCCGTCGACAGCGCGCCCCACGCAAGTCGGGCGTAGGGCGATATGAACGGGGGTATCCCGAGGCAAGCGGGCTCGTCCGTGTATCCGTCGAGGACAAGGGCCTTCATCATCGTGGATAATCGATGTCCACGGCAAATATGTTCCTTATTCGATTCCTCCACTTGGCGGTGGACATGCTGGCCAGGCCGTCTTCCGATGCCTGTAATGTCGCAACATATTAATCGCCGGAATCAATCACCTTTGTTGCAGCTTGACCTACAAACAAGCGCGCAAGTTGACCGAAATGTGAAATCGTCCTGACGAGATTCGACTCAGGGCGAAAATCCAGGGGTAGATTCGAATGGCGAAGAAATCCAAGCCGGCCAAGAAGAAGGCCGCTGTCAAGAAGGCTCCCGCCAAGAAGGCGAAGCCAATGGGAAAGCCGCTCGTGAGGACGTCAGTGGACGAGATGCTCAAGAAGGCATACGAGCCAGCCAGGCTCGCGATGGTCTATCACCCGTTCTACGAGGGCAAGATCGAGGTGGTGCCCAAGTGCGCCGTGTGGGACTTCAGCGCGTTCGCGATCTGGTACACTCCAGGCGTCGCCGAGCCCTGCAAGGCGATCAACAAGAACAAGGAGCTGTCCTATGTGCACACGAACAGGTGGAACACCGTCGGCGTGATCTCGGACGGCACGAGGGTTCTCGGCCTGGGGGACATCGGGCCCGAGGCCGGCATGCCGGTCATGGAGGGCAAGTCGCTCCTGTTCAAGTACCTGGGAGGAGTGGACGCGTTCCCACTCTGCCTCGGCACGAAGGACCCTGACAAGATCATCGATACGGTCAAGATACTCGCGCCGTCGCTCGGCGGCGTCAACCTCGAGGACATATCGCAGCCGAAGTGCTTCTACATTCTCGATCGCCTGAGGAAGGAGTGCGAGATACCCGTCTGGCACGACGACCAGCAGGGCACGGGGACCATCGTCGCGGCGGGCGCAGTGAACGCCGCGAAGGTCGTCGGGAAGAAGCCCTCCGAGATGAAGGCGACATTCATCGGCGCGGGCGCGGCGAACATCTCCATCTCCAGGATAATGCACCTCGCGGGCTACAAGTGGGAGAACATGGTCATGTGCGACTCGAAGGGCGCGCTGAACATGAGCAGGGCCGACGAGGTCCGCCAGGAGTTCAAGGAGAAGCTCTTCATGTGCGAGAACTCCAACAAGGAGCAGGTATCCGGGCCCCCGGAAGTCGCGCTCAAGGGTGCGGACATCCTTGTCGCGGCATCGAAGCCCGGACCGGGCACGGTCAAGCCGGAATGGATCAAGGGGATGGCGAGCGACGCGATCGTGTTCGCCACGGCCAACCCGATCCCCGAGATCTGGCCCTGGGAGGCGCTCGACGCCGGAGCCAAGGTCGTCGCGACCGGCAGGTCGGACTTCCCGAACCAGGTCAACAACTCGCTCGGATTCCCCGGGATATTCAGAGGCACGCTGGATGCCAGGGCGAAGACCATCTCGGACACGATGTGCGTCGCGGCCGTTATGGAGATCGCGAAGACGGCCGAGGACAACGGCATC
>JAJYIS010000131.1 GCA_021789945.1 Thermoplasmata archaeon | reverse complement strand
CAAGTGACCTCAGACGTCGTAGAATGGGACGAGGTCGCACGAGAGGCATGCGTGGCACATGGTCTTGAACTCGAGGGGGTTGAGGCCGTACTCCTTGAAGATCCTCTTCTGTCCCTTCGCGAGGTTGAGCATCCTGTCAGGGCCGACGGGGACCAGAGGGCCGAGCACGGATGTCAGCGTCTTCAGGTTGTACTCGCTCCTCCTCAGCGCTCTCAGGGTGGCCACCGCGCCCATGTTCGCCAGGACCTTCGTCCCCTCCAGGACCGTCTCGTCCGTCTCCCCGAGCCCGAAGATTATGTTCGAAGCGACCCTGTTCTTCCCGAAGACCTTGCCAGCGTGGTTGATCATGTGGAGGATCGTCGCGTAGTCTCTGTCAGGGCAGACCTTCTCGAATATGTCAGGGTCGAAGGATTCGATGTTGAGCTTGATCGCGTCTGCCCCCGACTCCTTCAGGAGGTTGATGTCGTCCGGCCGGGTCGCGTACGGCTCGACCCCGATGGGCGTCCCAGGAAGCCGCCTGCGGACCTCCGACACCAGCCGGGCCATCCGCTCCACGGTCATCCCCGGAGACTCGGAGACGGCGCTGGTGAACGCGACGGACTCGAAGCCCTCGGACTTCGACGCCGTGAGCACCATCTCTATGATCTTCTCGTCGGTCAGGTTCTTGGTGACATCGTGGCCGAGCCTGGGCGAGTTGCAGAACCTGCAGTTGTAGATGCATGCGTGATCTATGTTGACGAAGGCCTGATAGGGCGCGTGCAGCAGCGTCGGGACGAGCTGGACATCGTCGATGAACACATTCCCGTCCTTCCACAGCTGGAGCTTCCCTCCTCCAGTCACCAGGTCGAACTCCCCGGCGTCCCTCGAGATCGCCTTCTTCGCCCTCGTGTTCCCGAAGGCGAATACCACCGCAGTAGAGCCTGCTCCTGGGCCAGCAGTCGACCGACTCGGCAGGAACGGCAGCCTGAAATCAGAAGGGATCTTGACAGCGCCGCCGGAGAGGAGCATCGCCTTCTTCCGGGCGAGCTCGGGCCTCACCTTTGCTTCCATGTGGCACCATCTTTCGCGTCCTGTATCTCGATGCCCAGCTCGGCCAGCTTCTTCCGCACCATGTCAGCGTACTCGAAGTTCTTGGCCTTCCTCGCAGCCTCCCTTCGCGCGAGCCAGAGGGAGATCTCCTCGTCGGTCAGCCTTCCGGACTGCATGGATTCAGGGTCTGCCAGGTCGACCGCGGCCTCGGACGCGGTGACAGTCCTCCTGGCACCGTCTTCCTGCAGGACATCGAACACCGAGTTGAACCTCGATAGCACATCGGCGACGTTCCGGGCGCCCTTCGCGCTGAGATTGCCGTCGCTCAGCAGCTTGTTCGCGTCTCTCGCGAGGTCGTACATCGCCGCGATGGCGTTCCTGGTCCCGAAGTCGTCGTCCATGCTCGTCTCGAGCTTCTTCCAGGACGATTCGCAGAGGGTCCTCGCGTCGTCCGTCCCGCGCGCTGCGGAGGAAGCGGCCTTCATGGTGTCATAGGTGTTCTGAAGGCGCTCGAGCGCCTTCGCGGCCTCGTCCATCGACTTCTCGTCGTAGTCCAGCGGGGCGCCGTAGGTCGCGTTCAGCAGGTAGAACCTCACGACCTCGGGTCGAGCCTTCTTGAGGATTTCGTCGATTGAGAAGAAGTTCTTGAGCGACTTGGACATCTTCTCCTGATCGATGTTGAGCATGCCGTTGTGCATCCAGTACCTGACGAACGGCGCGCCGTTGCACGCCTCCGACTGGAGGATCTCGTTCTCGTGGTGCGGGAATATCAGGTCCGTCCCGCCTCCGTGGATGTCGACGGTCTTCCCGATGTGCTTCAGGCACATCGCCGAGCACTCTATGTGCCAGCCCGGCCTGCCCTTCCCCCAGGGGCTGTCCCAGGCGATCTCTCCCGGCTTCGCTGCCTTCCAGAGCGCGAAGTCCATCGGGTCCCGCTTGTCCTCGCCAGGCTCGATCCTCGCGCCTGCCTCGAGCTGGTCGAGGCTCTGCCGAGAGAGCTTGCCGTACTCCTTGGCGCTCCTGACGCTGAAGTACACGGAGCCGTTGGACTCGTAGGCGTTGCCCTTGTCGATGAGTTCCTTGACCATCGCGATTATCTCGGGCACGGTCTCGCTCGCCTTGGGGTAGACGTCGGCCCGCCTCACCTTGAGGGCGTCCATGTCCCTGAAGTACTCGGCGATCATCCTCTCGGTCAGCTCGAGGGTCCCGATGCCCAGCTCGTTCGCACGCGCGATGGCCTTGTCGTCGACATCGGTGAAGTTCGTCACGTGCTTGACGTCGTAGCCCCTGAACCTGAGCCACCTCACGATCACATCGAAGTTTATCGCCGACTTCGCGTGGCCTAGATGGCTCTGGTCGTACACCGTCACGCCGCACACGTACATCCCAACCTTGCCCTTGTGCAGCGGCTCGAAAGGCTCCTTCTTCCTCGTCAGCGTGTTGTACAAAACGAGCGCCATTGGGTCTCACGACTCGAATCAATGTTTAAGTCTTAATGCTTCTCCTCGACTGGACAGGAGAGCTCCGGGGACCTCGTCTTCTGCATGCTCGGGAGCGGGATCTTCTTGTGCTCCATCCCGAGCCTCGTCTCGATCTGCTCGAGCCGGTACTCCATCTCCGAGAGGCTGTGGCACATGTCTATGAAGGCGTTCACGACAGGGTCCGGGAGCTCCTCGTGGTGGAGGTCGATCTTTGTCGTGCCCTCCCTAGTGACGATCTTCGCAGGCACTCCCACCACCGTCGAGTTCGGGGGGACGGACTTGACGACGACCGACCCCGCGCCCACGCGGACGTTGTCGCCTATGGTTATCGGCCCGAGGATGGTGGCCCCCGCGCCTATCACCACGTTGTTCCCGATGGTCGGATGCCGTTTCCTCTTCTCGGTGCTGACGCCTCCCAGGGTCACACCCTGGTAGATCGACACGTTGTCCCCGATCTCCGAGGTCTCGCCGATTACGACCCCCGTCGCGTGGTCTATGAAGAAGTTTTTCCCGATGACCGCCCCCGGATGTATGTCCGCGCCCGTGAGCACGCGCGCGATGTAGTTCAGCATGCGGGCAGTCATGTAGTTCCTCTTCGCGTACTGCCTGTGCGCGGCCTTGTGGAACCTGAGCGCGTGCAGGCCCGGGCTGAAGAGCAGGGCCTCCGCTCTTGACTTCGGAGCGGGGTCCCGCTCCAGAACGATGTCCACATCGGCCTTCTCCAAGTCAGCCATTACGGATTCTCTGCAAACAGGTCAGTGCTCAAATACCTTTCTCCAACGTCTGGCAGTACCACCACGACGGTCTTTCCCGGGCCCATCTCCTTGGCCACCTTCAGGGCCGCGAAGCACGCCGCTCCCGAGGAGATCCCAACGAATATCCCTTCGAGCCTCGCGAGCCTCCTCGAGGTCTCCTGCGCGTCCTTCGTTGCGACCTTGATCACCGAATCGTAGACCTTCGTGTCGAGGATCTTCGGAACGAACCCGGCTCCGATCCCCTGTATCTTGTGAGGGCCCTTCTTGCCTCCGGAGAGGACAGGCGAATCCTCGGGCTCGACCGCGTAGACCTTCACGCCCGGGAATTTCTTCTTGAGCACCTGACCGACGCCCGTGATGGTCCCTCCGGTGCCGACGCCAGCGACGAACGCGTCCACGTTCCCGGCCGCCCGGACGATCTCCTTGGCGGTGGTCTTCCTGTGGATCCACGGGTTGATCTTGTTCTCGAACTGTTGCGGCATGTACGAGTTCGGCGTGGACTCCGCGAGCTCCTTCGCCTTCCTGACCGCCCCGTCCATGCCCTCCGGGGCCGGGGTGAGCACGAGCTGAGCCCCCAGCGCGGCCATGATCTTCCTCCTCTCGACGGACATGGTCTCGGGCATCGTGAGCACGAGCTTGTACCCCTTGACCGCGCATACCATCGCGAGGCCGATCCCCGTGTTGCCCGAGGTCGGCTCGATAATCGTGGTGCCCTGCTTGACTAGGCCCTTCCTCTCCGCGGCCTCGACCATCGCCTTCGCTATCCTGTCCTTCACGCTCATCATCGGGTTGAACGACTCCAGCTTCGCGTACACCGTTGCCCCGCCCTCGGGCACGACCCTGTTCAACCGCACCATGGGCGTGTCGCCCACTGCCTCGAGTATGCTGTCCATCACCCTAGCTCGCGCCATGCTATCCCGACCCT
>JAJYIS010000030.1 GCA_021789945.1 Thermoplasmata archaeon | reverse complement strand
TGGCTGCGTGCCTGTTCTGGCCCGGTTGGGCCCACTCAAACTCCTGGCACGGTCACAAAAGGTACATTTTGTGCAACTTTCGTCATCTGGAGGCGTGCACTTCGTACGGCTTGCATTGCCTCCGCCTGGCCGCCAAGATTGATGCCTCGTTGGCTGGGTCATTGGTGAAGTCGTGCAAAGTGGTCGTAACTAGCAATCCGAAATCAGGTCTTGATTCATTGTCTACTGAGAGAGACCCATTCGCTCCAAATTCCACCTTGGGAACAGCCCTTTGCGGAAGCACCTGTCCTCTTCTAGTTGTCAAGTCCTTGAGGAGTGCCATATATCGGGCCGTGAGTTCCTTAAGTTTGTCGTGCAGGTCCTGGTCTTGCATGCAAAGGTAAACCGGCCTTGTGCTTAATGAGAAAATCGGCTCTTGAAGAAGTCATCTTTGAAGGAAAGACGCCTTAGCACATCGCATTGCATTCTCATTTGATTGAAATCAGAAAAAGAATGTCTGGCTTGCTTCAGGTTCATGGCCCGGCGGCCGCACTCTCCTATTCCTGGCTTGGTTTCCAGCCAGTGACTTTCGTTCATATCCGAGAACAGCATCGAGGTCTTTCACCTAGCTCGGAGGTACCTGCCAAATGCTCTCTTTCTCGCCATCAATCCATCTATCAAGAACGATGAAGTAGATGGTCTTCGATATTGGTTCCGACAATACTCCTCTGCAGTTTGGGCATAGCAGGCGATTGCCGAACGAGAACTTGCCGCCACAAGGGCATCGAATCAGATGGGACTCGATGTGTCTAACATCCTCCCTTAAGGCCTTGTCACCAAGCACCCACGGATGTTTGGCTCCCAGCTCACCCCGAAGTCGCTCGAACACCTTGTCCCATGTGCTGAAGGTCACCACGGTCGTGTCCCTATCGCAATAGAGGAAGCCCAACTCGGAGAAACCCGCATGATATGTGTGTTTTACAGGATAGGTGGAGTCACATTGTCTGCACTTCACAATATGATGGTCGTGTGCTAGTACTGTGTTACTGGGAGTGAAGCCACTCTCGTCTCTAACGACGCGTCGATATGCTTCGAGACCTTGCAGGAAATCCTTGAGCCTCTCGTCGGACTCGGAATTGAAAGCCTCTCTTATCTCGTCGTATGTCACAGGCTTTGGCCACTTGCGAGAGATGAACTTCCCAATCTCGTGTTGTACCTTGTCATCCCGCTCTAGGTCGTCTTGGTTCGCTTCGGACATCCTTTTGCCCAAGTACTTCAGTCCCTCTTCCCTCAAGGTGAATGCCTATGCCAGATAAAGACCATCGGGTAAAGGGTTTGAGAGGGGCTGCCACCCACTCTTTTCGATGCCCTTCCTAGGATGCCTTAGATTCAGGGTATTGTACCTTAGGAAACCGAGCCAGTCTTTTCAGTGGGCACAAATCCGGTTGGGCCCACCAACCCCATCGGACTTCTCGCCATATTCTTCCGCCTTCTATAGGGTGAAGAATGTGATCCCGCGCAGAGCGTCCCATATGGAGTTCATGAATTTCCCGAAAACCACAGCCAAGGTGTGGGGGACCAACGGATCTGGACTCGAACTCGAGAGTGGAGTCCTCTTCAGAGTCCGAAAGGGAAAAAGACCAACGGCTTCACGTACTGGATATAAACCCTAAATAGCCGTGAACGCAATCGATTCCGCAGACTTTGGAGCGTGGAGCAAAATGACTTCTAAGCCGAATCAGGGGGAATCCGCCTCTCAGAAGATCAGCCAGAGGATCAAGGAGCTCGGTGACTGGCGAGGCGATCTTCTCGACCGCATCCGCCGCCTGATCACAGAGGCGAATCCTGCCGTGGTCGAGGCCTGGAAGTGAAGGGGCGTCCCAGTCTGGTCGCACGCTGGCGACATCTGCACCGGCGAGACCTACAAGACCGCGGTCAAGCTGACCTTCTTCAAGGGCGCTGCCATGAAGGATCCAGAAAGACTCTTCAACGCGAGCATGGACGGGAACGCACGCCGCGCCATCGACTTCCACGAGGGGGACGCGGTCAACGAACGCGCTTTGAAGAACCTCATCCTGGAAGCCGTGGAGCTCAACGAGGCTACGGCCGCGAAGAAGAGGAAGTAGGCTCGGCGACCCAGAGGTACATCCGAGGGCCGCTCGGCGGGTCCCAATCGCCGAATCTTGCTCGCACAATGGCGCTTCGCAAATCGGTTCCGCACCTCGACGCCGCAAGACGAGGCCCGTGTGGTCCCTGTTCCTCGGTCAGCAAGGAAGCGGAGGACGGAATGGACTGCCTTCTCCATTTCTTTGCTGGCTGCACCCGAACGGGCGGGATCGAGCGGACACTTGACACTGAGACCCGCAGTTGCCTCTCGTCATCCCGCCTGGCTGGATTGTGAGCAGTACTTGCCTAGCTCGGCTTCGGCGGGGGAGGAGCAACGGGCTGAACCTCTTCCACCGTCGCCTGAACGGGAGCGATGGGAGCTGGCTTTGTCCTCCTCCTCAACCCCAAAATGAGCCCTACCACGACGACCAGTATCACGACTATGAGTATTCCCGTGATATCTGGATTGCCGAACACTGTGGCAACCAGGCTCTTTGAGTGCTTGACGATGCTGAACTGGCCGCTGTCGTTGGCTATGGTTGAATATGTCGTGCTGTCGATTCTGATGCTGTAGTTAGAGCCAGCTGCTAGATTCGAAGGGACTGTCCATTCATAGGTCCCATCATTAGTAGTGCTTGGGGTGATGGTCGACAAGAACGAGCCACCCTTGTAGAGGTCGATCTCCACATAGGTCAGACCGCCGCCCGTAGAAGTCCAGTTTATCGAGCAGGTCAGTCCCGCGGTCCAGACCTCCCCTCCGATTGGAGAAGTCAACGAGAGACTTCCAGTCACAGAGAAGGAGCCATCGCTCTGATCCGAGACTCCAGTGCCATCAGTGCTGCTGATGCTGATCCTGTAGTCGGACCCGACGTCCTGAGTCGAGGGGACGGTCCAATAGTAAGTGCCGGTGTTGGGCGCGCTCGACGTCACTGACGAATCGAGCGCTCCGCTCTTATACAGACTGATCGAGACCGACGCTATCGTCCCTGTCCACCCCCAATTGATCTGGCAGATCGTACCTGCCATGAGTTGCTCTCCGCCGTTCGGAGATAGCACCGTCAGGCTCGGCGTCGTCACCTCAAGCTGGTTCGTGTAATGGTAGTCTAGGAAAGCGGCTGTAGCGTTGCTCATCCAGTACACCTCGTCTACCTGGAAGACCTCGTAGTAGTAGGTCTGGCCGGGCGACACGTTGGCGTCGGCCCAGGTCATTGTCGACTGGTCCACAATCACGGCCTGAGATTCGTAGAGGACGTCGGCTCCAACCTTCCGGACGACATCATATCCCAGGAACGATATGGAGAATCCCTGAGCTTGGCCGTAGTATATCGGGTTGTTCCACGCGATCTCGACAATCGAACCTGTCGCCGACTGCGATGTCACAGTCGTGCTTTGAGTCGTCGACATGGTCTGCGCGACGCTGTCAGAGTACCCTGCCGCATCGGTGTCGCGGACGAACACGACATAATCCGAGCTTGGCTGAAGGAATTCAAGCTTGCCTTGCCAGTCAACATAGTCAGAGATCGAGCACGCTCGTTCCTGAATATCTGTCGTGGTGAATGCGGCTGAACCGAACGATGGGTCTGAGCTGGCTCTTATGAACACCTGATAGCTCGAGAAGGTCACATCGTTGGATTGCGACCACGCAATCACGAGATCGTCCCCAGAAGCGGAGAGTCGACTCACGGTAACTGTCGATGTCCCAGCCGTCTTTTCTGGCACGACAAGAAATGCGCCCAATCCCAGACACGCTACAATGCCCAATGCATACGCTCGCCTGACGTCCATTCCCTCTCCCCCGTCATTTCCTAGCTAGCTGATCTCTGCCCGCCGTCTACCCCTGCTTGCTCCACTCGAGGTCTTCAAAGTGTTTTCGACTTCCAACAGGTGCGTTGCAACCGCGTCGCCGGAGTCGGTTAGGCGATATTCTCTGCGTATGCCACCTGTTCCGCCCACGTCCTTGAGTTCGCTCGTTATAAGGCCTGAACCTTCCAGCTTTGCGATCGCTCGGTAGATTGTGGCCCTACTGGTCCCACGAAAGTCCTTCTTCAACATCTTGTTGACATATGAACCATGTTCGATCTTCAACAGAAGGACGATTTGCAGAATCAGAGCCTGGCCCTCCAGCAACGCTACGTGCATCATATATCAACGTGTAACACCGTCTAACCTAAAGAAGCTAGCAAAACCCTTTTAGATACTGCAATCCCGATTTGAGGTATGATTCGATAATTCTGCCATATGCATCGAATTCTACGCACGAATAGGTCCAATCACGAATGTGGCTAGAGGAGCCTTGAGCAATGACGCAGTGTCTGGAGCAAAGGCAATTGGAGATTTGGGGGATGTCACGGACACTTCGTCTCAAATGCCCCCCCTGAGATGCCACTCTGGAGGGCTTCGCTACTTCTCCTGCTGTCTCAGGACCCTCTGACGGATGGTCACGTGGACGAGGAACTCCTCGATCTTGATTATCCTCTGGTTAATCCTAGCGATGTTGTCCTTCAGGTCCGCGACCGCCTCCACCAGCTCGCCCGACAGGTCCGGCTTGTTGATGATCTGGTTCTCGAGCTTGTCGAGGACCTCTTCCATCCTGACGAGCCGGTTCTCAAGGTCCTTCGGGATCTCTGGGACCTGCGGGGCCTCGGGAGGCTTCGACTTATCCATCTCGTACATCGCCGCGATCTTGTCCAGATGCTCGAGCCTGACCTCCAGATCCTTGGGCAGCTCGGTCAGAGCATTCTTCTTCGCGGTCTCTGCGAGGACAGTGAAGCTTTTGTCGATCTTCTTGTCCGTGGAGGATAGGATCACCGCTAGGCCCTTGTTGATGCGCTCGTCGATGGCGCTGTTCAGCTCGGCGACAACCTTCTTCGTGGACTCCTCGATCGCCGCGAGCTTCTGATCGGCCGCCTCGACCCTCTTGATGACGTCGGACAGGTCCCCGAGCTCCTTGACCATGTCCTCCATCATGAGCTTGTCCTGGGCCTCCATGCTGATGCTCTCCGACGGGGCAGGATAGTTCTTCAGGGAGTCAATCATCGCCAGCATGTCGACCTCCGGCCCGGACGAAAGGATAGCCTCCCTTATCGGCTGCAGCTTCTGGATGTCCAGCTCCCCGAGCTTCAGGATGTCCTTGTTCTCCTGGAGGGCAGATGAGAGCGCCCCCAGGATCTTCTCGAGCTCGATGACGGCCTTCGAGATATCGGAGTCCTCGATGGCCCGGATGTCCCGGACGGCGTCCCTCTTCCCGCGCGCGATCGCGTCGGCGACGGTCACCCCCTCGTGCGCGTACACGGCGACGAAATGGAGCACGCCCGACATCACCTTGCTCTCGATCTCGCCCCAGCCCTTCTCCGAGACGGTTATCGTCTGCTTGTCGGCCTTGTCGAAAAGCATCACGAAGCAGTTGTTCGGGAGGAGGCAGACCTCGACGGAACACGGCTGGTTCCTCGCGAGCGCAGGCTCGTGCTCGGGCCGCTCCTTCCGTATGGTGTTCATGTAGGCGCCGATGTATGCGATCGCGTAGTTGTCCAGGCTCTTCTTCGAGACTGGCTCTGGGAGACGGGGGGCGCTCTCCATGGAATCTTGTGGGTATTATCGGGTATATGGTATTGAGCTTTTGCTTCTATGTTATCAAAACTGAGAGGAATCCGCGTCCGCCCGCAGGCAGGGACATGCGGGAGCCGCATCGTCGGTGCAGGTCCGCTCGGAAAGCATTATGTATTATGTGCTCTATCAGATTTTTCTGTCAGGTAGCGGTTTGACCTACCTACTGACCCCCCTCGTTCGGTCTAGGACATCCCCGGTGATTGTTTGAGCATTATCCAATCGAAGCGGTACATCAAGAAGATTTCGCTCGTCGGGGACTCCTCGGTCGGCAAGACCTCGCTCATCCGGAGGTTCGTGGTGGACGTCTTCGACGACAAGTACATCGCGACCATCGGCACGAAGGTCAGCAAGAGGGACTTCGAGTACAAGCTCCCTGACAAGACGATATACCTCACGCTCATGATGTGGGACATCCTCGGCCAGAGGGACTACAAGAAGATGAGGACCCAGGGGCTGAGCGGGTCCCACGGGATAATCCTCGTCGGGGACCTCAGCCGGCCGGAAACTGTGAGGGCCCTGGAGGAGTTCTGGCTACCCGAGATCTGGGAGACCCTCGAATCGGTGCCGATAGTCTTCGTGGGGAACAAGTCGGACCTGGTCACCGCGGACGCGCCCTCAGTCGTCGACATCACGGGCATCGCGAGGAAGAACGAGATGCCGCTGATGCTCTGTAGCGCCAAAACGGGTGAGAACGTCGAGGCCGCCTTCAGGAAGATCGGGGAGCTCATGCTCTACAAGGACTTCGGTGGGCGGAAGCCCGAGGAGGAGCCGAACCAGGAGTCCTTGGCGCAGGCCGTGGACGAGATCATAAGCGACTTCTGCGAGCAGTACGGCGATACCCCGAAGGCGATGGACATAGTCGACCGGGAGTTCCGCAGGGCGAACGTGGACATCCAGGGACCGTCCAAGGACGCCCTGCTGACCGCAATCGAGTACCTTTCTGACGTCGAGAGGGACATCCACGGCCGGGATGTCTCCGAGGTCAACAAGCTCAGGCGCTGGAAGATGATAGACGAGGCCCGATGAGGGGTCTGTGTGAAGAAACAGCAGCTGGAGATCGCCCTGCAGAGGCTCGCGCCCTTCTCGTCCAGGGACCCGAGGCTTGAGCAGTACTCGACCCCCGCGGACATCGCCGGGGACATCATCTGGGAGGCGTACACTAATGGCGACATCGAGGGCAAGAGGGTTGCGGACCTCGGCTGCGGGAACGGCATATTCTCGATCGGGTCGAAGCTCATGGGCGCGGCCTGGGTGCACGGGATAGACATCGATCCGAAGGCGGTGGAAGTCGCCCGGGAGAACGCCCGGTCCCTGGGCCAGGAGATAGAGTTCTCCGCCGGGGATGTCGAGCTGCTCCCTGGACCGTTCGACACGGTCATCCAGAACCCCCCCTTTGGGGCCCAGAAGAGGCACGCCGACCGCACGTTCATAGCCAAGTCCCTGGAGCTCGCCCCGAGGGTATACTCCCTGCACAACGCCGGAACCGAGGTATTCGTCGCCAGGATGGTGGAGGGCGCGGGGGCAAGGTGCGTCCCGGTGAAAAGGTTTAAATTCGAGATTCCATATGCGTTCGAATTTCACAGAAAAGCTAAAGAGACCTTCTCGGTAGTTTTGCTGAAGTTCGAAAGATAGGTGATTTGGCTGGCAAAAACTGGTCGTAGAGTGTTGCCGGGGGATGAGGTCGCCATCGCTGAGGAGTACATGTCCGGCGAGGGGACCTACGAGCGTGAGGGAAAGATATTCGCGAGCGCGGTCGGAGAGCTGGACCTGGACCCGCGCGAGAAGCTGGCGTCGGTCATCCTGGACAACCCGCCCGTGGTTCTCCAGGAAGGGGATGTCGTCATGGCCGAGGTCACGGACACGAAGCCGGCGATGGCGATCTGCAGCGTAATATCGCAGGAGGGCCGCGACAGGGCCGTGTCGAGCGAGACGCTCGCATCCGTGCATGTCTCGAAGCTCTCGAGCTCTTATGTCGAGGACGCCGGGGACGTCATGAAGGCCGGGGATATCATCCGGGCGACCGTGATACAGGCGGACCCGTCCGTCCAGCTGTCGACGGCAGGGCCCCACTTCGGGGTCGTGCGGGCGCTGTGCTCGAGGTGCAGGAACCCGCTCGAGAGGAGGGGCGGGAAGCTGTACTGCGAGAAGTGCGACCGGACGGAGAACCGGAAGCTAGCGGACGACTATCGCAGCTTCGCGAAGTAAAGGGAAAAGGCTTAACTCGGAGTATCCGGATAGGTACCTGGCAGAAGGGGGACGGGTTTGGCACAGGAATCTGAAGAACTCCTCGCTGAGATCGCACGTCTCAGGGAGGATGTCAGACAGCTGCGCGAGATCGTGAACGTACTCGTCAACGTCGTGATGGAAGAGGACCTCGAAGAAGAGGAGCCCGAGTTCCCATCATATCCCGGAGACAGCAAAGGGTTTAACATCTACAACTGATTCCAGCGGCTCGCTGGTCGTCCCCGTTTCGGGGGGTTGCGCTGATGAAGAACACGTACTTCTTAGACATGATGAGGGCGCAGGAGAAGTGGCGGCTCGAGGACTCCATCAACCTCCTGCCATCGGAGAACATGAGCAGTCCGCAGGTGAGGGCCCTACTGTCCTCGGACTTCGGCCACAGGTACACCCTGCCCATCAACGCCGAGTACGCTGGGGAGTTCATGGAGAACTCGTACAGGGGCACGAAGCTCACGACGGAGGTCGAGCTGAAGGCCGAGGAGTGCGCGAAGCAGGTCTTCAAGGCGAAGCACGCCTGCGTCCAGCCCATGGGCGGGCACATCGCGGCAATGATCACGATCGTGTCGACCACCAAGCGGGGCGATACCCTGTGCGCCATCCCCCCGGAGAACGGGGGCTATGACGGTTACGGCCAGAGCTATATCCCCGACATTCTCGGGCTCAGCTCGTTCACGCTCCCATTCGACAATGGTGCGTACACCCTCGACACCGAGGCGGCTGCCGTCGCGATCCGCCAGAAGAAGCCGAGACTGGTGATACTCGGCGCGTCGCTCATCCTTTTCCCGTATGACATGAAACCCGTCAAGGAGGCCTGCGAGGAGGCAGGCTCGACGCTCGTGTACGACGGTTCACACGTCATGGGCCTGATCGCCGGAGGGGAGTTCCAGAGGCCCTTGAAGGAGGGCGCGGACATACTCTACGGCTCGACCCACAAGAGCTTCTTCGGACCCCAAGGGGGGCTAATCGTGACGGACAGCGACGCGATGAACGCCGAGATCAGGAAGAACCTGACCTGGAGGATCGTCGACAACGTCCATTGGAACAGGGTCGCGGCTCTCGGCCAGGCCCTGCTGGAGTTCCAGAAGTTCGGGCCAGCCTACGCGAAGCAGGTTATCAGAAACTCCAGGAGGCTGGGCAAGGAGCTCAAAGAGAGGGGCGTCCCCATCATGTTCGAGGAGCAGGGATTCAGCAGCTCGCACCAGCTCCTGATGGATGCCAAGGAAATCAGGGCGATCTACGGGGTCGGCATCAACGACTTCTCCGTCAGGCTCGAGAAGTCCAACCTCATCATCGATTCTGTCGCGAGGCTCGGGACTTCGGAGATCACCAGGCTGGGGGTGAAGGAGAAGCACCTGCCTGAACTGGCCGACATCTTCGCCGAGGCCGCGTCAGGCAAGAACGTGAAGAAGAAGGTCAAGGCGTTCAGGGACCAGTTCCAGATGGATTTCCGATTCAGATAGAGCGCCCCGCGTCCCGAAGGCAACTAATAAGACGAATGCGCGCGATGAGGGCTGAGCCGGGGGAAGGAAGATGGCGGTGCTTGGCCTGAGATTCCTCGATGACGAGGAATAGGAGCTTGTACACGAACAGAGCCTCGAATGCCTAGAGAAGATCGGCGTGCTCGTACGCAGCGATAAGGTGCTGAGGCTCCTTGCTGATGCCGGGGTCGAGGTCGACGCCAAGAAGAGGGTTGCGAGGATCCCCGAGGGCGTCGTCAAGGATGCGCTCAAGAGCGCGCCGAAGGAAGTGACGCTCGGCGCGAGGGACGCCAAGCAGGATCTCACGCTGCCGGTGTCGAAATACCCGTTCGTGTCGACGGGCGGGGTCACGTTGTTCATGACTGACTTCGAGACCGGGGAGCGGAGGAACGCCACGAGGAAGGACCTGGCGGACTTCGCGAGGCTGACCGATGCGCTCGACCCCATAGACGCGTTCTGGCCGATCGTCACGACGACCGATGTCCCCGCTCATTCGCAGTTCGTGCACGAGCTTTGGGTCTCGCTCCAGAACACGACGAAGCACATCCTGGGCTCCGCGGGCTCGGGAACGCTCGGGGTCGCGGACGCGAAGGTCCAGATATCGCTGGGGAACCTCGTCGCCGGCGGGCCCGGCAAACTGAAGAAGCGGCCGCCGTTCTCGGTCCTCTGCTGCAGCATCGCGCCTCTCTCGTTCGAGACAGGAGTGGTCGAGGCGCAGGTCGAGTACGCCCGGGCAGGGGTCCCGATCATATCGATGTCAATGGCCATGGGCGGCATGACGAGCCCGGTCACGGTCGCTGGGACGATCGTGATGTCCAATACCGAGAACCTCGCGAGCCTCGTGATCACGCAGGCCGCGGCAAAGGGGGCTCCGCAGATATACTCCTCGGAGGCGACCCTGGCCAACATCTCGACCGGGTACATAGGCTACAGGGGGGTCGAGGCGCCGATCATATTCGCCGCAACCGGGCAGATGGCACGCAGATACGGTCTGCCGAAGATGACCGGGGTCCTCGGGGTCGACGGTGAGAAGCCAGGGGTAGACATCCCGTTCGGCGAGCTGGCCTCGCTCATGCTCTCGAGCATGTCCGGCACGGACCTGTGCTCGGGGCTGGGAGGGATCGACCTCGACGGCGGCTGCTCGCTCGAGCAGGTCGTCATAGACTCGATCCAATGGGAGGAGTACCGGGCCTACATGAGGGACTTCGAGGTGACGAGGGAGTCGGTCGCGCTCGATGTCATGAAGCAGGTCGGACCCGGCAACTCGTTCCTTACCCACCCCCACACGGTCAGGAACTTCAAGGTGCAGATGCACCTCAGGAAGAAGGACACGGGCCTGTATGGCAGCACGATGTCGAACAGGATGGTCGCGGACGCCAAGGAGACGGTGAAGCGGCTCCTGAGGGAGCACACGGTTGCGCCCCTGGACAAGGGGGTCTTGGCGAAGGGCGACAGGATAGTGTCTGACTACGAGAAATCCGCCCCCTCCCATGTATGATAGCCTGGTCCTCTAGACGTACCTGAATCAATTAATATCGGCCGCCCCATTTCACCTCGTTGAAAGAAAATAGGTACTCCAGACAGGTACTGCTACCCGAGATAGGGTCCAAGGGCCAGAAGGCGATAGGCGGGAGCAGCGCGGTCGTCATCGGCTGCGGGGCGCTGGGGACCCACGCGCTCTCGTTCCTAGTCAGGGCAGGGGTTGGCGGAGTCAGGGTCGTGGACCGAGACATCGTCGAGGAGTCCAATCTACAGCGGCAGACACTCTTCTCGGAGGAAGATGTCGGACGCGCGAAGGCGAAGGTCGCTGAGGAGCGGCTCCGTGAGGTCAATTCGGAGATCGAGATACGCGGAGACGTCCTCGACCTGAACCATGCCAACATACAGGCCGTCGTCAAGGGAGCAACCGTGGTGCTAGATGCTACAGACAACATGGACACCCGGTTCCTCGTGAATGACGCGTGCGTGAAGCTGGGCATCCCTTGGATCTACGCGGGCGCGGTCGGGACCACGGGCATGGTGATGCCGATCGTGCCTGAAGGGCCGTGCCTCAGGTGCGTCTTCCCTACACCACCACAGCCGGGGGAGCTTCCCACGTGCGACACCGTGGGGATAGTCAACACCCTGCCCGCGATTGTCGCGGCCCTCGAGACGACCGAGGCCTTCAAGATAATGATGGGCAAGGAACCGACGAAGGAGCTGGCGTTCATAGACGCCTGGCTGGGAGATCTGCAGAGAATCAAGGTGAGGAAGAACCATGAGTGCGAATGCTGCGGCAAGAAGAACTTCGAGTTCCTCCAGGCGAGGAGCCGGAAGCTCGTGGTCTCGCTCTGCGGGAGGAACGCGGTTCAGATAGTCCCCGCGAAGCCTGTGAAAGGAGACCTCGGGCCGCTCGCGAAGAAACTCGCGAGGCTGGGCAGGACGAAGATGGTCGACGGCCTCCTGAAGTTCGACGCGAAGGGCGTCGAGCTCACGGTGTTCCCCGACGGAAGGACGATCGTGGGCGGCACCACGGACCTGGCCAAGGCAAAGTCGACATTCTCGAAGTACGTCGGTGATTGATTGCGCGGCCTCGCCCTTGTCTCCGGAGGGATCGATTCCCCGGTCGCCGCGTATCTCATGGGCCGCCAGGGCCTGGACCTCGTATTCGTCCATTTCGACAACCGGCCGTTCACCAGCGACGAGGAGATCGAGAAGGCCAAGGACCTCATGAGGAAGGTGGACGACGCCCTCGGAAGGAAGAGCACTAGACTGCTCGTGCCCCATGGAAAGTCCCAGACGGAGTTCGCGCGCGCGTGCAAGCGCAACATGGAATGCGTGCTCTGCCGGAGGATGATGTTCAGGGTCGCGGAGAAGCTCGCGGCGAAGGTGAGGGCGGACTGCATCGTGACGGGCGAGTCACTCGGCCAGGTCGCCTCGCAGACGCTCGCGAACATGTACGTTGAGGAGCGCGCGACGAAACTGCCGATCCTGAGGCCACTTGTCGGGTTCGACAAGGTGGAGATCGAGAGGATCGCGAAGACCATCGGGACGTACGAGATCTCGATCCTGCCAGGGCTCTGCTGCACCATCGCCCCCAAGAAGCCGTCGACCTACAGCAGGCTCGAAACGGCCCTCGAGGAGGAGGCCAGGGTGGACCTGGAGCGTATGGCCCAGGAAGAGGCCGACGGAGCGACTGAGATCCCATGAAAGGCTGGGTGGTCGACTCCTCGGTGCTCTACTACGGGAAGGACCTGCCAGATGATGTGGAACTCGTCACGACGCCGGGAGTCGTGAGGGAGCTGAACAGGGAGGGCATGGGCGAGCGCCTCGAGCTTCTCCTAGGCACGAAGATCTCGGTGTCGTCCCCGACGGAACGCTCGATGAATAGGGTGGCGGAGGAGGCCAGAAAGACAGGCGACTCGAGGAGGCTCTCGGAGACTGACAAGGAGCTGCTCGGGCTCGCCCTGGACCTCGGCTACGACCTCATCACGGACGACTACTCCATACAGAATCTCGCGAAGGTCCTGGGGGTGCCATGCAGGGGCATGGACCAGAAAGGCATCGCAGAGGTGTTCGAGTGGCAGGCCAGGTGCAAGGGATGCGGGAAGGTGTTCCCCGCGGACGTCAGGGTGTGCGACGTGTGCGGCACCGAGACCAAGACGAGAAGGAAGAGGAAGTGATTTGAGAGCACGGGCCGGATGTCCCGTGCTCGGTCTCCGGTTCAGAGCTCGATCTTGCCGTACTCCAGTTCGGTCGTGCGCTTGAAGTACCCCTGCGGGTGATTGCAGGTCGGGCAGACCTTCGGGGGCTCCTTGCCCCTGTGCAGGTGCCCGCAGTTGGTGCAGAACCAGACCTCTTCCTTGTCGGACTTGTACAGGGTCCCGCTCTTCAGCCGGTCGAGCAGAAGCTTGTACCGCTTCCCGTGATGCTTCTCGACCCGGATGACGTTCTCGAAATACCGCGCGGCAGGGTCGTTGCCATCCTCCCTGGCATCCTTCGCGAACTGCGGGTACATCTTCGTCCACTCGTGCACCTCGCCCTCGGCGGCCTTCGACAAGTTCTCCTCAGTGGTGCCGACCACCTTGAGCAGGTTCATAATGGTAGCCGCGTGCTCGTACTCGTTCTGCGCGGTCTCCTCGAATGTCTTCGCGATCGCCTGGTGGCCCTCCTTGTTCGCGGCTCCAGCCCACTTCGTGTACTTCGCCCTGGCCTCGCTCTCGCCAGCGAGAGCGTGCCGCAGGTTCTCCTCGGTCTTGCTCAAGATATCTCCTCGAGGCGCCGAAGCACCTCGGGGCTTAAAGGTCTATTGCGCGCTAGCCACTCACAACACATAGAACACGCGCCTGCACCTAATCGCGCGCGCGAGCCCCCTCTTCCCGAGCACGGTCATGGCGAACTCCGTCCGCCGGTCAGTCGGGAAGAACAGGTCGCCCAACTTCCTGGTCCAGAGCGAGTCCGCGAGCGGCTTTGCCAGCACATGCTTCCAGAGGCGCTCGTACTCGGCCAGAGGCGCGCCCTTCGTCAGAGAGTCCCTGATGGACCGCCCGGCGATCCTGCCTGCGATCATCGCGATGGGTATGCCTCCGCCGTTCGTGGCCATCACGTGGCCAGCGGCGTCCCCGACCAGGATGACGTTCCCCGAGACGGTCCTCTTGACGGGCCCGGACTGCGGCACTAGGCCCATGGTGACATCGCGGCACCCGACCCCCAGCTTCGAGACGAACCTCGAGAACAGCTCGGACGGCCTCTCCTTCAGCAGCCTGGGGTTGAAGCCGACCCCGATGTTCGCCCCCTTGCGCTTGGGTATCACCCAGGCATATCCGCCAGGAGCCATCGAGCCGAAGTACATCTTTATCACAGGCTCGAAGTCCCCATCGGCCTGGCACGTCACGGCCGGATACCGCATCTCAGGGCGCGAGAGTCCCGCGGAGACCGCGGTCCTCGAGTTGGGGCCGTCCGCGCCGACTATCACCTTCGCCTTCACATCGCCGAGGGTCGTCCGGGCAATCCCGCCCTTGAGCCCGAGGAACGACGCCCCGGTCTCGAGCCTCGCGCCGGCCTCGACCGCAAGCTTCGCCAGGTACTTGTCGAATGCGCGCCTGTCCAGGGTCGCGCCTAGGAACTCGCACCTGTACGTCCTGTTCCTCGGGGAGACGAGGTCCACGGCCTCGGACCTGCCGGCTATCAGCTCCTCGGGGATCGCGAACAACTCCTCGAGGTCCATGGACCGCGGGAACATCGTGTACATCTCCTTGACGTCCGGGAGGAACTCGCCGCACTGGACGGGATAGCCAATCTCCGACCGGCGGTCGAGCATCAGGACATCCAGGTCCTTGCCGGCACAATATCTTGCGGTGGAGCTTCCAGCAGGTCCCGCGCCCACGATCAGGACGTCGACTTCCAAGGCTTCTTCCCCCTGGTAATCGCCGCGCCCTTGAGCTCGAGATACTCGGTCGAGACTTGGTCGAACCCGCTCTGCCTGAAGAGGGCCTCGTTCTCCGCGGGCGAGCCGTACGCCACCCATGTGTCGATGAGCCGCGAGTACGGGTCCCTGCGCCACACCTCGGTCGAGGAGCGGCTGACCGCGATGTGGGCGAGGATGGGCACCAGCATCTTGAAGTGCAGCTCTAGCAGCTTTGCGAGGGGGCCGTTGTCCGGCTTGGCGACATCGGCGATTATGGCATCGCCGCCCTCCTTGAGCACACGGTTCATCTCGCTCAGGGCGGCCGGCTTGTCGAAGAAATCGCGGAATGAGAACATGCAGAAGACCTTGTCCACCGAGCCCGTGGACAGGGGGATCTTCTCGGCGACCCCCTTCAGCATCGTGACCCTCTCGGGGTCCAGGATGCCCTTGGAGGCGCTCGCGAACTCCATCGACGGCTCGAGGCAGTAGATCGTCCTCGAGGCCAGGTGACGCGTGAAGCTCCCCGGGCCTGAACCGATCTCAAGGACCACATCGTCATCCTTGGCGAGGGCCGCGACCCTCCGCCTCCACCGGTCGACCAGCCCGAAAGTCATCATCGAGTTGACCTTCTCGTAGTAGGGCGCTATGTCCTCCAAAGAACCCTCGAGCTCCCTCCATTCGGTCCGGTCCATACCCCTGTGGTCCATACAGCTCACCTACGAGTCCCTCTCGAGGACCTTCTTCACGAGGTCCCTGAGAGACTGGCTGTACTCGTTCTTCTGGAGGCATCCGAGATGGCCCAGGGCCTCCATGCCGTAGTACTCAGCCATGCCCTTCGCCTTCTGGATCGCGCCGCTCTTCAGCACGAGCTCGACGCACTCGTCTATGCTCGCCTGCTTCGGCTCGTCGTCCGAAATCAGATTCATGATGGCCTTTCCCGTCGAGGGCGAGTCCTTCATGGCGAGCAGGGACGGCAGCGTTAGGTGGCCCTCCCGGAGGTCGACCCCGATCTGCTTCCCGGTCTTCTTCTGGTCCCCCGTGAAGTCCAGGACATCGTCTATGATCTGGAACGCGATTCCGAGGTCGAGCCCGTAGCTTCCCATGCTCTCGACCGTGTCCGCGGAGGCGTTCGCCAGGTACGCGCCGACCATCGCCCCCGCCCTGATCGGGTACGCGGTCTTCCGCTCCATGATCCTGATGTAGTCGTCTATGGTCAGGTCCTTCCTGTGCCTGAACCTGTTCTGGAGGACCTCGCCCTCCGCGAGCTTCGCGCACGCGTTCGCGACCGTCTCGACGACGTTCTTGTCGAAAGTCCCGCCGAGCTCGAAGGCCTTCACGAACAGGAAGTCGCCCGCGACGACAGCGTCGTGGAGCCCGTACTTCTTGAAGACGGTCTCCTTGCCCCGCCTTGTCAGGCCGCCGTCGTTGATGTCGTCATGGACCAAAGTGGCAGAGTGTATGAGCTCGAAGCCGGTCGCGATGTCGACTATCTTCTGACTCTCGGTGCCCCCGAGGGCCTTGTAGCTCAGTATCGTGACCGTGGGCCGGAGCCTCTTCCCGCCGGCGTCGATCACATGCAGGGACGCGTCGGTCAGGACCTGCTCCTGGGACTTGACCATCTCGTGAAGCTTCTGCTCGACCATGTCGAGCTCCTTCCTTATGCCAAAATCCCAGGCTGAGGTCATGCGGTGCGCATATTACCCATCCGCTACATAATATTGATGGTTTACTGGCGAGAGTGGAGAACCTGCTGGCATGCCGCTCCGACAGGCACCATCAGACGCCCGGCGCTAGCCCCGTGAATATCGCCGCTGCGTGCTCGCAGACCCTGATCACGGGGTCCGGATAGATGCCGATCAGGACGACCATGACCGCGGCGAACGCGATGGCGATCTTGAGCATCGGCGGGATGGCGATCTTGTCGGCCGGCCCCTTCTCCATGTACATGTACTTGATCACCCGGGCGTAATAGTACAGGGACAGAGCGCTGTTCAGAACGCCCGCTATCGCCAGCCATACCAGCCACTGCGGGCCCGCCTCGGAGGCGTACACCGCGGACGAGAACAGCACGAACTTGCTCGCGAACCCCGCGAGGGGCGGTATGCCCGCGAGGGACAGCAGGAACAGGGTCATGGCGAACGCGAGCCACGGGGCCCGCCTGCCCAGGCCTTTGAAGTCGTCCAGCCTCTCGCCGACGGCGGCCGCGCCCATCGCCGCGACCACCATGAACGCGCCGGACTTCATGAACGCGTGTGTGATGATGTGGAACAGCCCGCCCTCTACGGCGTACTGGGTCCCCACAGGCAGCGCGATCAGTATGTACCCGGCCTGAGCGATCGAGGAGTACGCGAGCATCCTCTTGATGTTGGTCTGGGAGACCGCAACGAGGTTGCCCACGGTCATCGTCAGCACCGCGAGGATCGCCGCCGCGCCCTCCCACTGCATCTTCGACGCCAAGAGGCCGATCAGGAAGACCTTGAAGACCGCCGCGAACCCCATCTTCTTCGACGCGGCCGCGAGCATGCCGGAGATCGGCGTCGGGGCGCCCTCGTACACGTCGGGGGCCCACATGTGGAAAGGCACGATGGCTATCTTGAAACCGAAGCCGGCGAACAGAAGCACGACGGCCAGGAGGACCATCGACTGGGAGTCCTGGACCCATGCGGGGGCGGACGCCCCTCCGAGGGCGCTCCCGAGGGCCTGGATGTTGGTCGTGCCTCCGATGCCGTACAGGATCGATATCGCGAACAGCGTGAGCGCGGACGAGAACCCGCCGACGATGAAGTACTTGGTCGCCGCCTCCGACGAGCGCTTCTCGGACTTCCTGAACCCTGACAACGCGAACGACGATATGCCGGCGATCTCAAGTCCTACGAAGAGCGCGATGAGGTCCGATGCCTCGGCGACGACCGTCATGCCGACCATGGCCAGCAGGATGAGCGAGTAGTACTCCCCGTGGTTCTTGTCTGCCCTGATGAACTCAGGTGAGCCAAGCACGACCACGATACCGACCGCGAGGAACACGAGCGTGAACAGCCCGCTGAACTGGTCCACAGAGATCACGTCTATCGGAGCTCCCGAGGGCTTCCAGACGCCCATGAAGAGCCACGAGACCATGGCGCACGCGAGCGAGACCAGGGGCACGAGCGCAATCCACGATAGCACCCGCTTGTCCTTCTTGAACAAGTAGTCCATCGCTGGCATGAGCAACGCGAACGCTATCAGCACGAGCTGCGGGAGGAGCGTCTCGAGGTAGTCCACGACGGCCATCTCATCCACCTCCAAGCAGATGCGTCACGATCTGCACTGCCGGGTTGATGTACTGGAATATCAGCGACGGGAAGACCCCGAACAACGCGATGAGCGCTATCAGTATCCCGACCGGCACCCCCTCGTACCAGTCCACATCGTGCAGGTGAGAGGTGTCTATCTTGGTGGTCAGCGGGCCGAACATCGTTCTCTGCAGCGCCCACAGGTAGTACCCGGCGGTTATCGCCACGCTGAGGATCGGCAGGAAGAGCCACATGGCCCACTTGTCGAACATGCTCGCGAACACCATGAATTCGGCCGCGAAGCTGACTAGTCCCGGGAGCCCGAGCGACGCGAGGAAGCCTATGGTCATCATCGTTGAAGCGACGGGCATCTTCCTCGACAGCCCGCCCAGGCTCGGGATGAGCCTCGTGCCGCACTTGTGCTGCACCACGCCGCACATCATGAACAGGACCGCCGTCACGAGCCCGTGCGCGAACATCTGGAACACGCCTGCGACTATCCCCAGCGAGGAGAAGGTCGCGAACCCGAGGAGCACGAAGCCCATGTGGCTGATTGACGAGTACGCGACCATCTTTTTGAGGTCCTTCTGGGCGAGGCTAAGGAGCGCCCCGTACAGTATGCTCGCAATCGCGATGACCGCCATCAGGATCTGCAGCTCGTGGGCGCCAGCCGTGAGCGTCGGGATCGCCACGCGGATGATACCATACCCACCCATCTTCAGCAGCAGGCCCGCCAGGAGCACGCTCCCCGCGGTCGGGGCCTCGACATGCGCGTCCGGGAGCCAAGTGTGGAACGGCACCATCGGCATCTTCACGCCGAACCCGAAGAACATCGCCGCGAACACGACTATCTGGAACAGCCTGCTGAAGTTGGTCGTCCCCGCGAGCGCGATCGCCTCCATGCTGAACGAGTGGGCGCCCGCCTGGAAGTACAGCGCCATGATCGACACCAGCATCGCGAGGCTCGCGATGTGTGTGTAGATGAAGAACTTGATGGCCGCGTAGTCCTTGTTCGGCCCTCCCCAGACGCCGATCATGAAGTACATCGGTATGAGGACGACCTCCCAGAACACGTAGAACACGAAGTAGTCCTGGGCGACGAACACGCCCAGCACGCCGACCTCGAGTATCTGCATCAGCCCGAAATACTCCTTGGGCCGGAGCTTCGTGTCCCACGAGAACACGATCGCCAGGAACGACAGCAGGGCAGTGAGCAGGAACAGCGGCAGGCTGATGCCGTCGAGGCCGACGATGTAGCTTATCCCCAGCGACTCGACCCAGGGGTACGACTCGTAGTACTGGTAGTTGAAGAACCCGTGGCCGTCATGATACCCGCGGGCCGCGGTCGTCGACGGGTCGATCACGAACTCGAGGGTCACGAGCACGGTGAGCACCAGCGCCGCGCCGGAGAAGGCCGCCGCGACGTACTTCGCGTACTCCTCGCGCCTGCCCAGCAGGAGCGTCGCGACGGCTCCGACCAGCGGCAGGAGTATGATTATCGAAATGATGGGCACGCTCTCGAGCATCTAGAACCACCCCGGGAACCATGGGCCCGACTTGTCGAGCAACGGGACGATGTATACCACTAGGAGTATGAGCAGGACGATGCCGAGGACCACCAGGCTCGTGTACCTCCGGACATCCCCGGTCTGCGCCTTCCTGATGACGCCTCCGGTGTTCGCGCCGAGGAAGGCGAAGCCGTTCACTATGCCGTCGATGACTCTCCTGTCGAACCAGTCGGCCAACAGGGCGAAGCCGTACCACACCTTGTACGCGAAGTCGTCGTAGAACTTGCTGATGTACCACCTGTTCTCGAGCGCCCTCTGGAACCTCCCGGGCACGCCGCGGGCGAACACGGCGCGGTCGAAGCCCGGCATGTAGTAGATCCAGTACGCAAGCAGTATTCCCACGATGGCGACTGCCAAGGAGATGTAGGTGAGAGGGTCGGAGAATATCTCGGTCAGGACCTCGAGGGGCTCACCGGCGGTCACGAGCGTCAGGTTGGTCGGCGGGAGGGTCAGCGCGGTCGCCAGGAACCTCTTGAAGCCCTCTCCGATGAACAGGGCGAACCCGGAAACCAGCGCAAGGCCCGCAAGGATCATCAGCGGGACGGTCATGAGCTTTGGGGACTCGTGCGCATGCACCTCTGACCTGGGCTCACCCGCGAACGTCATGAACCACATCCTGAACATGTAAAAGGCCGTCAGTAACGCGGTTGCTACGCCCAGGGCCCACAGGATGGAGAACGTGAAGTCGAAGCTGCCCGCGTGGTAGACAGCCGACAGCACCTCGTCCTTGCTCCAGAACCCTGAGAGCGGAGGTATGCCCCCGATCGCTATCGCGCCGATGAGCATCGTGATCGACGTGATGGGCATCTTCTTCCTGAGCCCGCCCATGAGGCGCATATCGTTCGTGCCGACCGCGTGGATTACGCTGCCGGCGCAGAGGAACAGGAGCGCCTTGAAGAACCCGTGGTTCATCAGGTGGAACATCGCGGCCGTGTACCCAGCGGACGACCCGTCATGGATGAGCAGGTAGCCGCCGGCGCCCAGGCCCAGAATCATGTACCCCAGCTGGCTGATCGTGCTGTATGCCAGGACCCGCTTGATGTCTGTCGCGGCGAGCGCCACGGTCGCCGCGAGGAGAGCCGTGAACCCGCCGATGATCGCGACGAAGAGCAGCGTGTCAGGAGCCAGTATCAGGAGAGGGTATGTCCTCGCCGTGAGATAGACGCCGGCGTTGACCATCGTCGCCGCGTGGATGAGCGCGGAGACCGTCGTCGGGCCCTCCATCGCGTCGGGGAGCCACACGTGCAGCGGGAACTGGGCGCTCTTGCCG
>JAJYIS010000130.1 GCA_021789945.1 Thermoplasmata archaeon | reverse complement strand
GCGGGTCCGCTCCCATAACGCCCTGATGTCTTTCTCCAACTGGACGGGGGAGTAGTTCTCGTCCACTTGACGCATAATCTATCTTCCACGGCAGATATTGATGGCTGGTATTTTAAACATAGTGTGTATGAAATCACGTGTGATGTCTCAGACAGACTCCTGGCTGTGTGCGTTCTGTCGCGGCCGCTCGTCCGCCGTCTCGGGGGCCATCAGGCCAGACTCAGGACCATGAGTCAAGGCTCCGCTGGGTCCGGACATCCTCCTTCGCCGCGATGCGCGAGAGCGCGGCGTCCACGCGGTCGACCGAGAACGCGTGCGCGTCGCACATTATCTTCCTGACCGCCTCCGGGTCAACCTTCCTCCAGACGAGGCTGTAGTCGTCCGTCGTTTCGGGGTCGAGGAAGATCCTTCTCACATCCTCGTATTCGTCGGGCACAGGGACCTTGCCCTCGCTGCGGATGCCCTCGAGGCTGCCGCTCTTCCTGATCAGCGCGAGGGCCTTCTTTGGGCCGATGCCCTTGACGCCGTCGTTGAAGTCGGTGCCTATCAGGATGGCCATGTCGACCAGCTGCTCGCGCGTGACCCCGAGCTCCCCGAGCACCGCGGACAACGTGACGACTTCTGGGGTCACATCCACGGTCTTGCCCGATGGCAGGCGCCTCTTGCCCGCGAGTGTCAGGTTCCTAACCAGGTTCGGGGTCCCGAAGAGTATGGCGTCGAAGTCCTGGGACGCCCCTGCCCAGACATCGCCCTTCCTGGCCATGTGTCCCATCTGGGCCTCTCCCTCGCTCGGCGCCCGGATCCACGGGATACCGAGCGCGTCGAGCAGGCTGAGCGATTCCTCGATCATGTCGGAGTCCAGCCTGGCGGTCCTCGTGGCCTTCGAGAGCGCCCGCCTCATGTCCCCCTCCTCCAGGGCCTTCTTCCACTCGACCTCCGCCTCGCGCTTCGCCGCGGCCCTGGCCTCGATGGTCTTCCGCTTGAGCTCTGGAGGCTTCCCGTCGAAGACGAACGCGGGCCTTATCCCTAGCTCCAGCAGGGAGGCGCTCCTGTAGAATAGTCCGGACAGGTGCGAGGTCACCCTCCCGTCCCGGTCCATGAGCGGGGTCCCGTCCGGCTGGCGGATCATGGAGAGGAACTGGTACAATGTGTTGAACGCATCCACGGCCACGGACCTCCCTGTGAGGTCCGAGAGCATTATCGGCTTGCCCCCGACGAGGCTAGAGATGTCTACTCCCATCATACCCCTGACCGCTCGTCACTTGGCTATGCCTCAAGCCGAGATCAGTCGGACGAGCTATTGTCTGTCTCGATCGGCAGGAACAGGATGACGAATGAGACCCCGAGCCAGACCAGTGTGATTATTATCAGGAATATGTTCGCGTTGACCAGAAGGCCTATCGCCAGCAGCACGATTGGAAGCACGAACGTGAGGTAGATCAGCAGCGGGTGCCTTCCGAACTTGTCTGCCATGTTATCCAATCCACGCAGAGCGAACTGCGATATTAATCCTTTGACGAGCCACAGGCGCGTAGCGCGTCGATGACCTTCCTCATGTCCGGGGCCTTGAACACGGACGTCCCAGCGGCCAGGATGTCCGCCCCGGCCCTGGCGGCGAGATCCCCGGTCTCTGTGTTGATGCCCCCGTCGATTTCGACGGGCACCCTGCTGCCAATCCTGTCCATCTCGGACTTCGCAGCCGCTATCTTGGGGAGCACCTCGGGGATGAACTGCTGGCCTCCGAAACCCGGGTTGACGGACATTATCAGGAGGAGGTCGATCCTGTCCAGGTACGGATACACCTGCTGGACGGGCGTCGGAGGGTTCACCGCGAGTCCTACCTTCTTGCCCAGGCCTCTGACCAGCCTCAGCGTGTCCTCGAGGTCCTGCTCGGCCTCTATGTGCACCTCTATTATGTCCGAGCCGGCCTCGGCGAACGCCTTCGCGTGCCTCTCAGGGTGGGTGATCATGAGATGCGATATGAACGGGAGGTCCGAGTACGGCCTCAGGCTCTTGACCATCGAAGGCCCGATGGTAATGTTCGGGACGAAGAAGCCGTCCATGACGTCGATGTGGATGTAGTCGGCGCCCGCGCTGGTCACCTTCGCGACCTCGTCGCCCAGCCTCGAGAAGTCGGCTGCGAGGATCGACGGCGCTACCTGAGGCATGAACTCGCTGAAGCACAAGCGGCATATTATGGGTTTTGGTCCAGACTCCCCAGGTCCGAACCTTATTAATATCCTCAGCAGGATTAGCACGCCATGGTCGAACCGAAGCACGCCGTCGAACAGGTCCGGAAGTGCGACGTGGTGGGCTGCAAGCAGGATGCCGAGAGGTCCGTCTCCGGGAAAAAGGTCGAGAAGGCGGGGCTGACGATCTCGTCCAGCGCGGACAAGAACGTGCACCTTTGCCGCGAGCACTACCGGCAGTTCAAGAAGAAGACCAAGACGGACCGCACGTTCGAAAGGCTCGGATGGTAGCTCCAGGGGGCCGGCACGCGCTTTTGGCCCCGAAAAGACCGAAATACCACATCTCTATTCGTGCACGATGAAGGCCCCGGCCATTCAGCTGCTATACAACGCGGGGCTGTTCGGGCCCGTGATCATCGTCCCGATCATCCTTCAGGACACCTTCGGGGCGAGCAAGGACCTCATAGGGATCATCGCGGGTGGAGTCGCAGCCGCGGGGTTCGTGTCATCCTACATCTTCGGCAGGGCGTCCGACGTCTACGGCCGGAGGAGGATTCTGGTTTACGGCCTCCTGCTGACGACCATGGCCACCCTTTTGCAGTGGGCCTCCCTGTTCTGGGGAGGTCTGCCGTTCTTCGCGGGCATCAGGCTGCTCATAGGCTTCTGCTCGGGGATATTCCCGGCAGCACTCCTGGCATACGCCCACGACCTGAAGTCGACCAGGATGGGCAGGTTCAGCGCGTGGGGCGCCCTCGGATGGTTCATCGGCAACCTGACCGTGGGGGCGTTCGAGACGGGCTACGAGTGGGCGTACCTGTTCTGCACGACGATCCTGCTGATCGCGTTCGGGGTGGGACTCTCCATGCCCTTCTCGAAGGAGACCGGGATCGCCGTCCCCCTGTTCCCTGTCCGCCTCATCAAGCGCAACGCCTCGGTCTACAGCGCGATGCTGATCAGGCACACGGGGGCCAACATGATCTGGGTGACATACCCGCTCTTCCTCGCGAGCATAGGCGCGAACAACCTGTGGATCGGGATCATCTACGGCGTGAACTCCCTGGGCCAGTTCTTCTTCATGCTCCTACTCGACAGGTACGACCCTGCGGTCCTGGTGGCCCTCGGGCTCGTCAGCTCCGCCCTCACCTTCTACACCTTCACCCTGGCCGGAAGCTACTGGGAGATCCTGCCGTCCCAGGTGCTCCTGGCCTTCGCTTGGAGCTGCCTCTACGTGGGGTCGCTGAGATACGTCCTCGACAGGAACAAGGAGAAGGCGACCGTGTCCGGCCTCCTGTCCAGCACCACGAGCATATCCGGGATACTGGGTCCCGTCTTCGGGGGGTTCGCGGCCACGGCCTACGGGTTCAAGGGCACCATAGTGATCGCGACCCTGATGTCCATCGCGGCCCTGGGGGTCTTCATGTACGAGCTCGACAAGTCGGGTGAGTTTCATCGCCTGAGACCGCGTTCGGGGGTGAGGACATGAAGATCATATTCCTCGGGACGGGAGGGACGTACCCGACCAAGGCCCGGAACGTGGCCTCGATCGTCGTCCAGCTGCCGGGAGAGGTGGTGATGTTCGACTGCGGGGAAGGGACCCAGCGACAGCTGATGAGGTCCTCCGTCTCCTTCATGAAGATAAGCAGGATATTCATCACCCACCTGCACGCGGACCATTTCCTGGGCCTCCCTGGGCTGATCCAGAGCATGAGCCTGAACGGACGGACGAGGGCCCTCTCGATATACGGCCCTAGGGGCATCTCCAAGGACGTGGACAACATGCTCGCCCTGGGGTATTTCAAGTCGGGGTTCAGGGTGGCGACCGAGGAGCTGGACCCTGGCGTGACCCACGACTTCGGCCAGTATGTCGTAAGATGCGGGGATGCCGAGCACAGCGTCCCCGCTCTTGCGCTCTCCCTCGAGGAGAAGCCGCGCCCGGGCAAGTTCAACCTTCAGAAGGCGAAGAGGCTCGGGATCCCGGAGGGCCCGCTCTTCAGGAGGCTGCAGGAGGGAAGGGCCGTCCGCGTCGGCGGACGCGAGATCAGGC
>JAJYIS010000029.1 GCA_021789945.1 Thermoplasmata archaeon | reverse complement strand
AGGTCGAGTCTCGATACCAGCAGCTCGACAAGATCGTCGGGCTGAAGACCGAGCAGAAGCTGTTCGAGATCCAGGCCGAGAAGCGAAACCTCGAAGCGGACAGGAAGAAGCTCGCGGAGCTCATGGCCAAGGTCGAGGCCGACCGGGAAACGGAGAACCAGCGGCTGCAGGCGGTCCAGGAGAAGGAACGCCTGATCGAAACCTCGATGGAGGAGGCGAAGGCCCGGGAGATAAATATCCAGGAGCGCGAGCATGCGCTGGCCCTCGACAAGGTAGAGATCGAGAAGCTGAGGGCCGCGCTCGACTCCGACATGAAGGAGTTCGACAAGGCCACGAGAGACCACGAGGACGAGCTCGCCAGGTCCAGGGCCGAGATCGAGAGGCTCTCGACGGAGGTCACCCAGAGGGAGGACTCCGCATCCAGGCTCACCCAGGAGCTCGACACGCTCAAGTCCCGGCTCGTGGCGCAGGAGCAGAACCTGAACGAGAAGGACAAGTCGCTTGCTGCGAAGTCCGACGAGCTGGACAAGTGGGAGAAGGTCCTCGCGGTCACGGAGGCGGAGGCGAAGCAGGCCCTGGAGAAGGCGACCATGCTCGAATCCGCCACCAAGTCGAAGGAGGAGCAGCTCGACAGGGAGCGCGAGAAGCTCACGACCGAGACCAGCACCCTTCGGGCCGACCTGAGCAGGAAGACTGCCGACCTCCAGAAGCGGGAGGACAAGATACGCGCGGACGAGGACAGGCTCGCGCGCGAGTCCGAGGCGCGCACCAAGGCGCTCAACGAGCTGGAGGTGCAGCTAAAGGACGGCAGCACCAACATGCAGAGGCTCAGGACCGAGCTCGAGGAGCGCGAAAAGAACATCAAGCAGTCCGAGGTCGAGATCGACCGCATCAGGAAGGAAGTAGAGGACTTCGCCGCGACCGTCAACGACGAGAAGCTGGCGACGGAGAAGCAGCTCCAGGGCGAGAAGGAGAAGCTCATTCAGCAGCGGAACTCGTTCGAAGAGGAGAAGCTCGCATTCGAGAAGGAGAAGTCCGACACCCTCAGGCAGATCGACGAGCTCCAGAAGGACATAGACGACAGGTCCGCCAAGCTGGCCGAGGAGCGCAAGGAGGTCGACGAGAAGTCGCTGTCCGTCGACGAGATGAGGACCATCCTCAACCAGCGCGCGAGCGATGTCGCCTCGTCCGAGCTCAAGATGGCTGAGGAGAGAGTCGCGATCGACGGCCTGCGCCGGCAGCTCAACAAGAGGAAGGAGGAGTTGGACTCCATAGAGAAGGATCTCGCGATCAAGCAGGAGAACCTCCACGCCACTGGAGAGATGCTCCAGCAGACAAGGACCTCCGTCGACGAGCGCGAGAGGGTCCTAAAGGAGCAGATGATGGCCTCTGAGGGCGAGCAGAAGGCCCTCGAGGAGAAGAGGCAGACGCTCGAGGACATCGCGCAGAAGCTGGACCACGACAAGATCGAGCTCGCGGCCGCGATCGAGGAGACCACGAAGCAGGAGAACGAGCTCGAGGCATGGAAGGCGCAGCTCGAGGAGCTTTCCTCGGCGCTGGTCGGGAAGGAGAGCGCAGTGAAGGCCCGCGAGGAGGACCTAAAGGCCAGGGAACAGGCAGCGAAATCCTCGGCGGAAGAGGCCATCAGGCTCAAGGAATCACTTTCGACCGAGAAGGCGAAGCTCGAGGGCGACTACAACCTCAAGTTCTCGCAGTTGGAGGAGAGGGCCAAGGAGCTGGCGACACAGGCGGAGTCACTCGAGACAGTCAAGAACAAGATGTCCCTTTCGGAGCAGGAGGCGAGCCAGAAGGAGCAGGACCTGCTCGCCAAGCAGTACCTGATCGAGGAGCGGGAGAAGAAGCTCCGCGATGGAGAATCAGCGTACGAGTCCGCGAAGAAGGCGATAAACGAGCAGCTGGAGGGGCTCAGGGCCGAGAAGCAGTCGCTGTCCGACCAGAGGGAGAAGCTCTCCAAGGAATGGGAGTCCCTCCAGGCAGAGAAGGACAAGGCCCAGAAGGAGACCGACGCCGCATGGGAGGAGCTCGAAGCGGCCAAGCGGGACATCGAGGAGAAGTCGCGGGTCCTTGAGGAAAACAGGGACGCCGCGGCCTCCAGGATCCAGGAGCACGAGGCCAATGTCATCGCCCTGAGCGAGAAGGAGGCCTCGCTGAGGGATCTCGAGGCGAGGGTCAAGGACGAGATGTCGGCCCTGGATTCCCGCGAGGCGCAACTTGCGTCGAGGTCCAAGCAGCTCGAGGAGCACGCGTCGAAGATTGACGGGAAACAGCAGGCCCTCGACGCGCAAGCGATCACGATCCAACAGAGGTCCGCCCAGCTTGATAAGCTGGTCCGAGATGCCGACGAGCGGGCGGACGAGATGAAGCGCGCCCAGGACGCTCGCGAGGCCGCCCTCGAGACGCGCATGAAGGAGTTCGCCATGGCCCAGGCGAAGGCACTAGAGCGGACCAAGGCGCTGGAGGAGAAGGAGGTCGCCCTCGCGACGATCGAGGCCGAGTCGAGGCGCAAGCTCGACATGGACTCGGCGAAGGTCCAGGGCGACCGGGCCGAGGTGGAGAGGCTCGCCGATGAGCTCGAGCGCGAGAAGTCCGAGCTCGAAGCATCGAAGGTCAGGCTCTCGGAGTCCCAGAACGCCTGCGTCGCCAAGGAGGCAGAGCTGGCGCAGAGCATGTCCAAGCTCGAGGCAGCGTCCGCGAAGCTGGAGGAGAAGGAGCTCGACCTTGCCTCGAAGAGCGCCGAGCTCGCCCAGGTCGAGATGAAGCTGACTGCACGTCACTCAGAGCTCGACAAGATGACCTCGGAAGCAGCCCAGATGAAGGAATCGTTGGAGAGGATGAGGGGCGAGCTTGTCCAGGCGCAGGCGGCCCACAGCGAGACCGAGTCGAACTTCAGGAAGGACAGCGACCTTGCACGCGAGGAGCTCGGCAAGGCCAGGGCGGAAATCGAGAAGCGCGCGGCTGAGCTCAGTAGTCGCGAGCAGGCCCTGAAGGCGGAAGAGAGCCGCCTGTCGGAGGAGCTGGTCGCCAAGAAGAAGGGCCTGGACGACGAGGGTGCCAGGCTATCCGCGGTTTCAAAGAATGTCCAGGGCCGCGAGGCGGAGCTCGCCAGAAGGGATGCCGAGCTCAGCGACGTCAGGTCGAAGATCGAGGCTCGGGAATCATCTCTCAAGTCGAAGGAACAGGCCGTGGCGGCGGCTTTCGATGAACGCTCGGCCGCCCTCGCGGGAATCGAGATGCAGAAGCATGATCTCGAAGCCCTCAGACAGGCGCTGGACAAGCGGTCTGGGGAGTTGGAGAAGGTACATGCGGAGCTCGCGACATTGAAGGCATCCGTCGAGGAGGAGAAGGCATCCCTCGGCGACAAGAGCCACGGGCTCGAGCAGGTCCATTCCGACCTCGCCAGGAAGGAGGCCGAGCTCAACGACGCGAGGACGAAGCTTGACGCCCGCGAGTCGGCTCTGAAGGCAAAGGAGCGCGATGCCGCGGCAGCGCTTGACGAGCACTCGGCGGTCCTGGCCGAGATTGCCCAGCAGAAGGAGGGTCTGGACGCTCGCGAGCAGGAGTTCAAGAAGCGCTCCGGCAAGCTGGAGAAGAGCCTGGCGGAGTTCGAGGCGCTCCAGGCAGAGCTGGACAAGGATCGCGAGATGCTCAAGGAGAAGGACCAGGGCCTGGATCAGGTCCGCGCCGAGCTCGAGAAGTGGCGGGCGGAGCTGCTGGAGAAGCGCGAGAAGCTCGAGGAGGAGATAAAGGAGCGCGTGACCCAGGTCGCGAAGGAGGCCATGGGGGTCAAGCAGGCGAAGGAGGTGGCCGCCGCGACGGACGAGGCGCTCCTGAGGCGCGAGGTCGAGCTGCGCGCGCTAGAGGAGCGGATTAAGGGCCACCAGAAGGACCTCGAGAGCAAGGAGAACGCGATCGCCTCGGAGCTCGTCAGGCTGGAGCACGAGCGGTCGGAGGTCCAGGACCAGTGGGAGCGTGTCGAGCAGACCAAGAAGGGCTTCGAGGCCGCCCTCAACGAGAAGGTGGTCGCCGAGCTGGAGAGGCGGAAGGGCGAGCTGGACGCGCTATACCTCAAGCTGGGGGAGAGGGAGGACGCGGTGCACAAGGACGAGCAGCGCCTCGAGAGCGAATGGTCCAGGCTCCACGCGATTGAGGAGGAGCTGTCGATGCTCGCAGGCGTCCTGAAGACGAAAGAGGACGAGCTGAAGAGGATAGACGGGGCGCAGCAAGAGAGCCAGTGACGCTCCCTAGAACACCGTTACCTTTCCCGACACGATCTGTTCCGTGAGGTCGGTTATCTTCGCCAGCTTCTCGTCGTATATCGACCGGATCTCGCGCTCGTACTTGCTCTGGTTCACGTTGTCTGCGTATATCACATTGGCGCTCGCGGCTTGCGGGTTGTCGATCGCGTGACCGATCTGCGACAGTATCCGGGTGTGGACCTCGACGATGTCACCCTTACCCATCTTCACTATCTCGTCCGCGACCTGGTTCGCGAGGACATTGTAGAGCTTCCCCACATGGGTCACAGGGTTCTTCCCCGCGGAGGCCTCCATGCTCATCGGCCTCATGGGCGTTATTAGGCCATTCGCCCTGTTGCCCCTGCCGACGGAGCCGTCGTCGCCGTTCTCCATGCTGAGCCCTGAGACCGTCAGGTAGAAGATGCCCTTCTTGTAGTCGTCAGCCGTGTTGACGAATACCTTGATCTTCCGCTTCGTGAACTTCTGCGCGAAGTCCGAGATCTTCTCGGTGGTCTCCTCGATCACGCTCTTGTAGTGTTCCTTGTCTGGGATCTTGGAGGACACCATCGCGGCCGCGACGGTCAGGTCGATCTCGTCCTCCATCCTACACGCCATCACCTTGACGTCCTCGCCGATCTCGGGGAGGGTCTTCCACAGCTTCCCGTTTATGAACTTCTCCGTCTCGAGAGTGATGCGCTCGGTCTCGCTCAGCGGGGCGAAGCCGACGCCGAAGGAGGTGTCGTTCGCAAGGAGGTTCTGCGTCTCGTAGAGGCCCCTGAGGTCCACGCTACCCTGGCCGATGCGGCAGTCAAGGGTCACGTCCCATTCCACGTCCAGGTTCTTGCAGTTCTTCTCGAGATAGGAGTACGCGGCCTTCAGGGCTGTCGTCCTGTAGGGCAGCCTGAGCCCGTTCACTTCAGTCGTGGCCCTGCCTACGAGCAAGATGTATATCGGCTCGAGCATCGACCCGCCGCCGAAGACCGGCGCCGATTGGCCTCCCACGACCTCGACCTCGTCCGTGTTATGATGGAGTATCCTGCCGTATCTGTCCTTGTACATCTTGCACAGCGCCCGGCTGACGCTCTCGGCCAGCCCGTCAGCGATGCTGTCCGGGTGGCCAATGCCCTTCCTCTCGACGAACTCGACTTCCTGCTTCTCGATGGGGACGTGCGTGAGCTCCTCAATGAAGATGTTCCTTTCCATCGTATCGACCTGCAAAATGTTGTTGGCTGAGCATAAGATGGGCGCTCTTAACCTTTTCGGAGAAGAGCGAGGAGCGCAATCCGTTCGCCACGGTCCGGACTCTCACTTCTTCCGGATCGCCTTCCGCCTCTTCTCGCGGAGGCTCCCTTCGGGGACGAGGCACATCTTCTCGCCCGAGAGGACGCCTGCCACACCTTCCTTGCTCTCGATGCCGCTCCAGTCGTCGCAGCCCTTGCATGTCGGGGGGCAGACGCTTACCCTGTCCTTCGGCTGGGGATAGCTGAACGTGCCGCCCTCGTAGTTCCTCAGGATGACCTTCTTGTCGGACATCGATATCAGGTACGTTGGCGCGACCGGTATCTTCCCGCCACCGCCAGGCGCGTCGACGATGAACGTCGGGACGGCGAACCCAGAGGTGTGGCCCCTGAGCGATTCCTGTATCTCGATGCCCTTCTCGACCGAAGTCCGGAAGTGCTCCAGGCCCTTCGAGAGATCGCACTGGTAGTAGTAGTACGGCCTGCACCTAATCTTGACAAGCTCGTGCACGAGCTTCTTCATGATCGTGGGGCAGTCGTTTATCCCCTTCAGGAGCACAGACTGGTTGCCCACAGGTATACCGTGGTTGACGAGCATCTCGACGGCCTTCTTCGACTCCGGCGTGATCTCCCTGGGGTGGTTGAAGTGAGTGTTGAGCCAGATTGGGTGGTACTTCGCCAGCATCTCGCACAGCTCAGGGGTTATCCTCTGCGGGAGCGTGCACGGTGCGCGGCTCCCGATCCTTACGATCTCGACATGGTCTATCTCCTTGAGCTTCTTGATGATGCCCTCGAGGAAGTCGTCGGAGACCATCAGGGCGTCTCCCCCTGAGAGGAGGACGTCCCGGATCTCCTTGTGCTTCCGGATGTATTCGATGCCAGCATCGATCTCCGACATCGCCCTATGCTTGTCGGTGTGCCCGGCGTACCTCCTCCGGGTGCAGTGGCGGCAGTAGTGGCCGCACATGTCGGTTATCAGGAAGAGCACCCTGTCAGGGTACCTGTGCGTCAATCCAGGGGTCGGAGAGTCGATGTCCTCGAAGAGCGGGTCCTCCATGTCAGTGTCCTTGAACTCGAGCTCGTGCTTCGTCGGGACGGCCTGTTTCCTGATGGGGCAGTTGGGGTCGTCCGGGTCCATCAGAGTCGCGTAATATGGCGAGATGGCCATCCGGAGGACGCCGAGGCACTTGTGCACCCCTTCCTCCTCCTCCGGCGTGAGATTAATCACCTGCTTGAGCTGGTCGACGGTCTGGATACGGTTCCTGATCTGCCACTGCCAGCTGTCCCAGTCTTCCTGCTTGACGCTCTTCCACAGAGGGATTTCCTTGTACGATCGCATGAGATGCACCAACGGACCGCAATCGCGCTGGATTCCTCATCGAGCACTCGCTATTTATCTCCTGCCGAGGTCACGAGCGCGGCTGTTACGAACTCCGATGGCGCAATACGAATTCAGGATGGGAGGAGCGGGGCGCGCGCAGCTATTCGGAGAGCGATGTCGAAACCGCTTGGCCGCGTCGGGTTAGTCGCGAACGGTTAAATACGGTCTTTCTGATTCGGGAAATTGCTGTTCCAGACCTCCAAAAATCGGCTCTCTGGGACCGCTTTCCCGCGTTGACAGTCTCGGCCCAATGCGCGTGGAGCGTCACGGGTGGATGATGATGAAGAAAGTCGCGATAGTCGGAGCAGGGCAAAGCAGGTACGGAGAATTCCCGGAGAAGGGGATCAAGGAACTCTTCTTCGAGGCTTACTCGGACATGTCCAAGAGCGTCGACAAGAACTTCGACCCCAAGGCCATCGAGGCGGCGTACATAGGCAACCTCGGTTCCGGCGGGTTCCAGCTCGGCAACATGTCGGCCCTCGTGGCAGAGTACGTCGGACTCTCGTACATCCCCACGATGAGGATCGAGAACGCCTGCGCGTCCGGGGGATACGCCCTGGTCGCGGCCATCATGGACGTGCTCTCGGGTACGCACAAGGTGGCACTCGCGGGCGGCGTCGAGAAGATGACCGACGTATCCGGGCTCAAGCAGAAGTACTGGCTCGGGGTGTCGGGAGACACCGAGTACGAAAGGCTCGCCGGAACGACCTTCGCGGGCCTCTACGCCCTGATCGCACACCGCCACATGCACGAGTTCGGCACCAAGAGAGAGCAGCTCTCGATGGTGGCCGTCAAGAACCACAAGAACGGCGCGCAGAACCCGAAGGCGCAGTTCCAGCGGGAGATCACGCTCGAGCAGGCGGTCAAGAGCCCGATAGTGGCCTACCCTTTGAACCTGTTCGACTGCTGCTCCACGACCGACGGAGCCTCAGCGGTGCTCGTGTGCGACGAGGAGGTCGCGAAGAAGTACACAGACACGCCCATATACGTCGCTGGCTTCGGAACCTCGAGCGATTATCTCGCGATCCACGACAGGGTCAACACGACGACCCTCGAGGGCACGAGGAAGGCCTCCGAGCGCGCGTACTCGATGGCCGGACTCGGGCCGAATGACATCCAGGCGGCGGAGGTCCACGACTGCTTCACCATCGCGGAGCTGCTCGCGTACGAGGACCTCGGATTCTGCAAGAAGGGCGAAGCGGGCAAGTTCCTAGAGGAAGGGCACACGCAGATCGGCGGGGACAAGCCGGTAAATGCCAGCGGCGGCCTGAAGTCGAAGGGCCATCCAATCGGCTCAACGGGCACCGGCCAGGCCTATGAGATGTTCAACCAGCTCCGCGGGACCGTCCAGAAGCCTGCGAGGCAGGTCAAGGGCGCTGAGATCGGCCTCATACACAATGTGGGCGGCTCGGGCGGGACCGTCGAAGTGACGATAATGAGGAGGTGAACCTGATGGCAATCGGAATATCTGGCTACGGCGTCTACATACCCAAGCTCAGGATCAAGAAGGAGGACTACGCGAAGGCGTGGGGCTCGTTCTCTGCTGCCGGCGTGAGCGAGAAGTCCGTCATGGGCTTCGACGAGGACGTGCTCACCGCGGCCGCCAAGGTGTCGAGGAGGGCCCTCGAGTCCGTGCCCATTGGCCCCGAGAAGGTCACGAGGTTCGCGCTCGCGTCCACCACCCCTCCGTATGTCGAGAAGGTGCTCTCGGGCACCGTGATGGTCAGCGTTGGGATACCTAACCAGACGCTCTCATCCGACCACACGAGCTCGACGAGGGCCGGCACCGAAGCCATGCTATCAGCGTTCGAGCACGTCCAAGCCAACCCGAAGGGCGTCGCGCTCGTTGCGGTAGCCGACGCGCCCATCGCGAGCATGTGGGACTCGTTCGAGCACGCGCTCGGGGCCGGGGCCGCGGCCTATGTGCTCTCTTCGGAGAACATCGTCGCAGAGCTGGAAGGGCATGCCAGCTACGCGAGCGAGTACTTCGGGGAGCGCTTCAAGCCCAGGGACGAGAGCCTCATCCACGACCTGAACGTGAAGAAGTTCTCAGAGTCATCGGTGATTACGAACACGACGAAGGCCGGCAACGCCCTGCTAAAGAAGCTCGGGAGGAAACCGGAGGAGTACCAGCACGTCGTCATCCAGCAGCCGGATGCCAGGGTTCCGACCACCGTGGGCTCAAGGATGCAGTTCACTGAACACCAGCTCGCGGCGGGCATGACCTCGAAGGTTCTCGGGGACCTGGGGGCTGCCTCGACCCCGGTCTCGCTCGCGGCCGCGCTCGACGACGCGAAGCCCGGGGACAGGATCATGGTCATCTCGTACGGGTCCGGCTCGGGCAGCGACGCCCTCAGCTTCAAGGTAGTGGGCGACAGGAAGGCGGCCCCAAGGTTCCAGGCGGAGGCTGACCAGAAGGAGTACATAGACTACATCAAGTATCTCAAGCTCAAAGGAGCGATCTTGTGAGGTGATGTGAAATGGCGCATGTCTCGATCCCGATGTACTGGAGGACGATCCCCCAGAGGTACTCGCTCGTAGGATACAAGTGCAAGAAGTGCGGCTCTGTCAACTTCCCGCCGAAGGGCGTGTGCAAGTACTGCAGCGCCTCCTCCGAGTTCGAGGAGGTCAAGCTGAGCGGCAGGGGCAAGGTGCACACGTTCGTGCTCATCAGCGCGGGCGGGGCGCCCCCTGAGTTCGCCGAGCAGGAGAAGGCCGGCGGGCAGTACCCGGTCGCAATCGTCCAGCTCGAGGAGGGCCCGAAGGTGATAGGCCAGATAGCGGACATAAACCCGAAGGATGTGAAGATCGACATGCCTGTGACGACCGAGCTCCGGAAGATCTACACGGAGGAGGGCGTCATCAGGTACGGATTCAAGTTCGTCCCCGCAGGGAAGTGAGAAGATGGACTCTGTCAAGACCATGAGCATGAAGGAAGCCGTGTCGAAGTACGTCAAGGACGGCGACCTCGCGTATCTCGCCGGGTTCACGCACATGATACCGTTCGCCGCCGGGCACGAGATCATCAGGCAGAAGAAGAGGAACCTGGTGCTCGCCCGGGCCACCCCGGACATCATATACGACCAGATGATAGCGGCCGGCTGCGCGAAGAAGCTCATCTTCAGCTACGCGGGCAACCCGGGCGTCGGGTCGCTCAGATGCTTCAGGCGCGCGACCGAGAGGCCGAAGCCGAAGGAGGGCCAGCCCGCCCCCACCGACTGGAAGCCGCTCGAGATAGAGGAGTACACGCACTTCGGTCTCTCCGGGAGGCTGTTCGCGGGAGCCACGAACATGCCCTTCCTGCCGATGAGGTCGAACATCGGCTCCGACCTGCCGGCGAACAACCCGGCCATCAAGACCGTCAAGGACCCGTTCACCGGGGACGATGTGTCCGTTGTGCCCCCGCTCAGGCCCGATGTAGCCGTCGTCCATGTCCAGAGGGCGGACAGGAACGGGAACGCGCACATCTGGGGCATAACCGGGGAGCAGAAGGACGCGGCCTTCGCCGCGAAGAAGGTCATCCTGAGCGCCGAGGAGATCGTCGACGAGAGCGTCATCAGGTCCGACCCCAACAGGACGCTCATCCCGGACTTCGTCGTCCACGCGGTCGTGCACGAGCCGTGGTGCGCGCACCCGTCGTACGTGCAGGGATACTACGACCGGGACAACGAGTTCTACATGCAGTGGGACGAGGTGACCAAGGAGCACGAGACGACGATGAAGTACATGGACGAGTGGGTATTCGGCGTCGAGGACCGCGCGGAGTACATGAAGAAGATCCCCCGGGAGAAGCTTGACAGGCTGAAGTTCAAGCCAGCGGTGTGCACCCCGGTCGACTTCGGGACGATGTGAGGAGGTGCGAAGCATGGCTGAATACTCATCCATGGAGCTCAGGATAATAGTCGCTGCGAGAGAGCTGAGGGACCACGAGTCCGTGCTCGTGGGCGTCGGGGAGCCTAACCTGGCTGCCAACCTGGCCAAGAAGCTGCAGGCCCCGAACCTCAACATGGTCTACGAGTCGGGGGCCATTGGATCGAACCCGTACAGGATGCCACTCTCGATCGGGGACCCGTGCCTGGTGACGGGCGCGAAGAGCATATGCTCGATGTACGAGCAGTTCGCGTACTACCTGCAGGGAGGGAAGATCGATGTCGGCTTCCTCGGGGGCGCGCAGATCGACAAGTTCGGGAACATCAACTCGACCGTGATAGGCGCGTACAACTCCCCCAAGGTCAGGCTGCCTGGGAGCGGAGGCGCGTGCGACATCGCGTCCAACGTGAAGAAGATCATAATCATCACCCCGCACGAGGCGAGGAGGTTCGTCGAGAAGGTGGACTTCAGGACGAGCCCGGGGTTCGTCGACGGGAAGGCGGCGTGGAGACATCTCAAGCTCCAGGGCGGGGGGCCGTACGCGGTCGTCACTGACCTGTGCACGATGAAGTTCGACGAGGAGACCGGGGAGATGACCCTCGTCAGCCTGCACCCGGGCGTCAAGGTGGAGGACGTCCAGAAGAACACGCCGTGGAAGCTCAAGGTGGCCGCGAAGGTCGAGCAGACACCCGCCCCGACCGAGAAGGAGATCGCGACCCTGAGGGGCATCGACCCCGGGAAGATATATCTCAGGTGATCCAGCATGGCAGCATCTTGGGACCCAGTCGAGGAGTACAAGGCCAAGACGAGGAAGAGCGCGGAGCGGTTCGAGGAGGCCCAGAAGAGCCTTCCGGGCGGCGTCACCGGGAACGTGAAGTTCTACTCTCCATACCCGATCTACGCCAAGAAGGCCAAGGGGTCCCACCTGTGGGACCTCGACGGGAACGAGTACATCGACTACATGCTGTGCTTTGGCCCGCTCATCGCCGGGCACGCCCATCCGAAGGTCGTCCAGGCGGTGAAGAAGCAGATCGACTCGGACGGCTCCCAGACCTTCGGGGCGCCCCACGAGCTCGAGATGAGGATGGCCGAGAGGCTCGAGAAGATATTCCCGTTCGCCGACCTGTTCAGGTTCACCAACTCCGGGCTTGAGGCGACCCTGCACGCGCTCAGGGTTGCCAAGGGGTACAAGAAGAAGGTCAGAATCGCGAAGTTCGAGGGGGCGTACCACGGCTCGTACGACGAGGTCCTGGTCAGCCTCACGCCGTCCCTGGACGCTGCGGGCCCCGAGTCGGCCCCCAAGAGCGTTTCAGGGTCGTACGGGACCGCCGAGAGCGTGATGTCCAACGTCCAGGTGCTCACGTACAACGACATCTCGGACGCCGAGAAGGTCCTCAAGGCGCACAAGGACGACCTCGCGGCGGTCATCATGGAGCCCGTCCAGAGAGGGTTCGTCGTGCCCGACATCGAGTTCCTGAAGGCAATTCGAGAGATCACGAGCGACCTCGACATGGTGCTCATCTTCGATGAGGTGATGTCCGGGTTCAGGATGGAGGGCATGGGAGGCGCGTGCACGACCTACGGGGTCGAGCCGGACATGATCTGCCTGGGAAAGATCATCGGGGGCGGGTTCCCGTGCGGCGCGTTCGGGGGCAAGAGAGAGATCATGGACATGGTGAACCCCGTCACTCGCCCGAAGAACGAGAGGGTGTTCCACGGGGGCACGTTCAACGGCCATCCGACAGTCCTCGCGGCCGGCATGGCCACCTTGGACATACTGGAGCAGCCAGAGACATACCCGAAGCTGAACAAGACGAGCGACCAGCTCAGGGACGGGTTCAACGACCTGTTCGGGCGCTTGGGCTTCGACGCCCACGCCGTCGGCCCGTACTCCACATTCAACATAGTGTTCACGAAGGGCAAGATCGCGGACTACAGGGACGCCGCCCAGTGCGACTCCAAGACCAGGCTCCGGTTCGACTTCGGCATGATGGCGAGAGGCATCCACTATCACCCTGACAAGCCGCTGTACACATGCACCGAGCACAGCGACAAGGATGTTGTCCGGACGCTTTCCGCGGCAGAGGAAGTCCTGAAGAAAATGAAGTCCTAGGCTCTTTGGCTGAGGACGCCTTCGAACACTCTGACCGCGGGGCCCGTCATCATGGCGAGCCCGTCCTTGTCCAGACGTATCCTTATCCTGCCGCCCCTGGTGTCGACGTTCACAGTCCCCGGCCTGACCCAGCGGAGCATCAGGGCCACCGAGGCCGAGGCCGTCGCTCCCGTGCCGCACGCGAGGGTCTCATCATAGACCCCGCGCTCGTAGGTCCGGATCCGGATCGTGTGCCTGCCCGTCACCTGGACGAAGTTGATGTTCACTCCCTTCGGGAACCTCTTGCGGTCCCCGTTGACGAAGTCCCCGATCTCGCTCATCTTGAGCGAGTCTAGCGAGTTCGTGCGTACGACGATGTGCGGCTCGCCTGTGTTCACGATCGACCCTTTCGCGGTCCTGCCGGGACCGACCTTCACCTTGAATGAGAGCATCGAGTCGGAGGGGTCGCCCTTGTCCTTGACATAGGCCTTCAGGTCTGCCCGATGCCACCTGACGGTGCCCATGGCGACGTTGTACTCCTTGCCCACCCTGACGATGTGCTTCACGCCGTCCCTCGTGAGGACGTCGACCTCGTCCTTCCCGAGCTTCTCCATCAGGTAGGCTCCGACGCACCGAATCCCGTTCCCGCACATGTCTGCCTCATTCCCCGCGGGCTCGAACAGGCGCATGGAGGCGTCCATCCCTTCGGCCCCTTCAAGGAACAAGATCCCGTCCGCGCCGACCTTGAAGTTGCGGTCCGTGAGGTCCTTCGCCAGTTCGCTCCTCTCGCGGTCCGGCGTGCGCGCTCGGTCTATCTCGTCCCTGAGGATGAAATCGTTGCCGCAGCCGTGGTACTTGATGAACTCGAAACGGTCCTTCATCCGCCCACGGAGACGACGAGTGCGGATATAACGCTAATGGACAACAATGGCCAGCGCCACAAACGGTAAATAAGCCAGGGAAGAATGTGGTGAGCGCTTGTCAGGACCGGTGGACATCTAGGATGCACAGCATCATCATTCAAGGAGGCACCCTGGTCGACGGCTCCGGGGCGCCCGGACGCAAGCTGGACCTCGCCATAGACGGTGCCAAGATCGGCGGCATATACGATCGCTCCGACGGAAAGGCGGCCCTGACAATCGACGCCACCGGCATGATAGTCTGCCCAGGCTTCATCGACATTCACTCCCACTCGGACATCTACCTGCTGGGGAACCCCCTCGCGCAGAGCAAGATCCATCAGGGGGTGACGACCGAGCTGGTTGGGAACTGCGGCGGGTCCGCGGCCCCAATACTCGGCTCCGCGCGCATCGCGCTCAAGGAGTTCGCCCAGGACCTGTTCGTGGACGTGAACTGGTCCTCGATGGACGAGTACCTCCTCAGGCTTGCCAACCTCAGGACATCGGTCAATGTCGCGACCCTTGTGGGGGCGGAGACGATAAGGCGCTCCATCCTCGGCGACGCGGACATCCAGCCCTCGGCGGACCAGCTGGACAAGATGAAGAGACTTGTTGCGGACTCGATGCTGGAGGGCGCTTACGGGCTGTCGTCGGGACTGATCTACGCTCCTGGATGCTACGCGAAGACCGAGGAGCTGGTCGCGCTGGCGTCGGTCGCGGCCTCCTTCGGCGGATTCTACGCGAGCCACATCAGGGGCGAGGGCACGACGCTCATTCCTGCGGTAGCCGAGGCGATCAGGATAGGTCGCGAGGCGGGCATCCGGGTCGAGATATCGCACCACAAGGCCTGCGGGAACTCGAACTGGGGCAAGGTCAGCCAGACGATCGACATGATCAAGCGCGCGCGGGCAGTGGGCGTTGATGTCAGCTTCGACGTTTATCCGTACACCGCGTCCAGCACGACCCTGGACGCCATCATGCCTCCGTGGGCGAGAGAGGGCGGCAGGAAGGAGGTGCTCGCCCGGCTGATGAACCCCGAATCGCGGTCCAGGATCGCCAAGGAGCTCGAGACCAAGTCCGACAGCTGGGAGGCGATCGCCTCGGAGACTGACTGGGACAGCATCGTGCTCGTGGACTTCAAGACGCCCGAGAACAAGCGCTTCGAGAACACCTCCATCCTCCAGATTGCGAAGGCGCTTGGCAAGCCGCCCGTGGACGTCGCCCTTGACATGATAGCCCAGGAGGAGATGCGGGTCTCCGCCATATTCCACGAGATGAGCGAGGACGACGTGATGACTGTCATTGGCGACCCGCTCAGCGTGATCGGGTCGGACGGATGCGCAGAGGCGCCGTACGGGCCCGAGGGCGAGTCGGCCACTCATCCCAGGGCGTATGGCACCTTCCCCAGGGTACTGAGGAGGTACGTGCGCGAGAAGAAGGTGCTCGGGCTCGAGGACGCGATCCGCAAGATGACCTCGCAGCCCGCAGAGAGGATCGGCCTGGCGGACAGGGGTCTCCTGGCAAAGGGGATGGCGGCGGATGTGGTGGTGTTCGACCCCGACAAGATTGCTGACATGGCCACATTCGAGGATTCCCACAGGTATCCCGAGGGGATCAGCTTCGTGCTCGTGAACGGCTCCATAACGATCGAGAACGGCGAGCACACGACCGAGCGTGCAGGACAGGTCCTCAGGCACAAGCCCAGCATCGCCTAGCGCGACTTCTCGGCCCCGCACGCCTCGGCAGCCGTCAGCGCGTACACTTGGGCGCACCTTGCGAGGTCTTCCGTGAGGACGTACTCCACGCGTGCGTGCGCGCCCGCCCCGCCGGGTCCGAACACCACAGCCGGCATCTTCCCGAAATGCGTCAGGAGGGCGGCGTCCGTCCAGCCCCAGAAGCTCGTGACCTTCGCGGGCCTGCCGGTGACGGTCTTCATCGACCCCCTGAGCGTCCTGACCATCCAGTGGTCCGTCGGGACGACGTTCGGTACATGGGTCATCGTCTTCATGTTCGACGGGTCTCGGACGAGCTTGGCCCTGAACTTGGGGTCCTCCGCCTTCAATCTGTCGAAGATCCCGTAGATCTCCTCGAACACGGTCTGCAGCTTCTCTTCGGGGACCCATCTCCTGTCCATCCTTATGACGCAGTGGTCGGCGACCGAGCTCGGCTGCTGGCCGCCCTCGATCACGCCCAGGTTGAGCGTGGGCGACATCATGTACCTGCTCTTCCTGGCCCTGAGCTTGGGCAGGAGATCGCCCTCGACCTCGCGCACGAACCTCGCGGCCATCGAAATGGCGTTGACCCCCCGGTCCGCCTGACCTCCGTGCGCGGCCTTCCCGTAGAAGTGCACGTTGAGCCACTCGAGGCCCCTGTGGGTCGGCTGTATCTCAAGGTCGGTCGGCTCCCCGACGATGGCAGCATCCGCCCTCGGGCCGTTCAGGATGATGTCCTCGGTCCCCGCGCTCTTGTCCTCCTCGTCGACGACCGCCGCGAGGATGACATCTCCTCCCAGCCGGATCCTCGATCGCCTGAGGGCCACGAGGGCCATCGCCATCGCCCCAAGCCCGCCCTTCATGTCGAGGGAGCCGCGGCCGTAGAGCTTCCCCCCTTGCACCTTCGGGGTGAAGGGGGGGATGTCCATGTCGTACGCGGGGACGGTGTCCGTGTGGCCGTTCAGCATGAGGCTCTTCCCGCCACCGCCACCCTCGATCCTGGCGATGACGTTCGGCCGGTCCTTCTCGACGGTCCTCAGCTTGGCCTCGATGCCCTCGTCCTCGAGGAACTCCTGGAGGAACTCGGCGACCGCGCGCTCCTTCGTCTGGACATCCCGGTGGCTCGGGATCTTCACGAGGTCCTTTACCAGGCCTTCGATCTCTGACTTCGAAACCGCGCGTCTGATCCTGCTGAGCGCGTCCTGCGTTACTGCCGGCATTGTCTGCACCGATTGATGGCTGCCAGCGAGCGGATGTGCGTCGCCGTGCAAAAAGCTATCTGACGGCCTCGGAGGTCACTTCAGGAGACGCCCGTGCGCCTTCAGGAGCTCGAGGGTCTTGTCTATCGGGAGCGCGTAGGCCGTGTTCCCGTCCCTCCCGACGACCGTCTCCGCCTTGAACAGAGAGTTGATGACCGCCTCCTCCGAGCAGTCCGCCGTGGCCTTGAACAGCGGGGTCATCTCGCCGTCCCGGAGGAGATGGTCCGTCAACAGCCCCTTGTCCGAGTTCCGGACGTGGATGTTGGCGGTAGAGAATGCGATGGATATGTCCCCGCTCCCGTTGTGCGATCTGAACCCAGTCGCCGCGAGGCCCAGGAAGGTGCGCCTGGCGAGCCTCCCCAGCTGCCGGGCGTCCAGGGGGGCGTCCGTCGCGATAACGGTCACGATCGAGCCCTGCCCGACCCTCTTATCCTCTGTCGGGGGTATGTTCGCCCCAACGGGCACGCCGTCTATCCTCAGCTCGTCTCGGTCCCCGTGGTTCGTCAGGACGAGCGCACCCACGGTGTAGCTGTCCTCGCCTGCCGTGACTATCCGCGACGACGTGCCGATGCCACCCTTGAAATCGTAACAGCTCATGCCCGTGCCCGCTCCAACCGCGCCTTCGACCACCCGGTCGCTCGCGCCCTCGATTGCGGCGACCACGTGCTCCCCCTTCACATGGAGCCCTTGGGAGTCATTCAGGAAGCTGTCGTCGCACTCAGACACCACGGGTATGATAGTGTCCTCGGATATGCCCACTTCGTGGTTCGTCCTCAGGAGGTACCTTATGACCCCCTCAGCGGCGGACCCCATGGACATGGTGGTGGTCAGCACTATGGGCGTGTCGATGAGCCCGAACTCGCGGATCTGGAGCGAGCCCAGGAGGCCCCCGCAGCCGTTCATGTCGAAGAACGCCCCCTTCACGGGCTCGCGGTAGACGTTCCTGCCGTGGGGCAGGATCGCCGTGACGCCAGTCCGGACCGGCCCCTCGCCGACCATCAACGGGCCCGAACCTCGTATGATCGTGTAGTGGCCTACCTTGACCCCGCTCACGTCAGTTATCATGTTCTTCGGGCCCGGAGGAAGCTCCCCGAACCAGACGCCAGCCTCCCTGGCTCTCGGCCTGCTCACTGCTTAGCCTCTCCGGACTCGAGCCAGCAGGAGACCCAGTGCTCCTGCGAGACGAACAACGGCGTCGGTTCCTTGACCCTGCAAATCTCCATCGCGAACGGACACCTCGGGTGGAACCTGCATCCGGGCGGTATGTGCGCCGGGTCGGGCCGCTCACCCTTGAGGATGATCTTCTCGGTCTTCATCCTCGGATCCGGCTTCGGCACGACGGAAATCAGGGCTTTCGTGTACGGATGCCTCGGGCCCTTGATGACCTCCTCTGTGGGGCCGAGCTCGACTATCTTGCCGAGGTACATGATGCCTATCCTGTCGCTGAACACGTACGCGACCCCGAGGTCGTGCGTGATGAACAGGTATGTGAGCCCCTTCTTCTCCCTGAGGTCGAGCATGAGCTTCAGGATCTCCGACCTGATGGACACATCGAGCATCGAGACCGGCTCGTCTGCCACCAGGAACGCGGGGTCGAGGACGAGCGCGCCCGCGATCCCCACCCTCTGCCTCTGCCCTCCGGACACCTCGTGCGGGAACCTCCACATGAAGTCCTTCGGGGGCCTCAGGCCAGCGTCGTCCAAGGCCTTCTTCACCCGGGTCTCCCTCTCGGCCTCGTTGGCCCCCAGGTTGTTGACGACCAAGGGCTCGGCCACGATGTCGTAGATGGACTGCTTCGGGTTGAGCGACTCGTACGGGTCCTGGAATATCATCTGCATCTTCTGCCTGAGAGCCTTCATCTTCGCCTTGTGGAGGTATCGGACCTCGACAGCGCCCTTCGCGACGTCCTTCTCGGCCTCGTCCTTCTTCATGACCTTCTTCCTGACGGCCTCGGTGGCGGCCTCCTTGACGAGCGCCGGCGTCAGCCCTGCGCCCGCATACTTGACGCTCCCGCCGGTCGGCTCCTCGAGCCTCAGGATCGCCTTGCCGGTCGTCGTCTTGCCGCAGCCAGACTCCCCGACCAGGCAGAATATCTCCCTCTCCTTGATTTGGAACGAGATGCCATCGACAGCCTTCACCCACCTCTGCTCCTTGGAGGTCAGGCTCTCGATGAACCCGCGCCGTACCGGGAACCACACCTGCAGGTTCTTTACCTCGATAACATTGGTCGCCATTCAAATCACCCCTTCGGCTGCACGAAATGGCATGCAGCGAAATGCCCAGGGAGCACCTCTATCAGAGGAGGCTCCTGGTTCTTGCATATCTCCTGGGCCATGTAGCATCTGGGAGAGAACCTGCACCCCGTCGGGGGTCTGATCAAGTTCGGCGGGTTGCCAGCGATTGAGGCGGGCATCTTCCGGTCTCCCTTGATGTTCGGGAACGCCGCGATGAGCCCCTTGGTGTACGGGTGCTGCGGGTTGGAGAACACCTCGACCGCGGAAGACCTCTCCACGATCTTCCCGGCGTACATGATGCTCAGCAGGTCGCATGTCTCCGCGAGCACGGACAGGTCGTGGGATATGATTATCATCGCGAGCTCCAGCTCCGTCTGAAGGTTCTTCATCAGCTGGAGGATCTGAGCCTGGATCATCACGTCCAGAGCCGTCGTCGGCTCGTCGGCGATGACCAGCTTCGGCCTGCAGGCCAGAGCCATAGCGATCATGACCCTCTGCCTCATGCCGCCGCTGAACTCGTGCGGGTATTCCCTGATCCTGTTCGGGTTGATGCCGACCAGGCTGAAGAGCTCCTGGACCCTTTTCTTAGCGACCTCCTCGTCGACGTTCTCGTGGAGCAGGATCGGTTCTATGATCTGGTCCCCGACCCTCTTCACCGGGTTCAGGGCGTTCATCGCGCCCTGGAATATGATCGAGATGTCCCTCCACCTGATCGCCCGGAGCTTGTCCCCGGTAACCTTCGACATGTCCTGGCCCATGAAGTTGATCGATCCACCCGCGATGTATCCATTCGCGGGCAGGAGCTTCATGATCGACAGCGCGGCAGTGGTCTTCCCGCACCCCGATTCGCCCGCCAGGCCCATCGCCTGGCCCTTCTCGAGCTTGAAGCCGATGCCGTCGACTGCCTTCAAAGTCCCTTCTTGCGTTTTGAAATAGGTCTTCAGGTCCGTGACTTCCAAGAGTACCATGCGCCGGTCCCCCTCAACAATTTTTGTTGTCGCTTCTCCCTAGACCCGGGAACAGGCGACCGTCAACAACTCGGTATGCCGCCGTTCCTGGATGCCCCGAGAACCGGGTTTCGCTATAAATTGGTTTTGGGTCCACAATAGCATGTGTCAGACCGGTCTACGGAGTCTAGGCGCAAGGATTCACACGCGGCCCAGCACCCGATGCTCACCTCTGGACCCGCATCGAACGGATCCGGAGCTCCTCCCCGTCATCGTCTCCGAACTGCTCTTCCAGCTTGATGCACTTGTCGTATATCCCTTTCAGCTCCTTGATCGGGTCGTTGCTGAAGTCGACTCTGATGTTGTGATAGAGCCTGGGCGTTGAGGAGGCGACGAGCACGACGGAGGAGATCCTGCCCCGGCTGTCCCCACCCGCTGCCTGACCAGCTTCCAGCGCCGACAAGAGCCTCGCGGTGAACTCGCCCTTTGACTTCTTGAAGGAGTCGACCATCGCGTCAAGGACGCGCTTGTCAGCGAGTATGTTCCCGGCCACGGCGAAGTCCTCACCGATGATGTGACCTTTCGCCTCCGTGCAGCCGACCCCAGTGTATCCGAAGATGGATTTCGCGTCTATCGCTATGACCTGCCGCCGTACCCGCCCGGAATCCTCGTCCAGGAGAGCATTGATCGCGCTCTTGACGGACAGACCCTGGCGCATGAGCGCAAGACCCTGATAGCCGAGGTTCACGTTGACCCACGCCTGCGTGGCCACCGCCCCTACCCCCTCCTCCGCATACGGTAGCATCGCCCCCACGCAAGGCGCGGCCGTTGACGATGCGACTCCGAACTCCCCGGTCTTCCTGCACCGAGCGACGATAGAGAATGTCATGACCTACCGTGCCGCGTATCGCTGACACACATCATAACAGATATGGTCTAATCCCCGTACCTCACGACGACCTCGTCCATGTCGTCCGGGACGTAGGACCTCTTGAACACCTTGCGGGCCTCGGCTTCGAGCACGGACGCGTCCTCGTACCTGGGGCTCACGTGTACCAGGTATAGCTGTCTGACCTTCGCCGCCTTCGCGACGGACGCTGCCTCCGCGGCGGTCGAATGCCCGAAGTCGGACGCCAGACCGGAATACGAGGAGTCGAGCGTGCAGTCATGGATCAGGACATCCGCGTCCTTCGCGAGCCTGATGACCGACCT
>JAJYIS010000028.1 GCA_021789945.1 Thermoplasmata archaeon | reverse complement strand
CGCTCAAGTGCTGCGCCTGGCGCTCGCCAGGACCATGACAACTGCCAGGGCCATGAACCCGAGGACCACTCCAACGGACACAAGCTCGGCCGGGGCCGACGTGTGCACCGCGACCGCGGGGCTGGGCGTGACGGGCACCGAAAGGCCCGTGAAGACCGGGGTCACGTTGAACTCGATCCACGGGGCTCCACGGTAGAGAGCGCCGTTCGCCTGGTGCGTGTTGTCGAAGTTCATCGGGCCAACCATGGTTATCGTGTTCGTCGTGGTATTGTACATGGTGTGCAGGTCCGGGTTCGAGGACGAGTTCCCGACCCACCCGAGGCTCATCGTGCCGTTGTACATGATCGGCGCGTATGCCGTATAGTTGTAGTCATCGTCCGGGCCGGTCGGATACTTGTAGTACTGCGGGTCCGGATGGCCTTTCGCGCCGGTCGTCAGTATCCGCGTTATCGAGTCGAACGGCATGGGCTGAGCGTAGTACCCGAGGTTGTTGCTTCCCTGGGACAGCTTTATGATGAACTTCTGGTAGTCCGTCAGGTTGAAGTACGACAGTCCGGAGTCATACTGTACCTGGGTGCGGAACGACGGGTCACCTGCGCTTTCGCTCAGGTAGGTCAACGACGCCCACGGATCGTAGGTCGACGGGTGGTATCCCGAATAGTCACTCGGGAGATAGTCGATCAGCTGAGGCTCCCACACCCAGGCGCCCAAGTTCGTCGAGCTCTGGTTGGCCAGGACCGCGTGCAAGCTGTACTGGCATGCGGCATCGAAGTTGAAGTCTATCCAGTTCGAGTAGTACTTCACGTTCATGTGGATGCCCTCGTAGTACGGCTCGTGGTTGCACAGGCGGGTCTCGTTCAGCCACCTGGTCATCAATATCTCGTACCCCTCGCCCAGGTGTCCGATCTGCAGGTAGATGTCTCCGTTCCCCAGTACGGACAGGTACATCTTCGTCCCGAGGTCGGTGTACGGATACTCGTAGCCCGAGTAGATGTCCAGCCTGTTGTTGCCCTCGTTGAGTATCCACGCCTCCCACGCGGATATGTAGTTCGACCCGTGCAGGTTCCACCACGCGATCGGGTCGTCGGTCATCGGAATGCCCAGCCATTCCAGGGCGGCCGCCCGGTTCATCGTGATGTTGTATGTCACGCCGGGATAGTATCCGTCAAGGACCTGGGCGTCCATTGCGTTCGGCGGGAAGTGCCAGTATGGGTCCCAGTAGCTGTTCCACCACGCGTGGCTCAAGTACTGGAAGTAGACGTTCATGCTGGCGCTCGCATTCGGAACGTTCGGCGTCCCGAACAGAGGCATGAACTCAGGGTTGTTTATGTCCACCTGAGACATGTTCATTCCGGTGATGTTCCAGCGGTACGGGGCCATGATGATCCCCTGCTGCCCTCTCTTGTCGGGATTGTAGATCATCGTGTACTTGCCCGTCTCATTCGTCAAGATGATGTCGGTCGTGTACGACGGGTATCTCCACTTCCACCACTCGCCCCATGGGACGTTCATGATGTCGTACATAGTGAACGTCTCGGACGACGGCTTGTAGTAGATGTGGATCCCTGTCTGAGTGCCAGTCGCGGTCGGGACGGCCACGTCGGTTACCGTCACTGTGAAGTTGGTGTCCGTCTCTACATTGAACCTCACGCCCTTCTCGAACGTCTTGAAGCCATTGTCGGACCACTCGAACGTATAGTCCGGCGGCAGAATCGCACTCGCACCCGGCTGGTCTGCGGTGTAGGTGAAGCTCACCGTGCCATTGTACCTCAGGAATACCAGGCCGTACTGGTTGTACGCCGTTACGTTCACGTCGGATTTCTGTTGGCCAAGCATGTTCTTTATGCCGGACACGACGAAGTGGTCGATCGTCTCAGGGCTCGTGAGCACCCATATACCCGATTGGCTTCCTGTGATGGCCGAGTTCCCCGAATCGTTGCAGTACAATGTGAAGTTGCCGGCGGATGTGAATGTCAGGCCCGCGACGATCGTGTGTACCCCGGCGTCGGCCAAGGTGAACTGGTAGTCTGCCGGCACAGTAGCCTCGCTCGATCTGTTGGTGTTGAAGGTCACAGTGCCCGTGTAGTTCACGAACAGGTCGCCATACTGGTCGTACACGGCCACCTTCACGTCCTCCGGGACGTTGACCGTGGGCATGTGATATACCTCGACCTGCATCGAGTTCGCGGTCCTCTTCGCCAGGATCTGGACATTGACCGTCCCAGACTTCTGCGGGAGCGCGGACACGTTCACCACGGTGATGGTCTGCGTCGACACCCCGGGCGTGTTGAACTGGACCGAGGCGTTGAACGTATGCACGCCCTGATCGGCCGACACGAAAGTGTAGTTGTTGGGCAGCAATGCCAGCGGATCCGTCGATGTGAAGTTGACCGTGCCGTTGTAGTCGTAGTAGGTGTTGCCGTAGTTGTCTATCGCCATCACGGTGATGCTCTCGTAGTCACAGAGTGGCACCGAGGGGGCCGAGACGGTCACATCGAAGTGGTCCAGGTATATCCTGACAGGGTTCTTCTTCACGAACTCCACCCACGGGACCCCGTAAGGCAACGCGCCCTGGGTACTGTTCCAGCCATCTGACATGAGCGAGTTATTGGTCTGATTCTTGGACCAATCCCATAAGTCCAGAGGCCCGACATACTTGAGCGTGTTGTTGACGTTGTCCACGAGCACGTTGTTCGGGAACTCCGTCCACATAGGCTCTGCGTAGTTGACGACCATGACATCGTCCGTAATGTTCACCGCGAGCCCTGGCTTCACGCCGTACCTGAACAGCTGGTTCCCGTGCGGCCACTCGAAGGTCAGCGTCTCGTTTGCCGAGAGGTTCCAGGCCGAGGGAACGACATCATAACTCATGTTCTGGCCGTACAGGGGCGCGCCCACTTCCATGTTCTTGTACTCGTAGTTGGCGTACCTGTCCAGCTCTGAGATAGGGTGCGCCACGCTGGAGGTCTGAGCATCGCCCAAGAGGGGCTGGAATGCCCAGCACGGGTTGCCTTTCGTGGCAGGCGCGGTTATGTTGTGTGACTCGGTCGCGGAGAGCGAATAGGTCACCGCGGTGTCGATGTCGATCTTGGAGTACTCCGGCCCGATGGTCATGTTGAAGTGCATGTCCTCGTACCACATCTCGATCGGCATCAGGCACTCGTGGAGCCAGCGCAGCATGAGCGACTCCATGCCCCAGGTCAGGATGTCGTACGTCAGGATGATGTGGTTCCCGACCTTCGCGCCGATGACGCTCAGCGTGAAGAGCTGGTAGTAGGACTGATAGGCGTTCTCGATGTCGACCCTGTGCTCGGCCTCGTTCACGAGCCAATCGGCGTACTTCTGCTGGAAGGTGCCGCCATTATTGGTCCACCATGTCGAGAAATCTTCCCAGCCGAGTTCTGTCAGACCCATGACCGTCTTCGCGGCCTGCTTGTCGAGTATCACGGTACCGTTCAGGTCGACTATCCATCCATCGTCCTGGTTCCCTATGCCGATGCCGTACTTGGAGTACAGCTCCGCGGTCGTGGGGTATTCCATGTACCAGCTTATGATGGCCGTTCCGCCGCGCTCGGTCGGGCTCAGGATCGGCAGGAACTCCGGTCTGCTGTTCATGTTGACCTCAGACACGTTCCTTCCGGTGATGTTGAGCCGCATCAGCGTGTACGTGTAGGTGTTCCCCACGGGCAGGCTATGATAGTAGAAAATATACGGATAGGAGGTGGATATCGGCTCTTCCTGGTGATAGACCGACCAGCGCTTGTAGTACCACGAACCTATCGGAACGTTGAACATGTCGTACCAGAGATAGTCAACGCTCCTCGGCGGGAGATAGCCAACGGTCACGTCGGCGGTCCCGGTCTTCGTCTTGCCGCCGTAGTCCCCGGTCACACTCAAATTGACAGTGCCAAGCACCGTCCCGACCGAGAGCATGACCGTAGGACCGGTCGTCACGTTAAGAGTATATGTCACTCCGGTGCTAGCGGTCGCCGTCCAGGTGAACGGGACATCCGACAATTCAAGCCCGACGCTGGAAACAGCCGACGCTGTGAAGCTGTAGTTCCCCCCAGGGAGGATTGTCTTGACCGGAGGAGTCACTGATACGGAGTCGAGATAAGGAGGCAGAACAGTGATGGCCTTTGACACGGTGACATTCTTGCCGCTGTAGCTGACGGTGCAGCTTACTGAACCGCTCCCTCCAACCTTATTGGCCACGAACGGGACCTCGCTCTTCGCCTTGAATGTGAACGATCCAAGACTGGCAGGCGTCACGGTCCACATGAACTTGATACCTGTCTCGTTGGTGACGTTCTTGCTTCCGAGCTTCGCAATCACAGAGATCGAGTTGGTCGTCCCCGCATCAACGCTAAGAGAGGTTCCACCCGAGATGGTTGCCGTGAGCTTCCCGCCGCCCAGCGGGACCACGACAATCACAGCGGTGGCGACCAGCAGCACAGCGACGATGATTGCGACAATCATCATCCAAGTCTTCCGCCCCTTTCCAGAAGGAGGGGCTATCGACCCGGGCGCGACATTTGCACTATCAGGCACACTGGAATTTGTGCTCTCAGTCATCATATCCCCCGACACTGATGGCTCAACAATAAGCTGAGCCGATAAAGTCCATCCAGCTATATATATCCGCGCTCAGCCGCGTGCCAGAAAATGCTCGATCCTAGACACCTGAATTTCATGTCCATCTAGCAGACAAGCAGGGCGTGATTGCAGAGTCAAGCCGAGTCATGCAGATTTGACTGCCTTCCTGAGATGCGATTCGGACCGTCTCCCTGCGGGCAACAAGGATGGGGGCTTTCGGGCTTCGGCAGGCTCGCAAGGCCGATATTCGACGCGCGGCGCAATCGGCATTTCGAGCGTCGTTCGAAGACGCTAATCTCATGGTCGTAATGTCTCGATTCAGCCTATGCGTATAGACTCGCAGTGCGGTTCTCGCAGATTTGCGATTCGTTGGGATTTTTGTCCCTTTTTTCCAATAACGTTTCATCATTAGCTACGTTCATCGATGGATATTGTGTGTGAGAATCCAAAGGTCGGAATATTCTTATACAATGGGCATCATTCCCGTGGCTTGTCCCATAAAACGAGTGGAAAAACGAACTGCTGGGACGCGCCTGAAGATACAGTGCGGTCGTCAGGACTAGAGAGGAAGGGCGGTCCTGTGTGCCTCGAAGAAAATCTTCAAGTAGAAATGTGTGGGGGAACTAGAGTGAGAAAGGGAATCAACCGATTTCTCTTTGTGGGCCTGATTGCGCTATGTGCAAGTGTCCTAGCCGTTCCGATTGGAGGAGTGACGAGCATCGTCACCCAGGCGAGCGCTGCCACGACGCCAGTGAGCACGCTCACGATCGGGTACATGCAGTCCATTGACAGCCTGAACCCGTACGTGGGACTGAACGATGCATCGTACGTCTTCTACGGGATGGTTTACGACGCTCTGGATGTCATCGACAACCAGATGAACGCGACTCCGGACCTGGTGAAAGGTCCGACGTTGGCCGATGGCGTTTGGGCCGTCCCGAACAACACTGGGGACCCGGACATGGTCGGGATGCCGTACGGATCTGTCTGGCAGTACAATCTAACTCATGATGCCTATTGGTCGGATGGTGAGCCGTTCACCGCGGACGATGTCGTCTGGAACATTTGGCTGAACGCCGCCCCGACTCACTACAAGACCATGTGGGCCTACCAACCCTACTCATATTACATGGAACAAGCCAAGAAGATCGACGACTACACGGTAAGGATCTATTTCTGGGACAGAGCGACAGGCGAGCCGAAGGCAGCTGCGTATGCCTACCTGCTCTCCATCCCGATGCTCCCGGCACATCTGCTTCAGAACAAGGACTACTCCGACATAGGCATGAACTGGACGGGAGTGTTCACGCAGGATGAATCGCCCAACATGCCGATCGTCGGGACGGGCCCCTGGATGGGTACGCCGAGCCTCTACAGCGAATGGATGGCAGGCGACCACATCACGCTCGTGAAGAACCCGAACTACTTCTGGAAGGTAGACAAGGGACTGAACTACACCATCAAGTTCGACCGGATAGTGATGAAATTCTTCGCCGACCCGACATCGATGGTCCTAGCGCTCGAGAACAAGGAGATCGATGTGGCCGAGTTCCCGCCGACGGCCTACCAGGCGATCAAGAACGACGTTAAGGACGGGAAGGTCCAGAACATAACGACCTTCGATGGACCGAAGATCACGCAGTGGTGGACGGAGATAGACTTCTGCATGAACCCGAACAGCGGCGTCGGGACGAACCCATCGAGGCTTGATCCAGTCATAAGGCAAGCGCTCCAGATGGCGACGAACAAGCAGTACATCGTTGACAACCAGTACCTCGGGTTCGCGGACCCGGGCACGACCATCATCCCGCCGATCAACTCCTACTGGCACTACCAGCCGAACGCGACCGAGATGTTCAACTACAACCTGACTGCCGCAGCGAACCTCTTGACTGCGAACGGCTACGTGGATATCGACGGCGACGGGATACGAGAGTGTACGATCAGCAGCCCGGCCGTCGAAAGAGGGCTGGTGCCGGAGAAGACCAAGCTGATCTACAACATGGAAGTCCGCAAGGAGTATCCGGAAGAGAAGCTCATCGCGCAGTACCTGCAGCAGGAATGGGCGAAGATCGGCGTGCAGCTCAATATCCAGGTCTACGAGGAAGTCAAGCTCGCGACCGACGCGTACTCGTACAAGTACGACACCCTGATATGGTACTGGAGCGCGGACGTGGACCCGAACTATCAGCTGTTCGTGCTGTCGACGCAGGCGATTGGCGGATGGTCCGACAACATGTACTCCAACCCTCTGTACGACCGAAACTACTCGTTGTCCGTCTCGGAGATGGACAAGGCCCAGAGGAGGGTCTATGTGGACAACTGCCAGAAGATCTTCTACGACGACAGCGCGTACATCGTCCTGGCCTACGCTCACCAGACATATGCCTGGAGGAACGACACCTTCACGGGCTGGGGCAACTGGACCACTGACCCGGGCCGGAGCCTTGACAATTTCTGGATGGGCAACCCGATCTGGTTCGACCTGGAGCCGATCACGAAGACAACGCACACGACTTCCACCCCATGGACTCTGATAGCGGGTGGTGCAATTGTAGCGGCCGTGGTAGTGGTCGCCGTGGTCTTCCTCGTCATGAGGGGAAGGAAGAAGGAGGGATCGCTGAAAAAGAGCCCGCTCGGCGAATGAGCGAGCAAACCAGCGCCCGGCCCGTTTCCGGGCGCCCTCAATCCCTTTCAATCCAGGCAAGCGCCGGAAAGCGCGCAAGGGAGCCGGACCGGAAGGCCAAGTCAGAGATCGAGGATCCAGAACACAAGAGGAGGCGAGAGAATGGACATGCGATCGTACATGACCAGGAAGCTGATCTACGTATTGATCACGCTCTTTGCGATCATTGCGTTCAACTTCTTCCTGTTCCGTGTGATGCCCGGAGACCCCGTGAGGATACTCGTCCCCAAGGGAGTCACCCCCGAGGTCAGGGAGATGATCATGGCGAAGTTCTACCTGGACCATCCCTTGTGGGAGCAGTTCATCCACTACCTTGTCCAGGTGTTCACGCTCGACTTCGGGTTCACCGTCAGCGTCCCGCCCAAAGGCGTGCCAATAACGGACATGCTCGGCCCACCCATCATGAACACGGTCCTTCTCCTCGGGTTCGGGACGATCCTGGCGACCTGGTGGGGGATATGGCTCGGCCGGGCTGCGGCGTGGAGAAGGGGCAAGCTGGCCGACACGGTCGGGATGGCCTTCTCGCTCACGTTCTACTCGATGCCGACCTTCCTGTTCGCGCTGATTATGGTCATGGTGTTCTTCGGCCAGCTTCACTGGTTCCCGCGTGGGGACCCCTACAGCATGAACTACCAGAATGAGGACTTGCTGGGGAAGATATGGGACAGGGCCTATCACCTCATCCTGCCTGTCCTGGCATACACGATCGAGATGATGGCCCAGTTCGCCCTGATCATGAGGAGCTCGCTCACGGACGTCCTCACGGAGGACTACATCGTCACAGCGAGGGCGAAGGGGTTGTCCGACAAGCAGATCTTGAAGACCCACGCCATGAGGAACGCGATGCTGCCCGTGGTGACGGTGACTGCGATCAGCTTCGGATGGGCGATCGGCGGGGACATCATGGTAGAGATGGTGTTCAACTACAAGGGCATAGGCCTGCTCACATGGGACGCAGTCCTCGCGAGGGACTTCCCCGTCCTGCAGGCCCTGTTCCTAATCATGGCCGTCGCCGTGCTAATCGGGAACTTCATCGCCGATATAGTCTACATGTATCTAGACCCAAGAGTGCACATATGAGAGTGGATCCATGGTTGGAACTATGTCTACTGAACGCACGGAGAGACGCCGGGCCAGCGCTCATATCGACGGGGGGCGACGCCTCGGAGCGATCGCACTCGTCCTCTTGGTATCGACTTTGTTCGCGAGCCAGCTGATCGGGCTGGTTCCTGCACAGCACGGTCCCGCGGACCTCACGGCCCAAGAAGAGAGCACCGCGCCCGTCGCGACCGTCTTGTACGACTATGTCGTCGTACCGTACATGAACACGACGGCCCTCAACGGGTCCGTAGTGCTCAGCGCAGTGGCGACTCTGCATTCTCCATGGAACTTCAACTGGCTGTTCAACGACGGCTACGATCACAATCTGTCTGGCCAGAGCCCCAACTATGTCTGGAACCACACGGGCACTTGGACCGTCACCCTCAACGTGACCGACGACACCGGCGCGTGGAGCACGGCCACGGTCACGGTGAAGGTCATCCCCAAGGCGAACGCAGGTCCGAACAGGGTCATCATGGAGAACGACGAGAAGAACCTCACCGTGGAGCTCAATGGGACGAGGTCGGCCTCCGACAGCGGGATCGCGAACTACACCTGGACATTCACCTACGACAAAGAGCTGCACACCCTCTATGGTAACGTCACGCATTTCAGGTTCGCAAGGCCAGGGCTCTACAGAGTGGAGCTCAACGTGACCGACGGCCACGGAAACAAGGCGTCCGACAACTTCACCGTCACGATCCAGAGGCTGCCGACATTCTACGAGAAGAATTGGCTGCTCGTGTTCGTCGGCTTCCCTATCCTGATCCTCATCGCCGTGTACTTGGCCCTGAAGTACAGGAGGGACCACGCGATCATCACCCCGACGGACCGGGAAAAGATCAGGCTCCAGATGAAAAGCACCGCGAAGACCTGGCGGATATTCAGGGGGAACCGGCTCGGGTTCGCGGGACTCATCGTCCTCACCATCTTCGCGGTCATGGCGATCTTCGCGCCGGTGCTCGCGACCGTCAACCCGCCCCAGACGAACTGGGAGCCAAACAATCCCGGCTGGACGAACCCGCATGCGCCGACGTTCACGCCTTCACAGTACACTGGCTGGGTCCACCCGTTCGGCACGGACGTGAACGGCCAGGACATATACAGCAGCACGCTGTACGGCGCCAGGGCGTCCCTCGAGGTCGGGCTCGCCGCCACTTTGATCTCGGTCGTGGTCGGAGCGCTTGTGGGCCTGGTCTCAGGCTACTTTGGGCGCTTCACAGACGAGGTCCTGATGAGAGTCACGGACTTCTTCCTTGTCATCCCCTGGATGCCGCTCATGATAGTGATGATGGCCATCCTCGGACCCAAGTTTATCTGGGTCATCGTGGTCATCGGGATAACGAGCTGGCCTCCGACTGCGAGGGTCGTGAGGTCCCAGGTCCTGACGGTGAAGGAGAGGCAGTTCATAGTCAGGGCGAGGGCCATAGGTGCTGATGACTCGCACATCATGCGAAGGCACATCATGCCCAACGTGCTGCCCCTGATCTTCGCGAACACGGTGCTGCTCATCGCGACCGCCATATTCTCCGAGGCGTTCCTGGACTTCTTCGGCCTGGGCGACCCGACCGTGATAAGCTGGGGGACCATGCTCGAGAACGCGTACGACGGCAACGCGTTCGTGAGCGGCGCGTGGTGGTGGATCGCCGCACCCGGCATAGCGATCGTCGCAATCGTCCTGTCGTTCTCGCTCGTCGGCTACGCCATAGACGACGTCCTGAACCCGAAGCTGAGAAGGCGCTGAGTCAAGGGGATTCGAGCCAGCACCTTCATGCCTGATGCTGCAGCATTATAGCTAGCATGCGCGGGAGCGACTCCACGCTCCCACCCAGCGAAATGCCGCCTGCGGGGAGCGGCTCACTGCTTCTTCTCGGCGGCCGCGAGCTCGGCCTGCCTCTTCCTGTACCACGTCAGGTAGCCCATCGCGTACTTGTCCTCTCCCCAGAACAGCTTGGAGGACTTGAGCGCGACCTGCATGTTGGGGTCATTCGGGTTCCCGATGAAGCAGGTCATCCCCTGGCCTGCGCAGAGCAGCATGAACGAAGCGTTCAGCACTGGCCTGTCCGGAAGGCCGAACGAGACGTTGCTCAGGCCGACGGTCGTGTTGACGCCGAGCTCCTCAGTGCAGAGGCGGATGGTGTCGAGAGTCGCCTTCGCCCCGGACTCGCCGGTGCTGCAGGCGAGCGCGACGCAGTCGATTATGATGTTCTTCCTGTCCAGACCGTGCTTCTCGGCTCGCTCGATTATCTTGCCCGCGATCTGGATCCTCTTCTCGGAGGTTTGAGGTATGCCCGAATCGTCAATGCACAGGCCGACCAGCGCCGCCCCGTATTCTGCTGCGAGCGGGATCACGACGTCCATCCGCTTCTCCTCCCCTGTCGTGGAGTTTATGCCAGGCCTTCCCTGGACGTTCTTGAGCGCTGCCGCGAGCACATCCGGGTTCGATGTGTCGATCCAGAGCGGGACCTCCACGGCGTCCTGCACGATCCTGATTGCCTCCAACATCGCGTGCTTCTCGTCAATGCCCGGAACGCCGACGTTGATGTCCAGCACGTCAGCTCCGTTCGCGACCTGCTTCTTGGCCTCTCCTTCGAGGACGGCGAACTCGCCAGCCTTGAGCTTCGCGATCAGCTCCTTCCTGTTGGTCGGGTTGATCCTCTCGCCGACGATGACAGGAGTCTTCGTGGCGCCTATCTTCACTGTCTTCTTGGTCCCCTTCAGCTCAATGACTGGCAGAACTGCACTTGGCATTTCATGACCTCCTTACGAAAGGGTGAATGCCTTTTCCCTGAAAAACCTTCCGACACTCCGAGGGGCTGAGCCGACCGGCGACGCTGCGGAGGACGGTCGATTCAAGCATAAATATACAAATCCGACTATGCGACTTCTCGTCGCGGGTCGGAAGGCGCCGTCCCGAAGGCGTCGGGCGCTAGCCGACTCTAACGAAACCTTAATTAGGGAGGCGCATATGCCGTTTTAAATTCGGTGGAAAGCGTTCGCCAAGAGGACGAATGACTTCTTCTCCGAAAAAGACCCGGCTGGACTGAGTCCAGGCGGCTTTGGGGGTAACACCAATGGAAGACGCAGTGGCACGGTTGAGAAACGCCGTGATGAACTACGAGATGGAGACGATAGCTGACCTCGCGAAGCAGGCGCTTAAGGACGGCGTCGATCCTCTCGTGGCCATCGAGAAGGGATTGGCGGAAGGTATCAAGACCGTCGGTGAGAGGTTCGGAAGGGGAGAGATCTTCCTGCCCGAGCTTGTCATGGGCGCAGAGGCCATGAAGGCCGCGCTTGCAGTGCTCGAGCCTGCGGTTCCGAAGGGAAAGCACAGGTCGAGTGCCGGCAAGGTCATCATCGGGACTGTTCAGGATGACATCCACGAGATAGGCAAGAACCTCGTGTCGACGATGCTCTCCTCGAACGGCTTCGAGGTAGTCGACCTTGGCGTGAACGTGCCGAGCGCAGACTTCCTCAAGAAGTCCGACGAGCTGAAGCCACAGATCGTCGCGATGTCCGCACTCATGACCACGACCATGCCGAGGATGGCAGAGGTGATCGCTCCGCTCAAGAAGAAGAACAAGGCGATCAAGGTCATCGTGGGCGGAGCTCCGGTCACGGATACCTACGCGAAGGAGATCGGCGCGGACGGGTACAGCGGCGACGCGTCCAGCGCTGTCGACCAAGCCAAGAAACTGGTCAGGTGATCGGCACATGTCGTTCGGCATCAAGCGGGGCGTCCGCTTCAATATCCTGAGCGAGAGCGACCTCGAGAGGATACACTGGGCGACCCTCCATGTTCTGGAGAAGGTCGGTGTCCAGGTCGATAGCCCGACCTGCAGGAAGCTCCTGAAGGACAACGGTTGTGAAGTGGACGAGAAGACGAGGATCGCCAAGATACCGTCGCACTTGGTCGAGGAGGCCCTCGCCAAGAAGAAGACGAGCATCACGCTCGCAGCGAGGAACCCGAAGTACGACGCGAAGCTGGACCTGAACCACAGCTACATGACGGCGAACGGGAACGGTGCGGTGACGGTGGATTTCGAGACCGGCAAGAGGAGGCCGTCCACGAAGCAGGATGTGGCCAACTCGTCCAGGATCATCGACGCCCTCAACAACATCCACATACACTGGCCGATGGTCAGCTCGACAGACCAGCATCCGTCGGTAGTGCACCTGCACGACTTCGACGCTTCGATCAACAACACAGAGAAGCACGTCATGTACGAGACGGGAGTGACCCTTTCCGACGCGAAGACGCTCACCGAGATGGGTTACGCGGCGGCGGGCGGCGAGAAGGAGTACAGGAGAAGGCCCATCTCGAGCTGCCTCCAGTGCACGTACGCTCCGCTGCAGCACGACGCGGGCGTCATGGACGCCAGCCTCTACTTCGCGAAGGCGGGGGTGCCTCTGGTGTTCTTCGGGATGCCACAGCCGGGCGCGACCGGCCCTGCGACCCTGGTCGGGTCGCTCGTCGTTGGGAACGCCGAGGTCCTCAGCGCGCTCACGATGACGCAGCTCTCCAGCCCAGGCGCAGCCGTCATCTACGGAATGGGCAACGCGCCGTTGGACATGAGAACCACCATCCGAGCCGGGGGAAGCCCGGAGCATGCGATCTCAAGCGCCATTGCGACGGAGCTAGCGCACTACTACGACATGCCGTCCTGCGTTGGGGTCTCCGCGACGGCGAAGGAGCCCGGGGACCAGGCGGTGCTCGAGTACTACACCGGATGCGTCGGACCGATGCTCGCAGGCGCAGACCTGATGTGCGGTGTCGGGCTGCTCGAGGATTCCAGCTGCCTGTTCTACGAGCAGATAGTCATCGACGACGAGATCGTCGGCGCGATCGGCCGCCTCATGAGAGGCGAGTGGGTGAACGACGACACGCTCGCGCTCGATGCGATCGAGAAGGTCGGCCCTGGCAAGAACTTCCTTACCCAGAGACACACGGTCGACCACATGAGGACCGAGTTCTTCATGCCGAACCTGATCGACAGGCGCTCGTTCGACGCGTGGTCTCAGGCGGGCTCGAAGTCCCTGAGGGACAAGGCGAGGGAGAAGGTCAAGGACATCCTGGCGAACCACAAGGTGACTCCGCTGGAAAGCCAGGTCCAGAAGAAGCTCGATGACATCATCGAGAAGGCGAAGAAGCCGATGTGGGGCGGGGAGTCCAAGACGCACTGATGAAACCAGTTCATGGCCGGACGCGGTCACCGCGGTCCGGCCGACATTCACATTTTCATGATCATAATGTGGTCACACGAGCGCCACATGGACGGTGGCGAAGGACGACGAAGCAGGGATAGGATATGGCCAACTCGATACCGATCCGGAGCAGACAAGAAGTCCTCACGAAGAGCGGGGTCCAAAGGATACACTATGTCGCCTTGGACGTCCTGGAGAAGACGGGGGTTGCGGTTCACAGCGAAAAAGCGCGCAAGATACTTAGCGCGGCCGGATGCGATGTGGACAACAAAAGTGCAGTCGTGAGGTTCCCCCCGAGCCTGGTCGAGGAGTGCGCCAGGAAGAACGACCGCTCGGTCGTGTTCTACGGGCGCACGCGCAAGCACGACGCTCGCCTGGACTTCGACCATGTGCACATATGCAGCGATGGGAACGGGACGGAGGCGTTCGATTTCGACGCCCGGGTGAGAAGGCCCTCCCGCAAGTCGGACGTCGCGAAGAGCGCGTTCGTCGCAGACGCGCTGAAAGGCCACGGGATCAACTGGCCCAACGTGACATCCCAGGACGTGCCTCAGGGGACGCGACACATCCACGACCTCCAGGCGTCCCTGGAGAACACGGAGAAGCACATCACGATCGCCACCAACACGACCGTATGGGAGGTCGAGGACGTCCTGGAACTCGCCTCTGCGGCCGCCGGAGGAGAGGATGAGCTGAGGAAGAGGCCGTTCATCTCCTCGATCCACACGAGCTTCTCGCCGCTCCAGATCGAGGGCGAGAGCCTCGACGCCGGCCTCAGGATCTGCGAGGCTGGCATTCCCATCTGCTTCTACGTGATGCCGGGTCCAGGGTCCACAGGACCCGCGACCCTCGCTGGGTCGGTGGCGCTCGCGGTCGCAGAGGCGCTCGCAGGCAATACCATCTTCCAGCTCCACAGGCCCGGGACGGCCTTCGTGTTCAGCTGCGGCATCGCGAACCTCGACATGAAGACCTCCACCAGGGCCGGGGGAGGGCCGGAGCACGGACTGACATCGGCAGCCTACTCGCAGATGGCGCACCATTACGGGTTCCCATCGCTCGTAGGCGGGTTCGTGACGACGGCCAAGGAGCCCGACCAGCAGGCGGCCTACGAGAAGTTCGCGAGCGGCGTCACGCCGATACTCGCGGGCGCGGACATGATTGCGGGCATAGGCCTTCTCGAGGACTGCAGGACTATCTGGCTCGAGCAGCTGGTCATCGACGACGAGATGTCCAGGATCATAGGCAGGATGGCCAAGGGCATCGAGGTCGACGACGACACGCTCGCGCTCGACGTCATCACCAAGGTGGGCATCGGGAAGGACTACCTGGGGAACAGGCACACGATGGACCACTTCAGGACCGAGTTCTTCACCCCGGTCGTCTCTGACAGGAGCTCGTACGACACCTGGACCGCCAAGGGCTCGAAGACCCTGCTCACCAGGGCCGGGGACGACGTCAAGAGGATCTTCAGGGAGCACACCGTCGAGCCCGTACGGAGCGAGGTCGGCGAGGTCGCCCAGAGGCTGGTCAGGAAACGCTCGAAGTGACCCATCCGCTCATTCTTTGACCGTCGTGAAGCAGGCGCAGGTCAGCGTCCGCGAGACGCCCTTCACCTCGCGCAGCTTGTCGATGACGAGCTTGCCTATGTCCTCCATGCTCGCACCGCGGACCTTGAGCAGCATGTCGTACTCGCCCGAGATCATGTGGACCTCGAATATGCCTGCCATGTCGGCGATCTCCTCGGCGGTGTCGCGCTGGGAAAGGCCCTCCTGAGGGGCGAACTGGACGAGGATGAACGCGGTCACGCCGATCCCGAGCTCGCCATAGTCAGGCACGGCCGTGTACTTCCTGATGACCTTCCTCTGCTCCATCTTCACGATCCTGTCGTGGACCGTCGCCCTCGGGATCCTGAGCTCCCTCGCGACGGCCTTTGTCGTCTTCCTCGAGTCCTTCATGAGCACACGGAGGATCGCCGAATCCTTCTCGTCGAGCATGTTCCGTCATAATGACGGATAATGTATATGACTGTTGCTTTTATACCGGATATTTACCGGAAAATTCATCGAAATGACCATATACCCTGCGTGCGTCACTGCCACTTGCAGGTCGAATGACGATGCAAGAGGCCATATCGCACATCAGGTCAGAGAAGAGAAAGTACATATTGAGGGTACAGAGCGCGGCCCTGAAGTCCATCCACGACTACATGTACGAGAACGGGGTGGTCCAGGCGATGCCCATCATCCTCTCCCCCGAGACGGACCCGCTCAACCACCCGCACTTCGACGCGAGCGTGGAGTACTACGGCCAGAAGCTCCACATAACGAAGAGCATGATCCTGCACAAGCAGCTGTCGCTCCTCAACGACGGCGTGGACAAGATCTACTTCATGTCCCCGAACGTCCGCCTCGAGGACGGCAAGCTGAGGGAGTCCGGAAGGCACCTGTTCGAGTTCACGCAGGTGGACATAGAGTTCAAGGAGAAGACGAAGGAGGACTTCATCAAGTTCACGGACGGCATGATCGCTGAGGTCTACAGGAGGGTGCTCAAGGACTGCCCGGACGACCTCGCTGCGCTCGACAGGAAGCTCGCCGCCCCAAAGCTGCCGCTGAAGGTCTACGAGTCCGCGGACCTGCAGCGACAGTACGGTGAGCATTTCGAGAAGGTCGCTTCGGAGGCGGCGAAGGACCCGTTCTGGATCCTCAACTACAAGCGCGAGTTCTACGACAGAGAGGACAAGAAGACCAGGGGGTACTACCACAACTACGATGTGGTCTGGCCCCAGGGGTACGGCGAGGCGCTCTCAGGCGGCGAGCGCGAGTGGGAACACAAGGAGATCCTGAGGAAGATGAATGAGAGGAACACCGACATGAAGGCCTTCGAGACCTACCTCGGCGTGTCCGAGCAGGGGCTCATCCCGCGAACGGTCGGAGGCGGCCTGGGCATAGAGAGGATGGTCAGGTTCCTCACAGGACAGAAGCACATCAAGGACGTCACGCTGTTCCCGAGGGTCCCTGGAGAGAGGATCGCATTCTGAAGGGGTCGCGCTCCGCGGCCGCTAGCTCCGGCTAAGGACCTTGGCTCCCGACCCCGGGACGGTTATGAATGTCTCCGCCCTCAGGCCGCTCGAGCGCCTGAACGCGTCTGCCATCGCGGTCCTTATCCTCGAGGCGTGTTCCAGCGCGATCGCGAAGACCGTCGGTCCGGAACCGCCGACGGACACGCCCAGGGCACCCGCGGCCAAGGCAGAGTCCCTTACGTCCTCGTAGCCCGGGATCAGAGAGATCCGATGAGGCAACGCGAGCTTGTCGTCCAGGTACGACGCGATCTTCCTCACGTCCTTCCTGGTCATCGCGTGGACCATCCCTGAGGCCCAGCCGACATTGCATACTGCGTCGCTGATCCGGACCGAATCTGGGAGCACCGCCCTCGCTCTCCTGGTCTCGACGGTGATGTCAGGCAGCGCGACGATGACTTTGAACCTCGGAGGCCTTATCTGGACGATCGTCCGCGTCCTGAGGTCCGAGACGACCGTGAACCCTCCGAAGATGGCTGCAGCGACATTGTCGAAGTGCCGCGCGCCGGAGACCAGCTCCTCGCCGATCGCCGCCGCCTCGAGCACTATCTCCCTCTGCCTGAGCCCCAGAACCGCGGCCATCGCGAGCGCCCCGCCCGCCGACGAGGCCGCGCTGCTTCCCAGGCCGCTGCCTGGCTTTATGCCCTTCTTGACCGTCATCGAGAAGCCCACGTCGCCAGACCCGCACAGCTCTGCCAGCTTTGTGGCCGCGTAGGACGCCACGTTCTCGTCTGGATCCGTGGGAAGATCGTACTTGCCGAGGACCTTCACCTCCTTCCTGCCCATCGGGAGCCGCCTGATCGAGATGACGTCCTTGGGCGACTCGAGGCACAGGCCGAACGAATCGAAGCCCGGGCCGAAGTTGGCTATGCTCGCGGGCGATTCAACTACCGCGCGTTCGAACATGGGCTCAGCACCTGCTGGATGAATGGAGATGTTGTGCACAGATATTAATCTGCCCGGCCAGGGGCTTCATGGACAATTGTGTGCAACCCCGGACGGCCAGCATTCCCGCCAGGAGTGCGAAGGGCTTATATTTCGACTAGCCATAGTGGGCCCGTTTCGTGGGGACTCGTCTTGGACCAGTTCGAGCTCAAGTGCATCGAGTGCGGTCAAGTCCACGACATGGACAAGCCCGCCTACGCATGCGCAAAGTGCGGGAACCTCTTGGAGGTCGTGCTCGACCCCGAGGTGTCAAAGGAGAGGCTAGCGAAGGCGAGCCACCTCCGCAGGCCCGCCTCCGTATGGAGGTACCGGGAGCTCATCCCCATAGGAAGAAGCTCCCACATCTACTCCATGAGCGAGGGAGGCACTCCGCTCATCAAGTGCGACCAGCTCGGCGCCGACCTTGGACTCAAGGACCTCAGGATCAAGTTCGAAGGCATGAACCCAACGGGCTCGTTCAAGGACCGGGGGATGACCGTCGGCATAACCAAGGCGAAGGAGCTCGGGATGACGGTCGCAGCATGCGCATCCACCGGGAACACCTCTGCGTCGCTCGCAGCGTATGCTGGCCTGGCCGGCCTGAAGTGCGTGGTGCTCATACCCGAGGGCAAGGTCGGTCTCGGCAAGCTCGCCCAGGCGATGATGCACGGCGCCCTGGTCGTCTCCGTCAAGGGCAACTTCGACCAGGCGCTCGAGCTCGTGATGAGCGCCGCGGACAGACTCGGGATGTACGTCCTGAACTCGGTGAATCCGTTCAGGATCGAGGGGCAGAAGACAGCCGCGTACGAGGTCTGCGACCAGCTAGGCGGCAAGAGCCCTGATTACCTGTACATACCGGTCGGGAACGGCGGCAACTCCGCAGCCTACTGGAAAGGGTTCGCGGAGTACGAGGAGCTGGGGGTTGTCTCCGGCCACCCTGCCATCAGGGGGATACAGGCGGAAGGGGCTGCCCCAGTCGCGAGGATGCTCAAGGACAAGTCGGCCGTGCTCACCCCCGTGAAGAACCCTGACACCGTCGCTACCGCCATCAGGATAGGCAACCCTGCCAACTGGAAGAAGACGGTGCGGGCGCTCAAGGAGTCGGGCGGGGGCGCGTCGGCAGTGACGGACCAGCTGATCCTGAAGGCCCAGAGGGCGATGGCGACGAGGGAGGGCATATTCGCCGAGCCCGCAGGCGCGGCCGCCCTTGCGGGCCTGATGAAGGACGTCGAGCTGGGCAATGTCGACACGTCCGCGACGATCGTGTGCGTGTCGACCGGGCACGGGCTGAAGGACCCGGACATCGCGGTCTCGCAGTCGGCGAAGCCCCACACCATAGGTCCTTCGATCAAGGAGCTGGAGAAGCTCCTGGGGGGCCGATTGAGATGAGGGTGCTCCTCATAGGGTTCGGTGTCGTGGGCCAGAGCTTCGCCGAGCTCGTGGATTCCGAAGCTAGCGCGCTCGCGCAGAACTACGGCCTTCGGCCGAAGATCGTGGGCGTGGTCGACAGCAAGGGCGCCGTCCTCTCGCCCAACGGCATAGACCTGAAGAAGGCGTTGACATACAAGCGGGAGTCCGGCAGCCTCGAGAGGTTCGGCGACGGGACCTACCTGAGAGGAAGGACCGGCCTCGACGCGATCAAGGAGGTCGACTGCGAGGTCGTTGTGGAGGCCACTCCGACGGACCTCAAGAAGGGCGAGCCTGGTCTCAGCCATCTGAAGGCCGCGATGAAGGAGGGAAGGCACATAGTGTGCACGAACAAGGGCCCTCTCGCGGTCGCGATGCCCGCGCTGATCGAGCTGGCGAGCCACAACAAGATCATGTTCAAGTTCAGCGGGACGGTCGGAGGCGGGACGCCCGTGCTGGACTTCGCGAAGAAGTGCCTCGAAGGCAGCCAGATCAGGTCGATCAGCGGCATCTTGAACGGCACGACGAACTACATCCTGAGCAAGATGTCCTCGGAAGGCTCCCGGATGAAGGACGCTCTGGCAGAGGCTCAGCGTCTGGGATATGCCGAAGCGGACCCGACCTACGATGTGGGCGGCTTCGACACCGCGTGCAAGCTCGTGATCATATCGAACTACGTCCTCGGCAGCTCGCTGTCTCTCGGTGACGTGAAGGTAAAGGGGATCTCCGATGTCGCGACCGAGGACATCGAGAGGGCGAAGGCGAAGGGCCAGACAGTGAAGCTGATCGGTAGGATGGACAAGCGTCCAAGGGTCGGCCCCGAGGAGATCCCTGTTACGCACCCGCTCAACGTCAGCGGGACATTCAACGCGTTCTCGTTCGACACGCATCCTGCGGGTGAGATCACCCTCGTTGGCAAGGGGGCCGGAGGAAAGGAAACGGCCAGCTCTGTCATCAGAGACTTGATTGAGATCAGGAGGACATTCGCCAGATAGGTTCTTCTGGCGCGCGGGACTACCAGTGGGTCAGACCATGAAGATCGTGATGAAGTTCGGAGGGGCGAGCGTCGCCGACGGCGACAAGCTGAGGAAAGTGGGAACGATAGTCAGGAAGTTCCACAAGGAAGGACATCAGCTTGCCGTCGTGACCTCTGCGATGTACGGAGTCACGGACTCCCTTGGGGACATGGCCGTACATGCTGGACGAGGATCCAAGGAGCGCGTGCAGAACTTCATCGACTCGACGCTGAACGCCCACAGGAAGGCCGCCGAGTCCGCAATCATGGACGAGGCCGTCCTCGCGTCGACCATCAAGGTGATAGAGACGAGGTGCGAGGAGCTGAGGAACATCCTGATGGGCGTCGCGCACATCGGGGAGCTCACGCCGAGGTCCAAGGATTTCGTGCTCGGATACGGGGAGAAGCTCTCAGCGCCGTTACTGACGGGCGTCCTCGAGGACATGAGCATTAAGGCGAAGGCGTTCACGGGAGGCGAGGCGGGGATCGTCACGGACAACAGGTTCGGAGAGGCGACCCCGCTGATGAACGTCACGACGCTCCAGGTGCGCCAGACCCTGGAACCGGTCATGGAGGAGGGGACGATGCCAGTCGTCGGAGGATTCGTTGCGGCGACCCAGGACGGGGTCCAGACGACGCTCGGACGGGGAGGCTCGGACTACACGGCCTCCATAATCGGGGCGGCGCTAAAGGCAGACGAGGTCTGGGTCTGGAAGGACGTCGACGGCCTCATGACGGCGAACCCCAAGATCGTCAAGTCGGCGAAGATGATTGACACTATCTCGTTCGCGGAGGCGATGGAGCTCGCGCACTTCGGAGCCGAGGTCATACACCCGAAGGCACTGGAGTGCGCCTCGAGGTACGGCCTGACATTCAGGGTGAAGAGCCTAAAGGCGCCAGACGCCAGCGGGTCAATCATAGTCGGCGAGGTCAAGGTGAAGCACGGTGACGTGGTGAAGGCCATCACTAACATCAACGACGTTAGCCTGATTACTGTGAGCGGCGCGAGCATGGTCGGCACCCCGAGGCTGGCAGCGAAGGTCCTCCAGGTCCTGACGGACGAGGAGATCGATGTCCTCATGATATCACAGAGCTCGTCCGAGGAGAGTATCACGCTCGCGATCCCGAAGTCCGCAGGCTCCAAGGCCCAGAACGCCCTGGAGCTGTCTCTGCTCGGCTCCAAGCAGGTGAGGGAGGTGTCCATGGAGGACGGGCTGTCCATCATCGCGGTCGTCGGGGCAGGCATGAGGGGCACGCCTGGAGTCGCCGCTCGCGTCTTCGGGACGATGGCGGCGAACAAGGTCAACATCCGGGCCATCGCGCAGGGCTCGTCCGAGCTCAACATCTCGTTCATAATCAGGAAGGAAGACGCGAAGAAGGCCGTCGAGGCACTGCACGACGACTTCAAGCTGGGGGTCTGAGACGTTGGCCGACGAGAAGGAGGCGCGTCTCAGGAGCGACGCGGTGAGGAAGGGCGACTCGAGGGCGGGCGCGAGAGGCCTGATGAGGGCCGTCGGGATGGA
>JAJYIS010000129.1 GCA_021789945.1 Thermoplasmata archaeon | reverse complement strand
ACGGAGATGAGCCGGTCGAACGAGGAGGCGATCGAGCGGATATACGACAGCGGGGACTTCCTTCGCGCAGACTGGATGAAGGTTGGAAGGACCATCCCGTTCACGACGGCGATCGAGAGGTATCTCGCGGGCATAATGTCGAAGGTCGATGTCCAGGCCATCAGACGGGCCAATCTGAGGGTCGCGGTCGACTGCGGGAACGGCGCGGCATGTTTCGTCACCCCCAGATTGATGGAGAGGCTCGGGGTCAGGACGGTCACCCTGAACGGGGACCCGAACGGGGCGTTCCCGGGCCACGACAGCGAGCCGACGCCTGAGAACACCAAGGACATCGTGGAGCTCGTGAAGGCGGGCGGATTCGACTTCGGGCTGGTCCATGACGGCGATGCTGACAGGACGGTCTTCGTGGACGAGAACGGGAGGTATCTCTACGGTGACAGGACACTGGCCCTCGTCGCATATCACACGTGCAAGGTGAAGCCTGGCAGGACCGTCGTCACCAACGTGGCATCCTCGAAGTGCGTCGAAGATGCCGTCAAGATGGCCAACGGGTCGATCATATTCACCAAGGTGGGCTCGCCCGTCATCGCGAGGACGATGATGGAAAAGGGCGGCATCTTCGGGGGAGAGGAGAACGGCGGCCTGATATTCGCGGAGTTCCAGTACTGCAGGGACGGCGCGATGGCCGCTGCGAAGATGCTCGAGATAGTCGCGAAGAACGGGAAGCTGTCGATGCTCAATGACGAGATCCCTTCATATAGCCAGTACAAGACGAAGACCGCTTGCCCCGACGCCAAGAAGGAGAAGGTCATGGCCGCGCTTGCAGGATCGGTCTCCGGAAAGCGGGTCGATACCACAGACGGGGTCAAGATCTACGATGATGACGGGTGGGTGCTCGTGCGCCCGTCGGGGACCGAAGCCATCTTCAGGGTGTTCTCGGAGGCGTCTTCTCCGTTCCGGGCCAAGGAGCTCGCTGAGGAATACAAGAAGAGGGTCGAGAAACTGGTCAGGGCTTAGCAGGTCACTTGGCCCGATGCAAGGACTTCCACTTGACGGCCATGACCTCGCGCATCATCCTCGCACCCAGGATCGATGTGTTGCCGTTGTCGTAGGGCGGGCATATCTCGACGACATCGAACCCCACCAGTCTCGGACCGATCCTGTCGATGACGTACCTCACATCCCAAGGCGTCAGCCCGAAGGGCTCTGGCGTGCCCGTGCCTGGCGCGTACGACGGGTCTATTCCGTCGATGTCCAGGGACAGGTAGATCGGTTCCCTCTTGAGCTTCCCGAGCATCTCGTCGAAGACCTTCTCCGTGCCCTCTCTCTGGATCCTGAAGGAGTCGGCGTACAGGGCGTCCTCGGTCTTCTCCTCGCCCGAAATCGACCGGACGCCGAACGCGAAGGCGTTGCCCTTCCCGACATGGTCGACGATCCTCCTGTGCGCGCACGCGTGGCTGTTCCTCAGGCCCTGGTACTCGTCCCTGAAGTCAAGGTGGGCATCGATCGTTATGACTGAGATCTCCCCGAAGGCCTTCACCACCGGAGGGGAGATCGAATGCTCCCCGCCTATGAACATCGGGAACTTCTTGGCCGAGACGATCCTCCTGGCCTCCTCCTCGATCGACCCGACCATCTCGTCGACGGTGCCCTCCTCGAAGAGGTCGCCGGCATCGTGGACCTTGATGTCCGCGAAGCTGGTCCCGTGCTCGAAATTCCCGACCTCGAACGTCTGAGAGGTCTCTCGGACAGTCGTCGGAGCGAACCTCGTGCCGCTGCGGTATGTCGTCGTCTTGTCGAACGGCACGCCAACTATGACGAACTCTGCCTCATCAAAAGAAGAGTGCGCGTCCGCGAACCTCAGCATGCCGCGGATCGGCATCATCACACCCTGGTAATCTTCTTTCGGCCCATCGCGACGATGTACAGGATGTCCCCGCCTGCCTTCAGGGTATCCTTCATGTCATCCGGGATGGGTAGCTGAAACATCTCGTAGGTCTCAAGGTCCATGAGCTGCGCTTCTCCTCCCTGGATTGAGACGACCTGGGCCTGCCGCTTGTCTATCAAAGGGACTTGGACCTTGTGCTTCACTGGGTAGACGACGGATTTCTTGTTCCCATCGAATATGCCCATGGCCTCGATCCTCGCCTTCGCTTCTCCATGCTTCCCAGGCTTGGAAGTCGAGATGCTAAGGATCTTGCACGGCTCATCGTCGATGTTGACGTACCGCCCCTCTTTCAGTTCCCTGACTTCCGCCTGCTCTGTGGACATTGCTATCTACCTTGGGCATCCGTAGACTTTCACTGTTTAAAAGATTTTTGCGTCAGCGCCTTCGCCTTCCCTTCTTGCCAGAGGGTCTCCTCGGCGGGGAAGCGTGTTGCTTCTTGATCTCAACGATCCGCCTTTCCAGCTGCTCCTTCAAGATGCCAGAGATATCGTTGTGAGAGTATGCGTCCGCTCTGGCAGCGAGGCAAAGCTTAGATGCGAGTGCCCTGGCGATCGCTCCCCTCTGCCATGGCGGCGCGACATGGACTGACGGATGCTGGAAGAGTATCCCATGCTTCGGCGGCCTGGACCCCTCCTTGAGGTGCCTGAACATGGCTTTCTCCGCGCCCAACAGCTGGACGGTCCCGGAGGGCATCGATGCGAGCCGCTGAAGGCTGCCGGCCTGCATAATCAGCCTTGCGCCCAGTACTGGCCCTGCCAGAGAGCTGATGTTCGGGGCGACGGTCTTCATCCTCAGGTCAATATAGCGGTCGAGCTTCGCTCTCGAGTCCATCGTCTCCTTCAAGGCTGAGGCGAGCGTCCTGAGCGAGCTGAGGTCGTCAGGCTCGATCTCAGACCCGATGGAGTCCATTTTGAGATTGAGGGATGACAGGACATCCTTCCTCGCCCCGATATCCGCGATGGCCTTCACGTATGCATCTCCGCCCAGGACGTTCTCCAGCTCGGGGAAGTGGAGCCCGTACCATTCGCGCAAGCGCTCAGACAGGAGGTTGTTGGTCGAGACGAGATCGTCATACGCCCTCACCGCCTGGCCGAGATGGACGTCCGGTCCGATGCTGGCCTTCACGGCAGACTTCGCGAGGGCGATGGTCGCCTCCCGGTAGATGTCAAGAGAGAACCCATAGTCCTCGGGCTTGATGAACGATGAATCGAACTTGGTCCTCCTTCCGAACTCGCCCAGCCGCCTGTCGGTCACGAAGTCCGCCGAGGACGCTAGGCTCTGCTCCTCCTCGAGCACCTCGCCCTTTCTGATCATCTCGAGGCGAAGGGCGATCTCCTTCGGATCCTTCGGGAAGAGAGCTGCGCGCTTGACCTTGCCCTCCTCGCACAGGAAGCTCCCGAACCATTTGGTTGTGAGGATCATCTCGGTCTGTATCCAAGACCTGGCTAAAAAGGATGCCGGGGCCCGGCCAATCCCTAAGTTCTCCTGGATATGTCCCCTGGCTTCAGGATGCCCTTCTCCGTTATGAAGCCTTTGACATAGCGCGCAGGCGTGACATCGAAAGCAGGGTTCAATGCCCTAGAGCCCTTCGGGGCGACCCTGCAGTCGTCGAGGAACAGAACCTCGTCCTCGGAGCGCTCCTCGATAGGGATGGAATCGCCGTTCTTGATCTTCAGGTCGAACGTGCTGACCGGTGCGGCGACATAGAATGGCACTCTGTTCTCCTTTGCAAGGACGGCCTTTGTGTAGGTCCCAATCTTGTTTGCGAAATCGCCGTTCCTGGCTATCCTGTCCGCGCCGACGATGACCAGGTCCACGCTGTCCTTCATGTAGTGTCCAGCAGCATTGTCGGAGATGACCGCGTGATCGATGCCCTCGTTCAACAGCTCCCACGCGGTCAGCTTCGCGCCCTGAAGCCTCGGCCTGGTCTCGTCAACATACACGAAAATCCTCTTGCCGGTCCTATGGGCGACCCGGATCGGGGCGAGGGCGGTCCCGAAGTCCACCGTCGCGAGCGCGCCCGCGTTACAGTGCGTGAGTATCTTGCTCCCGTCCTTGATCAGGCCCGAGCCGTTCTGTCCTATCTTGTAGCACATCTCGACAATAGTATCGGCAAACTCGTCGGCAGCTCGGGCAAGGTCTTCGTCTCGCTTCGAGAGCATGAGATCGACGGCGAAGAACAGGTCGTGGGCGGTAGGCCTTGTGTCCTTGATGACCTTTGCAGCCTTGTCGAGGTCCTCCCCTTTGATCCATGCAAGGGCCATGCCGTAGGCGGCTGCGGCTCCTATTGATGGTGCACCCCTGATGGTCATGTTCGAGATGGCTTCAGCCATCTCCTTGTATGTGCGGATAGTGACGATCTTGAATTTGCCCGGGAGCAACCTTTGTTCAATCGCGCGCACAGTCCCCCTGGTCATCCAGAGAGCGCGTATGTCCACCTTTCCGTCAGGGGTTCTGACCAGCATCGAGCACCGCCATCGAAATGAGCATTCACGGATAAAAGAATCGGGTGGCCTCCGACTGCTCTGTAGAAAAC
>JAJYIS010000128.1 GCA_021789945.1 Thermoplasmata archaeon | reverse complement strand
CACTTCCTGATGTCCCTCACGATGCCGCACCCCAGAAGGACCGGTGTGGGAAGGACCGCACCCCCGGGGCTCTCGTTGTAGAAACTCACGTTCCCGGACGGCGAGGGAATCTTGAGCGCTTCGGCGACCTCGCCCATACCCCTCACGGCCTCCCTGAACAACCACAGCCTGTCGGGTTTCTCGGGGTTGCCGAAGTTGAGGCAGTTCGTGAACGAATGAGGCCTCGCGCCGACCGCGACCAGGTTCCTGCACATCTCGTCGACGCAGCTCTTGCCTCCCCTGTAAGGGTCGATGCCGGCGGCGAACGGGTTCGATGACGTGGCTATGGCCAGCCCGCGGTACGAGTCCTCGATGGGCTTGAGCACCGCCGCGTCGCCGTGGCTCGAGTGCCCGAGCTTTCCCTGCAGCGGCTTGATGACAGTGTTCCCCCGGACCTCGTGGTCGTATTGCCTGATCACCCATTCCCTGTTGCATATGTTGGGCGCTCCGAGGAGCCTCAGCAATTCCCTGTCGTACCTGTCCTTTGCCTTCGGCAGCTTCTCCCGGCGGGCGTTCTTCGTCCTCTCGATCCCGCACGGCCTGCAGTAGATCGGTCCTGCCGTCAGGAACTCGAGGTCCATGTCGAACACCTTCACTCCCTGGAAGAAGAGCCTCACGATCTTGTCCTTGATGACCTTCCCGACCGGGGTTGCCGGGACGTCCCAGAGTCTGAAGATGTGCAGAACATCGTTCACGTTCTTCGGCGACACCGCGAGCATCATCCTCTCCTGGGATTCCGAGACCCAGATCTCCCACGGCGCCAGGCCCTCCTCCTTCAGCGGGACCTTCGACAGGTCGACCTCCGCGCCGCAGCCCCCTGCGAGCGCGATCTCGCCGACGACGCACGAGAGGCCCCCTCCTCCGAGGTCCTTCATGCCGTTCACGAGCCTCTTCTCATTGGCCGCCAGGAGCGCGTGTATCACAGGCTCCTTCATGATGGGGTCGCCCAGCTGGACGGCGCCCCTCGATTCCGTCTCGCTCTCCTTGGTCAGGACCGTCGAGGCGAAAGTCACGCCGTGGATGCCGTCTCTCCCCGTGCGGCCTCCGACGAGTATGAGGACGTCCCCGGGGCCCTTGACCGCGTTCTTGCGGAAGTCCTTCTTCTCGCCGATCCCCACGCATCCGACGTTCACGAGGCAGTTGCCGACGTAGCTCTCGTCGAACCAGAGCCCGCCCGAGACCGTAGGGAGGCCTACCCTGTTCCCGTAGTCCCTGATCCCCGCGACGATCCCGCCCAGGAGGTACTTGGGATGCTTGATGCCGGGCGAGAGCTTCTCGACGGGGTAATCGAGCGGCCCGAAGAACAGAGGGTCCACCAGGGCGATCGGCTGCGCCCCCATGCAGAGGACATCCCTGATAATTCCCCCGATGCCGGTCGCAGCGCCGCCGTACGGCTCGACCGCGCTTGGGTGATTGTGGCTCTCGATCCTCAGCGCGTACGCGTGGTCCTTGTCGAATTCCATCACGCCCGCGTCGCCCCTGTCCAGGACCTGGGGCGTGTCTATGCCGAACACGTACTCCTTGAGGTAGATCTTCGAGCTCTTGTAGCAGCAGTGCTCGCTCCAGGCCTGCCCGAGGGACTGCACCTCGACATCGGTCGGCCTCCTCCCCTTCTCCTTGAAGTAGTCCCTGACCCTGTGCATCTCCTCGACCGAAAGGCCGGTGCCGCTATCGGAGCTGATCTCCGCCAGCTGCTCGTCTGACGCGTTCTCGAGGTCTATCTCGGCGAGTTCGAACGGGACATCCCGGCGGGTGTACAACTTCTCTGTTGACATGCCGGCCCCTCAGGTGATCTTGATCGAGTAGTTGTGTATCACGGGGTTGGCCAGGAGCCTCCTGCACATCTCGTCCACCTTCTTCTCCACGTCCCCCGCCTCTCCGTCCATCTGGATCTCGAAGACCTTGACGGACTTCACGTCCTTGAGCCCCTCGAACCCAAGGAGCTCCAGGGCCTTCAGAGTGTTCTTGCCCTCAGGGTCGGCCACCCCCTTCTTCAGCTCGACCCTGACCTCTGCGACGACCATCCCCGATTCACCTGTTTCCTCAGAATATGTACGGGATACTTAGCTTTTGAGGATTTGAGGAGACTCTGGTTGCGTTCAAAGCCTCATCTTGCGTCCAAAGATGACATAACCAGTGTGTCCGAGCGTGTCGAAGCTGGGCCGCACGCCGCCGTCATGGACGACCATCTCCCTCTGAAGAGTCTCGAAGGAAACGACCTCGCTCATGCCCAATGCCCTCATCTTCCTGACCGCGGTCTCGAGCTGGTTCACGTTCGGCACGTAGCAGCAGATATGGCCTCCGACCCTGAGCGCCCGGATGATGTTCTCGAGCGCGTCCCATGGATTCGGGATGTCAATCACAGCGGCGTCGACCTCCTTCTCGATGTCCGCCTTGCATATGTCGGCTATATGGAGCTCCCAACACGCGCCGAGACCGGTGAGCTCCACGTTCCTCCTTGCGATGGACGCATGGTCCTCTCTCAGCTCGTATGAGATCACCCTGCCCTCCGGGGCGACGGCCTTCAGAAGGACCAGCGTCATCGCTCCCGAGCCTAGCCCTCCCTCTATTACCTTGCTCCCGCAGCCGAGGTCGAGATGAAGGGGTATCATGAAGCTGTCCTTGGGGATCATCACCTGAGCCTTCCGCTCGATCATTCCGATGAGGTCCTTGATGCTCGGCTTGAGGACCGTGAACTCCTGCCCTCCTATCTTCATGGTCTCCCCGAGAGACAGTCCGCATAGGAGGTCGCCGTCGAGCACACCGAGCCCGCGGACATCGATCATCCCTTTGCCGGCGCTGAGGACGAACTTCCTTCCGTCTGCGCTCACCAAAAGGATTCTTGTTCCGGGTGCTATCATCAGGGAGAACCGAACATCCAGTGGATATAACTAGATTGCTCGTGTGGGCGCGCGCACTCGTGTCTACTGAGGACGCGAGGGCGTGTCCGCCCCTGTCACCGTTAGGTCCGCACGAGCATATCGAATTGAGGAGCTGGCCGCGCGGTCTGGAATCCGACAATCTCTAAATACGCAGTCCACAATCTCATTTCGGTCCCGAAGGGGGGCATGGTAACCCAATTCCCGACTCAGGTGTCCAGGTTTTCGCTGAGCCGATGAGGGTACAGTCCATGCGTGTTTGAGGAATGATTCACGAACCCAAGGAGGACGAACGGATGACCAAAGGCCTGAAGGCCGACAAGGAGAAGTGTACTGGATGCGAGCTGTGCATGCTCGTCTGCTCGGGCACGCACGTGAAGAAGTTCAATCCCAGCGAGTCGAGGATCGAGGTGGACGACAGGTTCCCGGATCCTGGCGACTTTAAGATCAGGTACTGCATCCAGTGCGACGAGCATCCGTGCGTCGACGCGTGCCCGGCCGAGGCGATCGTCCTCGACGAGGGCCAGGGCATATACGTCGTCGACAAGGAGAAGTGCACCGGCTGCGGCGCGTGCGTGGAGGCATGCCCGCATGACGGCTGCTGGATGGACCCCTCAGGCTCATACTCGATCAAGTGCGACCTGTGCGGAGGAACGCCCCAATGCGTCGAGATATGCCCCAAGGGCGTCCTCAAGAGGTGACAACGATGCCAGATGGATACACTGGAAAGGTGCTTAGGGTAAACCTGTCTGACGAGAAGATATCGACCGAACCCATCAACCGGGAGTGGACCAAGCGGTTCATAGGCGGCAAGGGGCTCGGCGCGAGGTACCTGTTCGAGGAGCTGAAGCCCGGCGTCGATCCGCTGTCGCCGGGCAATGTGCTCATGATTTGGACCGGCCCACTCGTGGGGACGATGGTGCCGCTGACGAGCAGATACGCCATCGTCACGAAGTCCCCCCTGACCGGCACGTTCCTTGACAGCTACGCGGGAGGTTACTTCGGACCCGAGATGAAGTACGCGGGCTTCGACGGCGTGATCATCAAGGGCAAGGCCAGCAAGCCGGTCTATCTGTGGATCAACGACGGCAAGGCCGAGCTCAGGGATGCGAAGAACATCTGGGGCAAGGACAACTTCAAGACCGAGGAGCTCATAAGAAAGGAGACCGGGGAGAAGCGCGCGAGGGTCGCGTCCACCGGTCCGGCGGGAGAGAAGCTCTCGCTCATAGCCGGCATCACGAGCGACATCACCCGCAACGCTGGAAGGGGCGGCTCTGGCGCAGTATTCGGGTCCAAGAACCTCAAGGCGGTCGCCGTCAGGGGGACCCAGGGCGTCGATGTCCCCGACATCGACGAGTTCGTCAAGATGACCAAGCAGATGCTCTTGAAGGACGTCGTGGAGAACCCCGACCACGCGGGCTCGATCACGGACGGCACTCCAATCATAGTCGACATGAGCCAGAACGCCTCCATACTTCCCACGCGGGACTGGAGCTCGGGCGAGTTCGACGGGTCCAAGGGGATCAACTCCGACGCCCTGAAGGCAAGAGTGCTCGTCAGGCGCAAGGCGTGCATGGGATGCGGC
>JAJYIS010000027.1 GCA_021789945.1 Thermoplasmata archaeon | reverse complement strand
GAAGTCTCCATGCCCCTCGACTCGTGCATGTGCCCGGAGATCGCCAGCCTCGGCCTGAACTCCTGGGCCACCTTCAGTATGCCCCGGGAGCCTGCATGCTTCCCCGCGCGGCCCTTGTCGTTCATGCCGAATGCGGGCATGTGCGTCACCATCACTCCCCCCGCGGAGGCGATAGCCATCAGCGACGCCACCATCTCGTCCTCGGGGACCTCGAAAGGCATCCCCATGCTCGTCGGGGTCGATCCTCCGAACCCGAAGAACCGCCATCCTCCGAACTCCACTCTCCGGTTGTGCACGCTCGCGTGCTCCTTCTCGAGCACGCTGACCGTCTCCGGGGTGTCACAGTTCCCAGGGACCGCGAGCACCTTCGTGCCCTTCACGGATTTCAGGAACCTCGCGGCGAAGTCCGCAGGGCCGTAGGTCGTGAAGTCGCCGCAGCACACGAGAAGGTCGTACTCCTTCGAGTTGGCGTGCCTCTTGACCATCTCAAGCCCTTCCTCGGACGCGTGCAGGTCAGAGCAGACGAGGATGTTGACGTCCATCTGGAATCACCATGCCAGGGTTATCCCCAGCGAGAGGCTGCCGAAGACGAGGATGTACGAGACTATGTAACCGATTATGGCTCCGCCGTTCAGCAACGGGAGCCCCGCCTGCGGGTTCCCCTTGAGCACGAACCTCATGAGCACCCCGAAGCCGACGACGGACCCGATGAGCGTCCCCAGGGAAACCAGCAATCTCCCGGGGACGCCCGCGACCAGGTCCGACGGAAGGAAGTAGAAGGCCGAGGATATGAGCACTCCCGGGATGATTATGTCCCCCAGCCCCATGAACATCGCCTCCCTCTCCGAGCCCTCATCCAGCTGCTGCTTGAGGGGCTTCTGGTTCAGATAGGAGTAATCCTTCTTCTTCGGGATCACGAGCAGGATGGGGAGCCTCATCTGGGTTACGCCGTCTGCGAGCGCCACCATGTGCTTCGTGCCGTACACCGAGATCGCGTCGTACACCGCGAGCACGATCAGGAGCACCATGACCGGCAGGATGTCGAGCGAGATGCCGAATATGCCGATGACGCCGACTGCGACGATCGCGCCCGCGGCGTCGATGACATACCATTCCGGCTTCTTCACGAGGAAGTAGGTGATCACGGCGGTCACCGCTATCGCGACCGACAGCGCGATCAGCCCGGTGTCGACGAGGTACATCGTGACGAGCACGACGTAGAATATCGTGAACGCGACCGCGCCCAGGAACACCAGCCTGACGATGTTCTCCCTGTGCTTCTTGATGATGTACAGCACGAGGAACGTGAACAGGACCATAGCCAGGATGTACAGGATCGGTATCATCGGATCGTTCGGGTTCTCGAAGGCCGCATACTGCGCGCCGAGGACCGACGAGACCATCACGAGCGCTCCGAGCTGGGCCGCGACGAACACCAGTCCCATTATCAGTACGGACCTGACAGATGCGTCCATTTGTCCCCGCTATCCCGAGCAGGTTTAAAAATAGTTTCTTTCGACAAGTTCAAAATAGACGAATTGCCGTGACATGGATGTGCCTGAACTCGAAATTCTGAAGGTCGACGTGTTCACCAAGGAGCTCTACATGGGCAATCCCGCCTCCGTGGTGCCCGAGGCGGATTCGCTCGACGAGGTCCAGATGCAGCGGATCTCCTTCGATGCCGGCTCTCCATCGACGGCGTTCGTGCTGAGATCGAAGAAGGCCGACCTGCGGCTGAGATACTTCTCTCCGTTCTCCGAGGAGCCGTTGTCCGGCCATGCCACCGTGGGCGCGGTCTGGTGCCTGGCCGAGAGGGGCATGTTCGGAGGCGCCCAGGGCGGCCGGCGCAGGATAGAGACCAGCATCGGCATACTTCCCTTCTCCATCGAGTCGGACGACGAGGGCCTCAGAAGGGTGTGGATGGCCCAGAAGAGGCCGATGTTCGCCGACGAGGGCGACATCAAGGACGTCGCGAGCGCGCTCGGAGTCGGCGTGGACGCGATCTTCCACGACGAGTTCCCAATCAGCAGGGCGTCTACCGGCCTGCCGTGCCTTATAGTCCCCGTGAGGTCCATTGACATCATCGGGAGGCTCGAGCCGAAGAAGGACGAGCTGTCAGCTCTCTCTAGGGAGCTGGACGTGGCCGGCATCTATGCCTTCACGTGGGGCGTGCTCTCGGAAGGCTCGACCGTGCACGCGAGGTTCTTCGCGCCGTCCCCGGGAATGCTCGAGGACCCGGCCTCCGGGCTGCCCGCGGGCGCCCTTGGGGCGTACCTCGTCGTGAACGACCTGATACCCAGGGAGAAGCACGAGGACATCGTGGTCGAGCAGGGCCATTGGATGGGCAGGCCGTCCGAGATACATGTGAGGATCGAGAAGCGCGGGCCGGCTATACAGAAGGTGGAGGTGGGCGGCTCCGCGGTGGTCTCGTTCAGGGGAAGACTCGTGGTCCCGTGAGGACAATCAAGTGCGCACGAGGGTCCCGAAGGCGACCGTGCCCGAAACCTTCTCTATCTTGACCTTCACCTGGGACCCTTTCGCCGTCCCCGGAACGTAGATGATGAAGTTGCCTTTTCGAGCGATTCCGTCGCCTTTCTTGCCGACATCCTCTATCATAAGGTCGTAGGTCTGGCCAGCCTCGATCTCCTTGGCCTCCGCCATCTTGACCTGCTTCCTGACATGGACCGGCCTGTGGGCGCCGCATGTCTCGCATACCAGGATCAGCACCCTCCCGTCCTTGACGATCTTGGTGTCCGGCCGGTTGCATTCGGAGCACAGGACGTACTCGTCCACGTAGCTCTTGATCCTCTCGGATATCTGCGAGGCCGAGACCTTGCCCTTGAACACGACCCTTCGACCTTCCATGGTGCCCGCCGTCCCGAGCTCCCTCAGGAGGTAGCCGAGCAGGTGGTCGGCGTCCCGTCTCAGGGCGTCGGCTATGTCCCCGAAATTCCTAATGACGGTGGTCTTGCCTTCAATCATCACATCCGGCTCCGGGACCTGGAACCTGTCATGGGACTCGAGGGTGGCGGGGAGCTTCTTCTTCGCCCGGTCTAGCAGCGCCTCGTAGTCGAAGGCCTCTTCAGCTACCATCGTGGTTTGATAGGGGACGGCCTAGTTAAATGTATTGGATTGACTGGCCTGGCCTTCGTCCGGTCGGAGACGCCGCGCCGGACCGCCCCGCACTATCCTCGCCGCACATCACCTCGAAAGCTTTATGCCCAAGACAGGTCAATGCCAACCGGACCGGATTCTTATCGGTTTGGTGAGCCCGACGACGCCCCGCACTCCCCCAACGGACAGAGATGATGCCAGAGCAGTTGGCCCGAGCGACGCCCTCTTCAAGGCCCTCGACGGCATCTCCAACAGAGTGTCCGTCGTGGACAATGAAATGACGGTCGTCTTCGTCAACAGGGCCATCCGGACCGAGCTTGGCGACTTGTCCGGACGGAAGTGCTACGAGACGGAGCTCGGGTCAGACGATATCTGCTCTCGCTGCCCGGTCAAGGGAGACTGGGACTACAGCAAGGGTCCCTACGTGCGCAAGGGAAGGGACTCCAAGGGGAACGTCTACGAGTTCTCCGTGAGCAAGTTCGTCGACCCGTCCTCGGGGAAGGCATACTGGATCTCGGAGGAGAGGGACATAACGGACCGGGCGCTCACCGAGCAGAAGCTGGAGACGCTCACGGCGTCCATCGACCAGATGTCCGACTCCATCTGCATATCCGACCTCGATGGCAGGATCATATACATCAATAAGGCCTATGTCCAGCTCACCGGGTACGACGACAAGAGCGTCGCTGGCCTGAGCATGACGGACATCACGGGCGGAAGCTCCTCCGGGGCGACCATGCAGGCCATCATGAAGGCCGCCGCGGACCGGGGCTGGCGCGGGGAGATGACTGGGCTCAGGAGGGACGGCAGCCGCTACTACGCACATGTCGACGCGAAGCCCGTCAAGGACTCCAGCGGTCGGACAGTCGCCGTCGCCGGCATCCTGGGCGACGTCACGAGCCAGAAGACCGAGAGGGTCGAGCACGAGAAGTACACGTCCGAGCTCGAGGCGAAGATGGAGGCGAGGACCACTGAGCTGGCGAGGCGCGTGAGCCAGCTGATGACGATCAACAAGATAAGCAGGGTCGTCACATCCCTACTCGACCTCGACGAGCTAATGGCCGAGTTCGCCAAGTCGATCGGGCAGGGGTTCGGGTACCCGCATGTTTTCCTGATGATGATGGACAAGGAGCGCGAGGACCTCTACCTTAGGGCCTTATACGGCCGGGACATGGAGATGATCCCGAGGGACATGCGTCAGAAGCTCAAGGAGGGGATTATCGGCCACGCCGCCTACTTCGGGGAGACCCTCGTGAGCGGGAACGTGGAATCGGACCCGAGGTACGTGAGGAAGTATCTCATAGGCACGAGGTCCGAGGTCTCGGTGCCCATCACTTTCAGAGGAGAGGTCCTGGGAGTCCTCGATGTCCAGAGCGAGGTCAGGGACGCGTTCACCCGGAACGACGTAAACATCCTGGAGATGCTGGCGGACATGCTGGCCAACTCCATAACCAATGCGAGGGTGTACACGGAGGCGAGGGAGCGCGAGGCCGCCCTGTCCGTCATAGACAGGATCAGCAAGCAGATCTCGTACAGGCTCGAGCCCAGCGTGGTGATGGAACAGGTGTCCCGGGACGCCGCGACGCTTCTGAAGGCCGAGAAGGCCATGGTGGGCCTGGTGGACGAGGCTGCGAAGACCCTGACCTGGGTCGCTCCATACCGAATCGACAAGGAGAAGATCAAGGGGCTGAGGTTCGACCCCGAGCTCGGCGTGACTGGTCGCGCCCTCAGGCTGCTGAAGACCGAGATGTCGAACGACTACACGGCCGACCCCGACTCCAGCGAGAGGGACGCTGAGCTCTTCGACATCAAGTCCATGATCGCGGCTCCGATGATCGTGGAAGGCAGAGGAATCGGCACGATCAATGTCTACAACAAGCTGGACGGGAAGGGGTTCACAAAGAGCGACGCCCTGTTCCTCTCGTCGCTCGCGGACCACGCGGCCATCGCGCTCGAGAACGCGAACCTCGTCTCCACGCTGAACCAGAGGGTGCACTCGCAGCTGGCCCTGCTGGACACCGCCCTCGCCATGCAGCGGCAGCTAGAATCGGGGAGCCTCTACGAGGTCGTCGCCAACAAGCTCAAGGAGGTCGTCTGGAACGACGAGATCACATTCTACAAGGCCGACTGGACGAAGGGGATCCTCAAGCCCGTCTTCTCCCGGGGCCCGTTCACGCCCGAGATAATGGCAGATTCAGCGCCGATAGACTCGGGGATCACGGGGCATGTCGCCCGGACGGGGAAGGCCGTGCTCGTGAACGACACCTCCCTGGACCCGCGGCTCGTCCAGGTCCAGGGGACGCCTTCCAGGGACAAGGAGGCGATGATGGCGATCCCGCTCGTCGGCAAGGAGCAGGTCATAGGCGTGTTGGCGCTGTACAGGGACGGCGGGCCGATTTTCACGGACTCGGAGTTCGAGATTGCCCAGCTCTTTGCCAGCCAGGCGGCTGTCGCCGTAGAGAACGCCACCCTCTACCAGGCCCGGGAAGCCCTGTTCGAGGAGAGCAGGAAGAAGGTCGAGCAGATGGCGAACGTCCTCGAGCTGACGATGTCCGTGATGTACATGGACGACCTCGACAAGCTGCTGCAGCGCATCGTGGAGATCATCGTGAAATCGTTCGGGTTCAAGCGCGCGTCCGTCGGGCTGTTCGACCTCGAGCACGACAATTTCATCTACAAGGCCTCCGCGGGGTACCCTTCGTGGATCCAGATGAGGACCGCGAGGCCCGCCAAGAGCATCCTAGACGACTTCGACGACCGGTTCAAGGTGGGCCAGACCAGCTACTACCGGAAGTACGAGGACCAGGACTACGGCGTCGAGACGTTCGAGTTCCTCGCGAACCCCGAGCTCGCGAGCAGGCCGAGGGCATCCCCTGACGCGTGGCACGAGCGGGACATACTGATGTGCGCCCTTCGGGACAGGGGCGGCAGGCTGACCGGGTATCTCCTGGTGGACGAGCCCGTCGACTGGAAGATGCCCACGAGATCCCAGATCGAGGTCCTGGAGATCCTGGCCGGGATAGCCTCGATCGCGATCGAGAACTCGAAGGCGTTCGAGAACCAGGTCATGGCCACCAACGAGATCGCCCTGCTGAACGACCTCATGACTCACGACATCAACAACTTCAACCAGGGCATCATGGGCTACATCGAGCTGCTGCTCCAGGACAAGCGCCTGGAGGAGGGCCAGCGGAAGTACGCGGACAGGGCGCTGACGCAGGTCAAGAACAACGCCCGGCTGATAGACAACATCCGGATGCTCGCGAAGGTCCGCATGATGTCGGAAGCGGAGCTGGTACCGACCGATATCCAGAAGGCCGTCTCCGAGGCGATAGTGGTCGTCGAGAAGTCGACCCCGCCGGACAAGCGCGCGGTCATCTCCTCCCGCCTGATCCAGGACATGTACTACACGATGGCGAACGATTACCTCAAGGAGCTCTTCGTGAACCTCCTCTCTAACTCCGTGAAGTTCGACCCGTCCAAGCGCGTGAGGGTGGATGTCACGATCTCGGAGGAGGTGACCCCGCAAAGGGCCTCTTGGATAGTGTCTGTGGCCGACCATGGCAGGGGCATCTCGGACGAGAGGAAGAAGGTCATATTCGAGAGGTTCGCCACGGGCGTGACCGGGATCAAGGGGTTCGGACTGGGGCTGTCGATCGTGAAGTCGATCGTGGACAAGCTCGGCGGCCGCATCTGGGTCGAGGACCGCGTGAAGGACGATTTCACTAAGGGCACCGTGTTCAAGGTGATGCTGCCGAAGGCCGTCTCGCCGATGGCCAAGCGGGAGGCTACCGAGCCCGCCTCTGAGAGAACTCCAGAGCCGCCTTCACCAGCCCCAAGTGAAGAGGAGCCGGACGTTTAGGCCTGGACTTGAACTCCGGGTGGAACTGGCATCCGATGAAGTACGGGTGCCCCTGGAGCTCCGCGACCTCCATCCTCTTACCGTCCGGGGACCTCCCCGTGAACTTCAGCCCCTTCTCCTGGATCATGTCGATGTAGTGCGGGTTGATCTCGTACCTGTGCCTGTGCCGCTCCGAGATCTCGGTCGCGCCGTACAGCTCCGCGGTCCTCGAGCCCTCGTCGACGAGGACCGGCTGCGCCCCCAGCCTCATCGTCGCCCCCTTCTTCGTCAGTCCCTTCTGCTCCGGGAGGAAGTCGACCACCGGGTGCGCCGTCTGCGCGTCGAACTCCGTGCTGTTCGCGTCGGCCATCCCCAGGACGTGCCTGGCGAACTCCACATTGGCCAGCTGGAAGCCCAGGCACACGCCCAGGAACGGCACCTTGTTCTCCCTCGCGAACCTGATTGCGTCGATCTTCTCCTCCGTCCCGCGGACGCCGAACCCGCCTGGGATCAGGATGCCGTCAGCCTCTTTGAGTAGGGCTCTGTTGTCGGCCTTCGAGAGGCTCTCCGCCTCGACCCTCAGGAACTTCACGCTCGTGTCGAGCATCGCCCCCGCGTGCGTGAAGGCCTCGTAATGGCTCATGTACGAGTCGCGCTGATCCATGTACTTGCCCACGAGCATGATCTTGACTTCGTGCTTGGGCTTCATGACCTTCCCGAGGAACACCTTCCAGTCCTCGAGCCCGTCAGGCTTCAGATCCAGCTTCATTCGCTTGAGCAGATAGTCCGTGAGCCCCTGCTCCTCCAGGAAGATCGGGACCTGGTAGATCGACTTCGCGTCCGGCGCGCTCACGACCGCCTCGACCGGCACGTCGCAGAAGAGGGCGATCTTCCTGCGGGCGCCGTCCTCCAGCGGCTTCTCGCTTCTCGCGACTATGACGTCCGGCTGGATCCCCTGGGCCCTCAGCTCTCGGACTGAGTGTTGAGTCGGTTTCGTCTTCTGCTCCTGGAGGGTCCCGAGGACCGGGACGAGTGTGGTGTGCACGAACAGGAAGTTCTCGTGCCCCATCTCCGCGTGCATCTGCCTCATGGCCTCGAGGAACGGCATCGACTCTATGTCGCCGACCGTTCCCCCCAGCTCCACTATCGTCACTTCAGCGCCGGCCTTGATGCCCACGTTGGAGATCATCGATTTGATCTCGTTGGTGATGTGCGGTATGATCTGGACGGTCTTTCCGAGGAAGTTGCCCGCGCGCTCCTTCTCTATCACGGCCCCGTAGACCTTCCCCGTGGTCACGACGTTGTCCGACGCGAGGTTCGTGTCCAGGAACCTCTCGTAGTTGCCGAGGTCCAGGTCGGCCTCGCATCCGTCGTCGAGCACGAACACCTCGCCGTGCTCGAACGGGTTCAAGGTGCCAGCGTCGAAGTTCAGGTACGGGTCGATCTTCATCGCCGTCACCTTCAGGCCTCTCGCCTTCAGGACGCATCCTATCGAAGAGGATGTGATCCCTTTGCCGAGCCCTGACAAAACTCCCCCTGAGACGACAATAACCTTCATTCCCATCTCACGGGACTCGTAGTATGGGATTGTCCGACATAAAGCTTTCCCGTGCTGTCAAGCTTCGGTCCAGCGTCCTGGAATCTCATCGATCTCTTGCGGTCATGAGCCCGCGGAGGGCCTCGACGACCTCGTCGATCGAGCGCGCGACGGGCTGCGAGACCCTTCCCCTGAACTCGATCTGTTTCGGCTGCACGCATATGACGGCGGACCTGGAGCCGGCCTTCTCGAGGATCGACGCCATGAGCGCCACAGGGACTCGGTGGGTCGTGATCTCCCTGTCCCTGATGTCTTCGCGCTTGACCACCTTGACAGTTCCGGGCCTCTCGCCGAGGTTCGCCGCGTCGACGAAGAACACAGTCGCGCCGTCGCCCTTCTCAGAGATGTCCAGCACCGTGCCCTCGACGCCGTCGTGCTCGGAAAACGCGCGCGTCGGGAACTCGCCCTTCAGCGCCTGCGCGACCAGAACCCCCGCTCCGTCGTCAGACCTATCGGTATTGCCCAGCCCGAGCACGTACACCTCGCCGCTGGAGGCGATCTCCTCGAGCTGTGCCCTCAGATCCTTCTGAGCTCCACCAGGTGCGTCGCGCAGCTTATGCATGGGTCGTACGCCCTCGCCACCATCTCAAGCTTGAGCCTGACCTCGTCGTCGCTCTTGCCCTCCGCCAGCATCCTCTCGGCCGTCACCTTCATGTGCTTCTCGATGTCGTCGAGGTTCTGGGCAGTCGGCGTGATGATGTCAGCGACCTCGATCAGCCCGTCCTTGATCTCGTAGTGGTGGTACAGCGTGCCCCTCGGGGCCTCGACAGCGCCCGTGCCCGTCCCCGTCTGCCTCGTGGGCTGAGCGTTGGGCGGGTCGTCCATGGACGCCAGCTGGTCGCACACATCGGGCATGTGCTCGAGCGACCAGAGCATCTCGATGGCCTGCGCGAGGTTGTTGAACAGCGGGTTCATGAGCCACCGCTCGCTGTAGTGCTCCTTGAACAGGTCCTTCGCCTGGCCGTCCAGCCTCTTCCCCATATTGATCATCCTGGCGTTCGCCCCCACGGTGAAGGGCTTGTCGTGGTACAACGACCTCTTCGCGAACGAGTGACTGACGACCCTCTCGTTCGTGAGCTTCTTGTAGTCCTCGACATCGGACTCCTTGCCGTTCGAGATGAGTATGCTGTCCCCGGCGAACCCGTACTGCTTCTTGGGGGCGTTCACGGACATGAACACCATGTCCTCCTCGGGGTACGCAGGGTACTCCAAGGACGCGAACAGCTCGACGTCCCTCACCGCGTCCGGGACGAGCTCGTGCGACTTGAGCCTGATCTCCTCGAGCGCCTTCTTTGTCGGGTACTTGCCGAAGCCCCCGATGATCGGGTTCTCTCCGTGGACGATCCTGCCGCTGGTGACGGCCATGACGTGGTTCCCGAACTTCTTCAGCCGCAGGGCCCGCTTAACGTCGTCCGGGTAGTCGTTCAGCATCGCGATCGCCGACGGATATCCCAGGAAGTCCGGGAGCGCCAGCATGAACGTGTGCAGGGAGTTGCTCTCGACGTTCTCCCCGAGCATCATGAGCTCGCGGGTCATCTGGGCCTTCTCCGGGGGCACCACCCCGAGCGCCTTCTCCAGGCCCCTGAGCGCCGAGTACCTGTGCGAGAGCGTGCATATGGCGCATATCCTGGGGATGACCGTGATGTCGTCCTCCGGCTTCATGCCCTTCACGAGCTGCTCGATGAGCCTCGGACCCTCGTGGATGTCCAGGGTGACGCTCTTGACCTTCTTCCCGTCGAGCGTGACGGTGATCCCGCCGTCGCCCTCGACCCTTGCCAGGGACTCGACGTTGAGCTCCCTCATGCCTTCGCCTCCTTCTTGTCGAACTCGGCGACGAGCTTGGCCATCTTCGCCCCGCCGAACTTCTTCATCTTCTGGATGATCTCCTCGGACCTGTAGCCCTTCTCCTTAAGCAGGTTGTACTCAGAGCTGGCGTTGAGGTCGTCCGTAGGGCCCCAGCAGCCCACGCACGGGAGGTTCATCGACGGGCATATGGCCCCGCACCCGGCCTTGGTGAGAGGCCCTCCGCAGAACTTGCCTGAATAGAGTATGCACGGGTTCTCCTTCCACCTGCACTCGAGGCACACGGGCGCCTTCAGCAGGTAGGGATGCCTTCCGGCGACGAGCTTCGTGACCGCGCCGAGGAACTCCGCCTTGTCGATCGGGCAGCCAGGGATGTACATGTCCACCTTGACGAACGCGTCTATCGGCTGCGCCTCGAACGCCTTCGAGATTGCTATCTTCGCGTTCCCGTAGACCTTCTTGTACATCTCGTCGAACTTGTTCTCGCCGAGCTTCATGGACTGGGGGCCGCCGTGGCACGCGCATGTGCCGATGGCGATCATGACCTTCGAGCGCTCCCTGATCTCCTTGAGCCTCTTGAGTTGCTCCTCGGTCGAGATCGACCCCTCGATGAACGCGACATCGAGCTCTCCCTCGTGGTTGTCGCTCTTGGCCATCACGAACGAGCGGATCTCCGTTGCTCCGAAGAGGTCTACCAGCTGGTCCTCGCAGTTGAGTATCATGAGCTGGTCTCCCGCGCAGCCCGTGAACCCGTAAACGCCGATCTTAGGCGAATGTCTTGTCACTAGCTCCCCTCCCTATGAGCTCCTTCATGTGTAGAACGTCCCACCAAGAGAACACCGGTCCGTCTATACACGTATATAGGTACTCGATCGCGCAGTGGCCGCACTTCCCGATGCCGCACTTCATGCGCCTCTCGAGCGTCATCAGGATCTGGTGCTTCGGGATCCCGAGCTTGACCACATGCTCCATCACGAACTTGTACATGACCGGGGGTCCGCAGACTACTGCAACGGTGTTCTTCGCGTCGATCGGCCCAAGGTCCTTGAAAAGCGAGGTCACCATGCCGAACTTGTCCTTCCATGTGCCGGACTCGTCCTTCTCCACGGCGAGGAGGCAGTTGATGTCGTCCCGCTCCTTGAACCTCATGAACTCGTCTCTGAAGAGCATGAGCTCGGGCGTCCTCGCGCCGTACATGTATGTGACCTTGCCGAACTTGTCCCTGTCGTCCAGGATGTTCAGCAAGAGCGACCTCAGGGGCGCCACCCCGAGCCCGCCAGCGACGATCATTATGTCCTTGCCCTCCAGCTTGTCCATCGGGAAGCCGTTCCCGTAGGGCCCTCTGATGCCGATGGTCTGGTTCTCCTTCAGGTTGGAGAGGGAGCTCGTGAGCGTCCCGACGTTCCGGATGCAGAACTCCAGCAGCCCGGGCCTCGTCGGCGACGACGAGATGCAGAAGGGCGCCTCCCCCTCCCCGACGACTGAAAGCATGATGAACTGGCCGGGCAGGTAGTTGAACTTCAGCGCCTCGTCGACATCCATAGGCCTCGCCTGGAAGAAGTTCACATCGCTCGTGAGCGGGTACCGTCTCACGATCCTGAACATCTCCGGCTTGAACGGGTTGTCCTGCACCTCCCTCTCGTCCAGGACCACGCACATCTTCTTCATTTGCCCACCTCCAGCTCCTTGAGGGCGTTCGAAACGGTGACGACATTGATGTCCACGGGGCACGTGCTGACGCACCGCCCGCAGCCCACGCACGCCGGCTTGCCGAACTCTCCTATGAACGCCTGCAGCTTGTGTGTGTACCAGAGCCTCAGCCGGTCGGCGCGCTTGTCGCGGAAGTTGCTCCCGCCGGCCACCAGCGAGTATTCCCTGAACATGCAGCTGTCCCAGAACCTGTCCCTGGTGCCCTCGAGCGCGCCCAGCTCGACCTCGTCGGTGACGTTGTAGCAGTTGCAGGTCGGACACACCATCGAGCATTGGCCGCAGGAGAGGCACTTCTCCGCCAGCTGGTCCCAGATCGGGCTGGTGTACGCGAGCTCGAATATGTCAGGCATTCCCGTGAAGTCCACCTGGGCCTTGAACTGGGCGTTCTTCCACTTCCTGTACTCGGTGTAGTTCAGGATGTCGTTCTTGTCGAGCTCCCGGCTGAACAGCTCCGGCCTCATCCGCACGAGGTCGTGGCCCTTGGTCGAGCCCACCCAGACGAGGTAGAACATCTTGAGGTCGGTGAAGAACAGGTCGAACCCCTCGGCGATGAAGTCGGTGTTGGTCGCGAAGCACATGCACTTGTCGTCCGGGATGCAGCTGTGGCCGAGGAAGAGAGTCTTCTCGCGGCGCTCCCGGTAGTATGGATCGTTGTACTTCTCAAGGAACAGCTTGTCCATTATGAGCACGCCGTGCAGGTCGCACGGGTGTATGCCGAACAGGATCCTCTTCGGGACGTCCCCCAGCCTCTCGACGTACCCCTCCTCGTCGTAGTCGAACATCGTGAACCGGGGCGGGTACAGGAACTTCTTGGGCGGGATAATCGTCCGGGTCGCCTTCAGGTCCATCTGGGACAGCGAGTCGACCTTGGCATAGGTGCACTTGTCGCCCTTCTTGACGGGCCCCCACAGCTCCCCCCATTCCCTGATGCTGTCGAGGAAGGTTGAGAGGTCCTCCTTCTTCATCTTCAGAATCATCATGTTATCTCTTCCCTGCTGGGATATCGTCCTGCGCGTTCCCTGGTCGGCCAAGAAAGCGGGCCAGACTAGGTCAATCCGCGGTGATTCTGTGTATCCAACCGAGGTATAAAAACATTCGGAACGGGGATTGGAACATTGTTGGCATTCTCGGGAGATTAGTCGATGTTCGTTTGGTGTGCCGAGGGAGCCGATTGATGGAAGTTCAATTCAAGGGCTCGACAGTAGCACTTCCGTTCCGCGGCGGACCTGGGACGTCCGAAGGCCGCGACCGCGGGCCTGCGCGCGTGTCCCAGGCTCCCTCTCGACTTATATCATAGGTATCTATAAATATTGACACTCGCCATTTCAATCCGACCTGAATCTCATTCAGGCAGAAGGGATAGGATATATGACGTCAAAGTGGAGAACGCGTAGAGTAATCGCTGGACTATGTGTGGCAATGCTCTCGCTATCGCTTCTCGTCGCTCTGGTCCCGACTGCACGCGGGGAGGCGTACGAAACCGGAAACACGCTCCCCTCGCTGGCGGTCCCGCGATCAGGCGCTGGAGTCGCGATTGGCGCAGACGGCCTGATCTACATCTGCGGCGGGTGGGCGAACTTCACGTCGCTAGTGACGGCCGACACGACCCTGATATACGATCCCGTGACGGGCACGACTCAGTACGGTCACAACATGCAGGTCGGTGTCGGAGGGGCGTCCTGCGCGGTCGGCCCAGACGGGCGCATCTACATGTTCGGTGGGTACAACTCCTCGGTCGGCAACTACTACAGAGGAGTGCAGATCTACAACATAACGTCTGACAGCTGGACCAGCAGCACGTCAATGCCCAGGGACTACTACATGTCCGCAGCCGCGACGGGGACGGACGGCAAGATCTACATCTTCGGCGGAAATGTCAGTGGAGGCACGGTCAACAGCACGCTCATCTACGACCCCGTTGCCGGCACATGGTCCTATGGGAGGGACATGCCGAACTGGGTCTGGGCTCCTTCCGCGGTGACGGTCAGCTCGACGGCGATCATGGTCGCCGGGGGCGGCAACTACTCGGGGACCGTGGACACTGTGCAGATCTACAACCCCGTGACTAACACCTGGTCGATGGCCTCTCCGATGAACGAGGCGAAGATGGCCTTGTCGCTCGTGATGGGGAGGAACGGATATGTATACGCTCTGGGCGGGGATTCCGACTGGAGCTTCCCAGCCACGGCTACTAGCCTGGGCACGATTGAGAGGTACGACGTCGCGACGGACACATGGACCACAAGCTCATACTCGCTCGACTACGCGAGGTGCTTCGCTGGTGCGGTCACTGATGCGGACGGCCATATCATACTCGTGGGCGGCTACGCTGGCACGACCACGCTTAGCTATGTGGAGTTCGTCCTCCCGATGGACATAACCGGCATCGGCCATGTGGAGATCACCTCTCCGACCGATGGCAGCGTCGTCAGCGGAGATGTCGCAGTCCAGGTCGCGACGACGAACTACGGCTACTACATGTCGGTCGACTTCCTCGTGGATGGCACGCTCGTCGAGACTCAGCTCGGCGGGACCCAGTGGACGTTCATGTGGAACACCTCCGGGCTGGCAGACGGCTCGACCCACATTCTGATGGTGCGGGCCTACGCCTACGACCTCTCCGTCGTCGAAGCGTCGGTGACAGTGACGGTCTCGGCGCAGTCTGTCGCGGAGCAGCTGGCGGCCATTCAGTCGCAGCTCGCGTCGCTCCAGGCGCAGCTGAACATCCCAGGCGCCAACCTGACGGCCTTGGCCATGCAGGTGGCGATACTCCAGGCCAAGCTCGACGGGATCATAGCCGGGAGCGCCGCGACGACGGCCTCGATGAACGCGACGTTCGCGAGCCTGCAGTCCCAGCTGGACTCCTTCCAGACCCAGATCGACAGGGTCGAGAAGAAGGCCGACACCGCGGGCACGTACAGCATCGTGAACCTCGTGCTGGTGGTGGTCGTGCTCGTCCTGCTGGCGCTGATGCTGATGATGCTGCGGAAGAAGCCGTAGGCCGGTCGGAGAGCGGCAACCCCCTTTCGAAAACTCTTTCCTTCTCATTGTTTTATAATTGAGCGCAGGGCTCACGCTCAAAGGGCTGATTGTGGAAAAATAGTTGCTAGACGTTCGATGATAGATCTCTAGTCTTAGGTGCTTGGAACCCCACCATGTTTGGTGGGAGGGGTAGTGCCCCTCCGTTTATTGCGTAGGAGGTGATCCATCTGCAGGTTCCCCTACAGATACCTTGTTACGACTTAACCCCCCTTGCTGAACCCAAGTTCTAGTGCCCCAAAGAGAGGCAACATCACTTGGACCCAACTCGGATGGTTTGACGGGCGGTGTGTGCAAGGAGCAGGGGCATATTCACCGCGAAATGTTGATTCGCGATTACTACGGAATCCAGCTTCATGAGGGCGAGTTACAGCCCTCAATCCGAACTACGGACAGGTTTCGGGATTGCCGTTGCCTTTCGGCATTGGAGCCCATTGTCCTGTCCTTTGTAGCGCGCGTGTAGCCCAGGAGATTCGGGGCATACTGACCTACCGTTGACCTCTCCTTCCTCTGATTTAGCACCAGCGGTCCCGATAATGTGCACTCCTCCTCACGGAAGAGTTTGCAATTAGCAGCGAGGGTCTCGTTCGTTATCTCACTTAAGAGAACGCCTTACGGTACGAACTGACGACGGCCATGCACCACCTCTCGGAAAATCAGGCAAAGTCATCAACCTGGCCTTCATGTAACCGTCGCTCCTGGTGAGTTGTCCGGCGTTGAATCCAATTGAACCGCACGCTCCTCCCGTTGCGGTGCTCCCCCGCCAATTCCTTTAAGTTTCAGTCTTGCGACCGTACTCCCCAAGCGGCAGGTTTAACAATTTCTCTCCGGCACCGGACGCCCACGTAGGACCTCCGACACCAAACCCGCAGCGTTTACACCCTGGACTACCGGGGTATCTAATCCCGTTTGCGCCCCAGGGCTTCGTCCCTCACCGTCGGATCCGTTCTAGTTCGACGCCTTCGCCACTGGTGGTCCTCTCAGGATTACAGGATTTTACCCCTACCCCGAGAGTACCTCGAACCTCTCCCGGTCCCGAGCCTCGCAGTCTCCTCGGAATTCGGACAGTTAAGCTGCCCGATTTACCCAAAGATTTACGAGGCCGGCTACGGACGCTTTAAGCTCAATAATAATGAGCACCACTCGGGCCGCGGGTATTACCGCGGCGGCTGGCACCCGTCTTACCCGGCCCTTACTTCTCTCGCTTTTTAGGCGAAAGAACAGCCAAAGCAAAGCCTTGGCACTCGGTATGCCCGCATCGTGGTTTCCCACATTGTGCAGTTTTCGTAGCTGCTGCGCCCCGTAGGGCCTGGATTCGTGTCTCAGAATCCATCTGGGGGCTCCGTCTCTCAACGCCCCTACCCGTCGTAGGTTAGTGGGTCCGTTACACCCACTACAGCCTGATAGGCCGCAGACTCATCCTGGAGCGCCGTGGCTTTCAACGTGGAAGCATTCCAGCACACCACATCTATGGGGTATTATCCTCAGTTTCCCGAGATTATCCCCCACTCCAGGGCAGATTATCCGCGTGTTACTCAGCCGTCAGCCGAGGTCTTGCACCTCTCGACTCGCATGCCTTAATCGCATACCGATAGCGGTGCCCGCCGGCAGGATCAACCGGAATTGATCTGTCGTCGACTCATCACTATTGTTGGTCGCTCTGACTAGTCTCTTGAAATCGGCAGGGTTCTCAAGTCTCACCGACTCGTTTCCCTGCATTCGCGGCACGGATGCGTGCCGCAGCATGATTTGCACGAAACCTTCTATCATCGAACGTCAGAATCAAGAGAGCACGACGCTCGCCGGAGATCTTGATCCTCCATCGTGTCTGCGACAGATGGAGTAGGGTTGATCACGGATAATGGCGAGTTGACGCCTCCCTCCCAACCATCGCCGCTGTCGCAGCCTGTTTGGGTAGCCCCGCCTAAGCTCGATGCTGTATTTATGCGTTTCGAACTCAGCCATCGGCTGCGTTCGGGTTCTCCGCACGCGGAACTACTCTCATACACTACGCCCCTCCTGTATTTAGGCGTTTCGTCAAAGAGCCTTCAGACTCAGCCCGAGAACGAGAAGCCCGCGAGTGTGGAAGACGACGGACCGTAGATGACCGATACGGTGTAGACGACCGAATTCGAGAACCCGTCTCCCCCGGTCGATTCGAAGCTGGCGGAGTCGCAGCCATTGATGTATCCATTGCCCTGGATGTCCGAGATGTTGCACGCGACCGTTATCGACCCTAGGGTCCCCGGGAGCAGGGACGGACGCACTCCGATCACGGAGTCCAGAGTCCATCCCAGAGTGTTGTTGCCATCGCTTATGAGGATCACGACATCGCGCCAGGCGACATCGAAATTCTCGAATGAGACGTTGGCACCCGTATGCGGAGGGCCGAAGATCATCCTCACTCCAGCGGTAACGTTCTCAGTCAAGATCCGCGATGTCGGCGTGAGATTCATCGGGATTTGACCCATGCAGATAGTCGAATCCGACAGTGTTGACAGCAGGGTGATCGACGCGAAGGTCCCGTTCGGGAACGGGGAGTCTTCCGTGGTGATCGAGAACCTGTCCCCCTCGTCCATCAGACCATCGCCCTGCGCGTCCGTCAGGCGGAGAACCACGGAGTAGTTCCCAGAACTCACTGGTGAATAGGTCTTGCTGATTCCCGGGGCTCCTGTCATTTCGTCGGTCGAGGGCGTCCACTCGCCTGCGTGGGTCGATGGGCTCATGAGCGCCACCACATTGCCCCATTCAAGTGGAGTCCCCTCGATCTTCGTGATTGTGAATTCGTACCCCGACGGGATGGGGTCACGGACTATGCGCGCGACAGGCGTGCCCGTGTCGTTGTATCTCAGAAGCCCTGCCCTTGTCATCGGCAGATAGGATAGCGCGAACCCGCTCTCAGTCGTGTAGTACCAGTCTGGGTCCCGCGGCCACGCGATCTTGAAGATGTAAGTCTTGAACCCGCTTTCAGTTGCTGGAATCGTCAGATTGTTCAGGGTGAAGAAGTCCCCATCGTCGAGGAAACCGTCGTGGTCCGCGTCAGTGAAATGAATCATGCCGGACTCGCTATCAGTCCGATTCAGATTCGCAAGGATGTCGAGGTGATCTCCAAACCTCGGCTCCCCTAGCATGGCAACATACTCAGCAGCCCAGCTGTAGTGCCCATTTGATATGGTGGAGTTGGCGGCTTCCAGAGGGATTGGGTCTCGGACGTGTTTCACAGAGACTTCCACGCTGCGGTTGTCCTCTCTGGTCGTCTCGAGGTCCGCCCCATCGGCGACGAAGTTGACGGAACGCAGCACCCTCTCAATTGTCGGAATGGAGAATAAGTTGGGAAACGACAGCTGTGGGGAATACACGTGCTGTTCGTCGTTGCACACGCTCCATTCGAAGCGCACATTCATCTCAACTCTCTCGCCGATTCTGAGATCACTGCTTCCCCATACGACGAGGTTCATTTCCTCGAAATGGTCGAGCTCCACGAAGGTCATTTGGCCAATCGAGGTCGCACTTGTGGTGATGTTTGTGACTTTTCCCTCGACGACCACCGTCTTTCCTGCCAGGCTATGCTTGAACCCCGGAGCCGCAGGAGTGGGATCATCTATGACTTGGCTCGTGACCTCCCGTATGCTCCAGTGCCTGAAGAAGAAGAACCAGGTCGCGAACACGGCTGAGGACACCACGATTGCCACGATCATGATCGCGACGAGCTTCTTCGGAATGTGTCCCGGAGCTACAGCAGTTCCCGATGAGTCGCCGACCTTCCCGGAATCAGGTTGAATCTCAGTCAGTTCCACCCGACCACCACGCAACCTTCCTCGTACTCGACTCCGGGCTAATGAATGTTCCCTGCTCGAAACTTGGGCATGAGTGACAAAACTATAAGAAACGACCAGCCATTATGTTGAAATCGAGCGGGGATGGCCCAGCCCGGCAAGGCGTTGGATTGCTAACTATCATCCTCACGATGATTGGCAGACATCCAATGCTCGAATAGAGCTCGGGGGTTCAAATCCCCCTCCCCGCGCTCACCTTCTTCCTCGGTCCAGAAGGAGCCCCAGACTTCTTGCGGATGTTGTCATACTCATGCAGATTCTACAGAAGGAGCGAAATCGAACTGCGACCCGGCCTGGACCGACATCCCATGATTTCTCCTCGGTCGAAAGAAGACTCCATCGACGCGAGGCAACGGACGCTCGTCTGACCTGCAGACGCCTTCGAATTTTCTTCGATTGCCGAGCGCGGATCGCCCTCACATGCGCTCGTACGAAGTCGGAACTCACGTGTCGAATCGGGCAATCCAGTCATCTAGATACGCTTATATAGAGTAAAGTTGTTCGCGCAGTTCGCTCATTCAAAGGGGGTAGCGACTGGATGAGCCAGAGTCACGGTTGGGACAAGGAAGAGGGGGCAGCCAATTGATTCCAGAATCAGTGGCGGACGCGGGAAGTTTTCTCAAGCCTCGAAGCGACTCGGCGACCATCAGAATGCTTCTGTTGCCGGTTTTCCTCGCAAGCTTGATCGTATCGCGATTCGAACAATTCCTCAGGCTGAAGGTCGTCGTCGTCACGATGACGGTGCTCTTGCTCGGCCTGCCGATCCTCGGCGCCGCTCTCACGGGAATGGTCCCGCCAGGAAGCTCGGCCCCTTCAGGTGACGGAGCGAACAAGGCGCACACCCTCGTAAACTACAATCCGTACTTCGCGCAGAACCTTCCCTCGACCGTCTATGCATCGACCGATGTCCCCGTGGACATGTCGATCAAGGTCGCCGACTTCAACAATGACACGGTCAACGTCACATGGGAGTGGGGAGATGGGTCGCCGAACGGGACGAACACGACCGACCCCGCGGCGGTCCCCCAGTGGGCGAATCAGACTCACACATGGAGCGTTCCTCGGCTGCCTGGGGTGGGCGACTACTCCGTCATCTTCTTAATGAACATCACGCTCGATGACGGGATGGGCGGGACGGCGAAGACCACGAGACAAGTGAGTGTGTACGTGCCGGCGAACGGCATTCCGACCGTGGAGCTGTCCGCTCCTGCGAAGGTGGATCCGAACGACAACGTAACGATCGTCGGGAACGCCAGCGATCCGGAGGGAGACCCTCTGACATGGACATTCGTGTTCAACAACTCGGTCACGGACTTCTACACGGTGGTGTTCCACACTCCGGCGACCGCCCCGAACGAAACCGTCTGGGAGAACGTCTCATACACCTTTGGCGCTGAGGGAATCTACACGATCAGGCTGAATGTCAGCGATGCTCAGCCTCCGTACGATGTCTGGCCGCACAACATCTCCACCACCGTAATGATCCAGGCGGCTTTCAACCAGCCTCCGAGCGTCGGGGCGATAAACGTCGATCCGCAGTCGCTCATCATCAACTCGACCCTCGGATATCTGGTTGTCAACTGCTCGCTCGAGGTGGCAGACCCTGACGGAGACATCATCACGGGAGTGTGGGACTTCGGAGGCTACGCGCCCGAGGCCACCAACGTGTCGGCCGGAGGCACGGAGATTTACGTGTTCATGCAACGGCTGAACTTCTCGAACGCTGGGAGCTACAACATCTCCGTGAATGTCACGGACGGCCGGCCTGGCCACAACATCACAGTCTACAGGGTCCTGAACGTAACATCGCTCAACCTGCCACCGAGCGTGGTGAACTTCAACTTCAAGTACTCGCAGAACCGGAGCTTCGCGCTCCCGAACGAGTCCATAGCGTTCACGCTCACGATCGACGACAACGAGTCGAACCCGATCTATGTCGTGATCAACTTCGGGGACAATAGCTCGCTCGAGTACTACAACCTGACCGACTTCGTCGGCCAGAACGTGAGCCTGTCCTTCGACCATATCTACGCTGAGACGGGCACGTTCGAGATAGTCATATTCTACACCGACAACATGATCGGCCTGTTCAACCACAACAAGTACTACAACGCGACCGTCACCGTGGATGTCCCGCAGCAGCACCAGGTCAGTCACTGGACCGCATGGGACTACATCAGCCTGACCTTATTCATGATGATATTCATAGTCCCGTTGATATGGGCCCTCATCGGTATGCAGAGGAGGAAGCGCGCCGAGGCACGGGGAGAAGAGGTCGAGCGGAGGGGATTCTGAATGCCGGGCAGGTCGTTCAGGCGCTATGTCGCCAAGCGTCTCGTGAATGTCGCCCTGACGATCTTCGGCATCATGATCTTGAACTTCCTGCTGATCCACCTGATGCCCGGGAACCCCGCCCTGCAGATGATCCCGAGGGACCCGAAGTTCGACACGTCCCTGAAGTGGCAGCTGGTCAACCAGTTCCACCTCAACGACTCACTCCTCCAGCAGATGGGCTGGTACTTGTACAACACCTTCACGGGGAACTGGGGGACCTCATACATCCATCGTCTGCCTGTCTTCGATATGATAATGGGTGACATGCGTTGGACGCTCCTGCTGGTGGGGATATCCACCGTGTTCACGATCCTTCTGGGCATCGCCATCGGAGCGTACTCCGCCTACAGGAGGGGCGGGCCTTTCGATGTCGCCGCGACCTCGGTGTCGCTGTTCTTCTACGGCATGCCTATGTTCTGGCTGGCGATCGTGCTCCAGATCACGTTCACCTCTCATCCATTAAGCATGCATTGGTGGCCCCAGCTGCCAGCTGGCGGTTACTTCGACACGGCCAAGTACGGTAATGAGCTGAAGATCACGCTGCCGATCGTGATCAGCATCCTGAGGTACCTCATCCTGCCGTCCCTCACGCTCGCCATCGGGACCGTCGCGGGCGTCTCGCTGATAATGCGCAACTCGCTCATCGACACCCTTACCGACGACTACATCCTGACGGCGCGTGCGAAGGGTCTCACAGACTACCAGGTCCTAAGGCGCCACGCGCTCCCGAACGGGATGCCTCCGATGGTCGCGCTGATAGCCATGGACGTTGCGTTCATCATCGGCGGCGCCTACCAGGTCGAGGTCATATTCAACTATCCTGGCATCGGGTATGAAACGATGAACGCGATATGGGACCTGGACTTTCCCATCCTGCAGTTCATCGTCGTCATCGGCGGCGTTGCCGTGGTCATCGCGAACTTCCTGTCTGATATGCTACTGCTGTACATCGATCCGAGGATCAAGGTCTAGGGGGGATACTCATCAGGCTCACACAAGAATCCGCGTCAAGATCAGGCATGACTGGAATGGGCATCTCTCTGGCGGGACATGCCCGAGGAAGTCTCGACCGCTTGATGAGCTTGCTCGCCCTCGTCTCCGTGCTGGCCGTCGTCAGCCTCGGAGGGCTCGCCCTGGCCTTGCCGGCGGCGCATGTCGACGCCCAGGGCGCTGGTTCGGGCAACGGGATCGTCCATGCTCTGGCGACTGCGGACTCCGCAGTGCCAATAGCGAATGCGAGTTCCGTCCAGACGGTCTATACGGGCGCCACTGTGACCCTCAACGGGTCGCTCTCGCAGCCCTCGACGGGCGCGACCATCGTGAACTACACCTGGCGGATCTCCCCACCCGTGCAGACGAGCAATCCAGTGATGTACAGGTACGGGGCCGTGGTCACGTTCCTCGCGAACGCCACAG
>JAJYIS010000127.1 GCA_021789945.1 Thermoplasmata archaeon | reverse complement strand
CCCGCCGACCGCCATGCACGCCCCGAAGAGGCTGGACCCTGAGTCCGGCACCATGACCATGCTCGGGGTGGCCGAAGGCGCCGTCGCCCCGTAGAACGCATAGGCCCTTCCGACCGAGGTCGTGTTCAGCCTGCTGTTCGGGGCCCCGACGATGAGGTCGGATATGCCGTCCTCGTGGAAGTCGCCTGCGGCCAGGGACCATCCGAACCACTCCCCGGGCGAGCCGTACAGCGTGAGGTCGGGCACGGTGTTGAACTTCGATCCACCGTACAGCACGTACACCGCCCCGGCGTGGCTACCGTGGACGCTGTTCGTGGGCGCGCCTATGGCGATGTCTGCGATCGTGTCGTTGTTCAGGTCGGGGACCATGCACACCGAGAAGCTGAAGTTCTCGTCCGTGCTCGGACCGTTCACCACCGTCACCGATGGGTTCGCCCTGGACAGGTCTCTGACAATGTATGCCGCTCCCGAGGCGCCCTGACCAGGGGCCCCCGCGACCATGTCGAGGAGCGAGTTCCCGTCGACGCTGGCCCCTCCTGAGACAGAGAATCCGAGCTCGGCCCCTGCCTGTGTGCCCGTGAATGTCTTCGCGGGCACAGCGCTGGGCGGGTTCCCGCCGTAGTAAACATACGCCCTCCCAGCCCCTGAGCCGTATCCGGGCGCCCCCGCAAGCATGTCTGCGAAGCCGTCCCCGTTGATGTCCCCGCCCGCGGCCAGCGAGTACCCGAGCTCCTCGCCGGCGTTGGCGCTGTTGATCGTGGCGTTCGGCCTGCCGTCGAACCCGGGCCACGAGTAGAATATGGTGATGTTGCCTGCATCCGTCGCCCCGGCCGGGTCGGCGAATGGCGTCCCGACGGCCAGGTCGTCCAGTCCGTCCCCGTTCACGTCGCCGACGTTCGCCACGGTCCAACCGAACAGCTCCTCCGCCCCTGTGCCGTTCACGACAATCGTCCTGGCCATGGCAACGCCGCCGCTGGACAGGTAGATCGTAACTGAGCCCGATTTCGTGAGCCCGTTCGCGGTCGTGTAGGGCGCGCCCGCCACGAGGTCGGCGATACCGTCCCCGTTGAGGTCCACGAGCGCGACCGACCTGCCCAGGTTCTGCATCGTCTCGTTGCCGTCGACATGAGCCACCGGATTCGGATAGCTCTGTCCCCTGGCCGTCGGCATGGTGATCAGGCCCCCCACCGTGGCCGCAAGCATGCAAATGACAAGCCCTACCGAGACAGTTCTAGTGTACCCTAGACCCCTCATACCCATTCCTCCCTGGCTGAACGTCCTCCAGATGCTGGTCCATGAATCGCCTGAGGCCGTATATTAGGGTTGTCCGGGCGGGCAGCACATCTCGTCGAGAAACTGAGGGTCGAGAGCCACCGGGGAGATTCGAACTCCCGACCTGCTGATTACAAGTCAGCTGCTCTACCAGCTGAGCTACGGTGGCGCCAGTGCTGGTCCGCTGAGTAATGAAGGCCGCCTTTAATAACCTTTGACTCGGTCCGCTTCTGGCCTTGCGCTGGTCCTGTCGAGGCCTGCGCCCTCCACCGATCTCCGCTAGCAGCCGGAGCTGCGGATCAAGGCTGAGATCCTGGAGGCGTCTGGTCCTTGAAGAGCGTCACATCCGTCGCCACCGGAGACGGCGGAGCTGAGGCGATCTCGGCCCTCCTGAATCTCCTGGACAGCACGGCCATGGCTACGCCTGCCCCGACCAGGATGATACCCGGGACCAGGAATGTGATCGCCACTCCCGAGAGTGTGTACGTGATCTGCGTGTCCGTCGTGTTCTCGTACGCGTCCGAGGTGTGCGCGAACACCATGTACAATGTCCCCGTGCCGGCTTCCTTCGCCGAGAACGTCCCGCTGCTGCCAGAGGTCGTGAAGATCGGCACCGCCACGCCTGTCTGCTCGTACTTCTTGTACTCCGGCTCTGTGAATATCATCATCTTCACCGGGTCGCCTGCAGTGACGGTGAAGTTGCCGTGCACCTCGCCGTCGTAGAGCAGGGGTGCCTGGAACCTGTAGAAGTAGGCCCCGGAGGGAATCGTGAAAGTCTCGGTCTTAGTATTGTCCGGGAACGATGACAGGAGAGCGAACAGCCCAATAAGCACCAGCACCAGCCCGACGATCTGGAATATCCTCGACTTGTTCATGACAACCACTCCGAGTTCATCGCGACCACCGGAGGCACGGCCAGCTTGAGAGCCTCCTGGCTCTTCATCGCATACTCCTCGAGCACGACCTTGGTCCTCGCGCCCCCTGCCTTCTTCGCCGCGAGCATGTCCTGCGGCGGGTGCAGGAACCCGTTGAGCTTCCTCGCCTTCCCGTCGTCGGAGGCGTACTCGACGGTCATCTGGTACGCGCCCCCCATCGTGCGCTTCATCCTGAGCTTCTGGATCGACGTGTTTTGCACGGTGATGTTCTTCTCGTCCCTGGCCAAGGTCCCCGGATCGGCATCGGCGTAGACATACTCCCGTTTCTGCGTGGCGGCCTCAGCGATGGCCGCCCCGATTACACCTCCAAGGGCCGCGGCGACTCCCGCCTTGCTGGCCTTCTCCAGGACGAATATCAGTCGTTGGTCAGTGAGGAGCAGTCCGTACTCCTTCGGTCCAAGGGCTCCGCTCATGACAACTCTAGGCACTAGCCCGATCTTCCTCTCCTCCAATCACTCATCCCCCATGAGTTGAGGCCTGGCATGGGAAGGTCCCGTATATCTACCCTGTCAGCTATTGCGCCAATGCCGCCGCATCGGCCCATCCAGGCTTCGGAAACCAGTCCTTCGCCTGGGGCGCAAGCTTTAAATGGCGGCTTCGTATCCACACAATTCGCACATTCAGCGGTGAGAATCGATGTCAGAGAAGGAGGGTGCGAAGAAGCACCACGAGAAGGCCGAGAAGGCTGAGACCACGGACGCCGGCATCAAGGCGGGCAATGTGGTCCTGGCGGAGTACGATGCGCGAATCGTCGACTCCAACGAGCTCTATGACACGACCAGCGAGTCGGTCGCCAAGGAGAATGACATCTTCAACGAGAAGATGACATACGGCGCTCAGCCCCTGATCGTCGGCAAGGGGAGGCTCTTCCCCGGCCTGGACGAGTCGATGCTCAAGGCCGAGATCGGCAAGGAGTACGAGGTGACCATACCCCCGGAGAAGGGAGCTGGCGCAAGGGACCCGAAGCTCGTCGAACTCCACCCGGTCCGGGAGTTCCTGAAGCAGGAGATCGAACCCAGGGTAGGGCTCGAGGTCACCGTCAAGGGCAAGCCTGCGTACATAACCGCCGTCACCGCGGGCCGAGTCAGGGTCGATTTCAACAACAAGCTCGCAGGCCGCACGCTGAAGTACAAGTACAAGATTGTGGAGAAGCCCACCAAGCCGAAGGAGATCGTGAAGCTCCTGCTCAAGATGGCCTACGGCAGCTCGGACGGGTTCGACATCGAGCACGAGGGCGAGGACTTTAGGATCAAGCTGGCGGAGTCGTGCAAGTACGACCAGAGGTGGATGCTTGCCAAGTACAGGCTCGTGACCGACCTCAGGGAGGTCCTGGGCGCGGAGAACATCTCCTTCGTCGAGGAGTACGAGAAGCCCCAGAAGAAGGAGCCGGAGGAGAAGAAGGAAGAGAAGGCCGAGCCAGAGGCCAAGCCGGAGGCCAAGCCGGAAGAGAAGAAGCCCGAGGAGAAGACTCCTGAGGAGGCTCCGAAAGTGGAGAGGGCCCCCGAGGAGCTGACCGAAGAGGACAGGAAGAGCTGAGAGCCCCCGTCCCCGGGCCAGCCCAATCTTATATATTCCTGAGCGCTTAGTGCCAACAGGATTCCGTCACAAAGGGCGTGTGGCCTAGTCAGGATATGGCACTTGCCTCCTAAGCAAGTGGTCAAGGGTTCGAATCCCTTCACGCCCGCTCTCACGCATAGCCAGTAATGCCATCTCTTTGTTCAATCAGAGGGGAATTGATGTTCGGACCGGATGCCGACCTCTCGAAGGCTCGGAGGATTTCCTGCCTTGCGGTGTCAGCATCTTTTCGGCAATAGTATCTCTCGGTGGTTAGTGTTGAGGAATGTCCCAACGCCAGCGATACGGTCTCTAGCGGCACTCCTCTATTCAAGAGGTTTTGACCATAGGTTCTGCGGAGCGTTCTTAGCTCAAACGCTACACCCGAAATCTTCTGCACTTCCTTTTTGATACGTCTCAGATACGTCGGGCTGTAGAATGTTGTCGGTTTGGTGCAACGGCACACAAGCGGTTTTGCCTCAATCATTTCTTTCTTGGCCAGCGTCAATCGTCGCGCTTTCAAATAAGCCAAGACCGCAGGTCTCATTGGTGCTGGAATCGGCACGATGCGAAGCAAGGAGGTCTGGGTGAAGATCCTCATCCTGAACATCCTGACCGTGGCGGGAGAGCAGATAGAAGAGGAGCTGAAGGTGGCAGGCTAATTATGTGTCACAGCAAAAGATACAAAGGTACTAATAGTGAAGTAGGTGCCTTTTATATAGGATTGGTTCAAACGCAAAGAGGTCGAATTGCCGTCGTAATAGTTGCCATCGTACTGGTGGCGTTTGCATCCGCGACATTGTATGTCATGACTCGCGATGATTCGACGAATGAGCATCCGGGGACTACGTA
>JAJYIS010000026.1 GCA_021789945.1 Thermoplasmata archaeon | reverse complement strand
ACGCTTGATATCGTACTCCCGTCTCATACTAGTCCATCGTCTAGGCGCCGTAGAGATTCTCGAAGTCTAGACACTCTAGGCTCGCAAAGACCGCCAAACTGGCAACAACGTCTTGTTCGTAGGTGGGTGCTATCCCGGATACAAGTATCGTCCATTGGTGGAATTTGCCAGCCTCAGGAGTCTCTCCTTCTTCTTGCAGGACTCTGACGGTGCCCATGTCCCCCGAGTACGAAAGGGAATATCGACCAGGATGCATCTTGAATGGAATCACGATCTCATTTGGGAAGGCGAAGTCCCATCTAAGCATATGTGGGGTCATGTTGATGACAGCTCGATCTCCAAGTATGAGCGTAAGAAAACCCCTTTCGCCCGATCTGATGTACCCTCCACCGGTCATTACTGTCGCCTGACCCCAAGGAGTCGAGGCCTTGGCAAGCGAGTCCGGCTGATACTCTTTGTACTCAATCTGGCCTGTCCTCCTCCCTTCAGGATCGAGAAGTTCGAAGATCAACTCCTCGGGTGATGCATCTCTTAGATAGAATCCCTTAGTCCCTGAAGTATGCTTACGTGCCCTCCTCCTCATAATGCATACAATTCGAACATCCTCGGATTGCATCCGACTGCCAACGATCTTCTTGGTGATAATGCATTGCGAGGAGTGCGAGGGATTTTACAGAAGCCCCATCTCAACGATCTCGACACTCTGGACGCCGGGCACCTTCGTGATCGCGTCCTCGACCTGTTCCGCGCCACCTTTCTTGTCGTCAAGGACAATCAACACATGGAGCGCCTTGAGCCCGAACGCCAACGGCCTTTCCTCCGAGGCCTTCAGAAAGGCTCCCGCGGGGAGCGCCTTCCCGATGTCGTCCTTCAGCTTCTTGAGATCGATCTCCAGACCCTCTGGTAGGACTCGATACTGAAGCCCGACTTCTCCCACGAAAAAACACCTCAAGGTCCTACGAACCCGCACTCCGGGCACTTGTAGTGGACGCTCTGGTCCCTGCAGTTCATGCACCTGCCGATCATCCCCTTGCCACAGTTGGGGCAGAGGAAGGTCGTCTCGGTCTTCCTGACGAGGCGGACTCCGCATGAGCTGCATATCTTTTCCTGGCCAATCAAGTATCTTCGACCTCGGGTCTGAGGTAACGACTCCGTGTATATAATGATGGTACTGTGACCGCGCCGGCCGGCTGCGGTCTCGGCAAACTAGATACCGCTCGAGTCAGATTCGCCCGTGGAAGGAAGGAGGCGGGGAGAATGAAGGCAGTGGTCGTGTATGACACCTACTTCGGCAACACCAAGCGCGTCGCCGAAGCCATAGCGGAACAGCTCAAGGCCGATGGTCATGAGGCCGACCTGCGGAGCGTGAGGGACGATCCGTCATCACCGCCTCAGGCGGACATTCTGTTCGTCGGCTCGCCGATTAGGTTCGGTGGCCCCACGGGGAGGGTGAAGAGGTTCGTCAAGAGGTTGGACAAGGAAGTATGGACGGGGAAGCCTCTGGTGGTCTTCACGACGACTGGCGAGATGCCGAAGGAGCCCGCGACGGAGAAGCAGAAATATAGTTTCGACAAGTGGGCGCTCGGCGGGGGGCGGAAGCTCAGGGACCTGGCGAGGGCCAGGGGCTTCAACGCGCTCGAGAACTACCTATGGGTCGAGGTGGTCCAGGCAGACTCGAAGACCGCCACCCTCGTTCCGAGCGGGATAGAGAAGACGAAGCAGTTCGCGCACGAGGTCCTGACATCCTCGAAACAATGAAGGCCAGTAGCCTCGTGACTCCCTCCGACCCGCAGGAACCTGCCGTATCCGTGACAACGGTCCGCAAGCGGAGGGTTAATAGAGCTTTCCCTGAAATCGGGATTTATCCGAGGGACATTAATTTAAAGGCGGCGAGAAAGATACGATTTCAGCTGCTGCCCGACAAAAAGTTAGAAATCCGAGAAAGCATTATATAGGGCGAGCGTCTACACGCCCTGCTAACGCAGCCAAGGGTATCCACGCCGCCCAGGGCCCGTAGCTCAGCTAGGTAGGAATCGCATGCATTTCTTGTGTATTGGTTTCCCTAGAAAGAGCATCTGCCTTTTAAGCAGGTGGCCCGGGGTTCGAATGACTATGCCACACAGACTAGTCTCGGAAATCCCCGCGGGCCCGCCGGGCGTTGTCCAGGGCGCATTGGGGGAGATGGTCTGCACGAAACGATCCGAAGCGTGGGACCCAAGGCTTGCGGGGTGAGTCCAGATGGCCGAAGAATTTAACGTCTTGGAGCATGAGCTCGTTCCAGAGCATCATCTCCTGCCGGAGAAGGAGGCCGAGAAGATCCTGAAGGAGCTCAAGCTCACGAAGGACCAGCTTCCGAAGATCAGGCTCGCGGACCCTTGCATCCGAGCGCTGGATGTCATCGCAGGGCCTGTGGAAGAGGGTATGATAGTGAAGATCGTAAGGCGCAGCTCGACGAGTGGCGTCTCAGTCGCGTACAGGCTGGTAGTGCGGGGGTGAACCCTTGAGGGAACTTGTTGAAACCTATTTCAGAGAGCGCAGCATAGTCAACCATCACATAGCATCGTACAATGACTTCCTCCCGACCATCGACCATCCGAACAGCAGGATGCAGAAGATCGTGGACAACGTGAGGGCCTCCCCTGACGAGATGGAGCGGGGCATCATCAAGCTGGACCCCGACCGGACCGAGGGGAAGATGATCGAGATCCACATCGGGAGGAAGAGGGACGAGAAGACGGGCCAGATAGACCCGAACGCCAGGCCGACCATCGTGGTCGGGCGGCCGGTCATCAAGGAAGCGAACGGTGCGACCCACGACCTCTACCCGATGGAGGCCAGGCTGAGGAACCTCAACTACTCCGCACCGATCTGGCTCGAGTTCACGGTCATCGAGGACGGCATCGAGAGGGAGCCAGAGAAGGTCCACATAGGCGACCTGCCGGTAATGGTCAAGTCCAAGAAGTGCAACCTGCACAAGGACAACATCGAGATGGACAGGGAGCCCACGCCCAAGGAGCTGGACGACTTCCTGGTGGACCAGGGCGAGGACCTGTGCGACCCCGGCGGATACTTCATCATAGGAGGCACCGAGAGGGCGCTGATATCGCTCGAGGACCTCGCGCCCAACAGGGTGATGGTCGAGCTGAACGAGCGCTACGGCACGAGCCTCCATGTCGCGAAGGTGTTCTCGCAGAAGGAAGGGTACAGGGCGCTCACGCTGATGGAGAAGAAGAAGGACGGCGTGCTAGTGGTGTCAGTACCAGCAGCGTCTGGACAGATCCCGCTCATCATACTAATGAAGGCCCTAGGGATGGAGAGCGACGAGCAGATCTTCAAGGCGATCGTCTCCGACCCGCAGATGGCCAACATCGTCTACGCGAACATCGAGGAGTGCCAGAACAAGAAGCTCTACCCGCCGAACGGCATCTACACGACCGAGGACGCGATCTTGTTCCTCGAGCGGAAATTCGCGACCGGCCAGGCGAAGGAGTACAGGGCCAAGAAGGTCGAGAGCATCATCGACCGCTCGCTCCTGCCGCACCTGGGCGACACTGCGGATGCGCGGATGAAGAAGTCCATATTCCTCGGCAGGGTCGCGCGCACGATCCTCGAGCTCGAGCTCGGCCACAGGAAGGAGGACGACAAGGACCACTACGCCAACAAGAGGCTGAAGCTCGCAGGCGACCTCATGGAGGACCTGTTCAGGGTCGCCTTCACGAACCTCATCAAGGACCTCAAGTACCAGTTGGAGCGCGGGTACACCCGGAAGAAAGGGCTCAAGATATCCTCCGCGATCCGGCCGGATCTGCTCACCCACAGGCTCCTGCACGCGTTCGCGACCGGGAACTGGGTCGGCGGAAGGGCGGGAGTATCGCAGCTCCTCGACAGGACCTCTAACATGAGCGCCCTGTCGCACCTGAGGCGCGTCACTTCACCCCTCACCAGGAGCCAGCCGCACTTCGAGGCCAGGGACCTGCACCCCACTCAGTGGGGCAGGCTGTGCCCGAACGAGACCCCGGAAGGTCAGAACTGCGGCCTTGTCAAGAACGCCGCCCTGATAGTCGATGTGTCCGAGGGGTACGACGAGAAGGAGGTCATCTGGCTGCTCAAGGACCTGGGCGTGAAGGAGGTCGGGGAGCAGTACACGACGGAGACGAGGGTCTACGTGAACGGGGACCTCATAGGGCTCCACGACAAGCCGAGGGAGCTCGCGGAGGAGGTCCGCCAGAGGAGGCGCTCCGGGCTGCTGTCGCATGAGGTGAACGTGCGCTTCGACGACAACATGAACGAGATCATCATCAACTGCGACGAGGGCAGGCTGAGGAGGCCTCTGCTCGTCGTCCGCCACGGCAAGACCATGATGACGCACAAGCACGTCGAGGAGATGCGCTCGGGGAAGACCCGCTGGGCGGACCTAATCCGGGAGGGCGTCGTCGAATGGATCGATGCCGAAGAGGAAGAGGACACCTACATCGCGGTCGTGGCATACAGCGCTCCGCAGAAGTGCGAGCACTGCGGCAAGTTCCTTAGCGAAATCGATGTCGAGTGGAAGAACCCGGGCGATGAGGGCAAGGTGAACTTGGAATGCAAGTTCTGCGGCGGCACGATGCACGTTCCGTCGCTCCTGACCGAGGAGCACACGCACATGGAGATCGACCCGATGGTCATCCTGGGCGTCTGCTCTGGCCTGGTTCCGTATCCGGAGCACAACTCGAGCCCGAGGGTCACGATGGGGTCCGGCATGGCGAAGCAGTCGCTCGGCCTGAGCTCGTCCAACTACAGGATGCGGCCGGACACGAGGAGCCACCTGCTGCACTATCCAGAGAAGCCTCTGACCACGACCAAGGCCATGGACTTCGTCTACTTCAACCAGAGGCCAGGCGGGCAGAACTTCGTCGTCGCGATAGTCTCCTACGCAGGGTACAACATGGAAGATGCGGTTATCATGAACAAGTCGTCGGTCGAGCGCGGGCTCGGCAGGTCGACCTTCATGAGGACCTACAGGGCGGAGGAGCGCAGGTACCCCGGCGGGCAGGAGGACCACTTCGAGATCCCGAGCCCCGATGTCAGGGGAGCCCGTGCGGATCTGTCATACAGCAACCTGGGCGAGGACGGCCTCATCAGCCCTGAGACCGCGGTCCAGGGAGGGGACGTCCTCATCGGCAAGACATCGCCTCCGAGGTTCCTCGAGGAGGAGGCCGACTTCCTGACGCCGCAGAAGCGGAGGGAGACCTCGGTCACCGTCCGGCCGGGTGAGAGCGGCTGGGTGGACAACGTCATGCTCACGGAGTCGGAGAACGGCTCCCGCCTGGTCAAAGTCAAGGTCAGGGACGAGCGGATACCCGAGCTGGGGGACAAGTTCGCCTCGAGGCACGGCCAGAAGGGCGTCATCGGTCTCTTGGTGCCTCAGGAGGACATGCCGTTCACCGAGGACGGGCTCGTGCCCGACCTCCTGATCAACCCGCACGCCATCCCGTCGAGGATGACGGTCGCGCACGTGCTCGAGATGATCGGCGGCAAGGTCGGCTCGATGGAGGGCAGGTTCATAGACGGCACGCCGTTCAGCGGCGAGAGGGAGGAGGCCCTCAGGGACGGCCTCGTCAGGAACGGCTTCAAGCACAACGGGAACGAGGTCATGTATGATGGCGTCACGGGCAGGAAGATCGAGGCCGAGATATTCATCGGCGTGATCTACTACCAGAAGCTGCACCACATGGTCTCGGGCAAGCTGCATGTCAGGAGCAGGGGCCCGGTCCAGATACTCACGAGGCAGCCGACCGAGGGCAGGTCGAGACAGGGAGGCCTGAGGTTCGGTGAGATGGAGAGGGACTGCCTCATCGGCCACGGCGCCGCAATGGTCATCAAGGACAGGTTGCTGGACGAGTCCGACGGCACCCTGCAGTATGTCTGCGGGAACCCGAACTGCGGCCACATCGCCATCCTTGACAGGAGGGGCACCCTGAGATGCCCCGTCTGCGGGAACAACTCGAAGATCTACCAGGTGCAGACCTCGTACGCGTTCAAGCTCTTGCTTGACGAGCTTCTGTCGCTCGGGGTCGCCATGCGCCTGCAGCTGGAGGACTTGAAATGAACGTCACCGGAGTCACCAAGCGCATAGCGGCGATCAAGTTCGCGCACCTGTCGCCGGACGAGATTCGGAAGATGAGCGCCACGAAGATCATCACCGCAGACACGTACGACGACGACGGTTTCCCGATCGACATGGGCCTGATGGACCCGCACCTGGGTGTCATCGAGCCAGGGCTGAGGTGCAAGACCTGCGGGAAGAAGGTCGACGAGTGCCCAGGCCACTTCGGGCACATCGACCTCGCGATGCCCGTGATACACGTGGGATACGTCAAGGAGATCAAGAAGCTCCTGCAGTCCACGTGCAGGTCCTGCGGCAGGCTCCTGCTCACTGGCGAGCAGGCCGAGGAGTACAGGAAGCAGCGGGACAGGATGGAGGAGCTGGGCGGAGACACGCTAGACACCGCGGGCATCTCGAAGGAGACCGCGAAGGACGCCGCCTCGAGGACCACATGTCCGCACTGCGGTACCGTACAGCTCAAGATCACGCTCGACAAGCCCACGACCTTCAGGGAGGAAGGGCACAAGCTCACCCCCAAGGAGGTCAGGGAGCGGCTGGAGCGCATCCCGGACGAGGACCTGGTATCGCTGGGCATCGACCCGTTGGTCTCGAGGCCCGAGTGGATGGTCCTGACGGCGTTGCCGGTGCCTCCGGTCACCGTGAGGCCTTCCATCACGCTCGACTCCGGCGACAGGTCCGAGGACGACGTCACGCACAAGCTCGTCGATGTCCTGAGGATCAACCAGAGGCTGCGCGAGAACAGGGACGCCGGCGCTCCTCAGCTGATCGTGGAGGATCTCTGGGAGCTGCTGCAATACCACGTCACCACATACTTCGACAACCAGACCTCGGGCATTCCGCCCGCGAGGCACAGATCCGGCAGACCTTTGAAGACGCTCGTCCAGAGGCTCAAGGGCAAGGAGGGCAGGTTCAGGTCGAACCTGTCCGGGAAGCGTGTCAACTTCTCCGCGAGGACCGTGATCTCCCCTGATCCGATGCTGTCCATCAACGAGGTGGGCGTGCCCGTCGAGGCCGCGAGGGAGCTCACCGTGCCGATACATGTCACAGAGCGCAACCTCGCGCAGGCGAAGGAGATGTGCGCGCGCGGGCCCGCGCCCGCGGGCCCGGCCTACAGACCGGGCGTGAACTATGTGATCCGCTCGGACGGCCGGAGGATCAAGGTCACCGACAAGAACGCCGAGACCGTGGCGGAGACCATCGAGGCGGGATACACCGTCGAGAGGCATCTGCTGGACGGCGACATCGTGCTGTTCAACCGGCAGCCCTCGCTGCACCGGATGTCCATCATGGCGCACGAGGTGCGCGTGATGCCCTTCAAGACCTTCAGGTTCAACCTGTGCGTCTGCCCGCCTTACAACGCGGACTTCGACGGGGACGAGATGAACCTACATGTGCTTCAGAGCGAGGAGGCGCGCGCGGAGGCCAAGGTGCTTATGCGGGTCCAGGAGCACATCCTGTCCCCGAGGTTCGGCGGGCCGGTCATAGGCGGCATCCACGACCACATCACCGGCTCGTTCCTGCTGACGCACAAGGACTCCAAGTTCACGAAGGAGGAGACCCTCAAGATACTCGAGAAGATCGGCACCGTGAACCCGCCTAAGCCCAAGGTCATCGACGGGAAGGAGTACTGGACCGGAAAGCAGCTGTTCAGCCTCATTCTCCCGACCGACCTGCACATGACCTTCAAGGCGTCCATCTGCCAGAGGTGCGACCCTTGCAAGAAGGAGAAGTGCGAACACGACGCGTTCGTCGTCATCCGGAGGGGCAGGCTGCTCGTCGGGACGATCGACGAGAAGGCCATCGGGGCGTTCAAGGGCAGGATAGTTGACAAGCTCTCGAGGGACTACGGTCCTGACAAGGCCAGGATATTCATCGACAGCGCGACGAAACTGGCGATAGGCGCGATCATGGTCAGGGGCTTCACCACCGGCATTGCCGACGAGGACATCCCGGACCAGGCGAAGCGCGAGATCGACGACGCGATGCAGCAGGCGAAGCTGAAGGTCGAGGAGCATGTCGGCGCCTACAGGCGAGGCGAGCTCGAGCAGATGCCCGGCAGGTCCCTCGAGGAGACCCTCGAGGTGGAGATCATGAAGGTGCTGGGCAAGGCGAGGGACACCGCTGGTCAGATCGCGGGCCGCCACCTCGGGCTCGAGAACTCCGCGGTCATCATGGCCAGGTGCGGCGCGAGAGGGTCGATGCTGAACCTGTCCCAGATGGCCGGGGCGATCGGCCAGCAGGCGGTCAGGGGAGAGCGCCTGTCGAGAGGGTACTGGAACCGCACGCTCCCGCACTTCAAGAAGGGCGACCTGGGGTCCGAGGCCAGAGGGTTCATCAAGAACTGCTACAAGAGCGGGCTCACGCCGACCGAGTACTTCTTCCACTCGATGGGTGGGAGGGAAGGCCTCGTCGACACCGCCGTCAGGACCTCGAGGTCAGGGTACATGCAGAGGAGGCTCATCAACGCGCTCGAGGACCTCAAGGTCATGCAGGACGGCTCTGTCAGGAACACCGCCGGCACGATCATCCAGCTGAGCTACGGCGAGGACGGGATCGACCCGTGCAGGAGCGTCCAGGGAGACCCGGTCGATGTCGATGACATCATACTCGAGGTGCTCGGGGACCAGGGCGAGCTGATCGCCAAGGTCCAGGAGAAGGGCGTCGTGAGCTACGGCATACAGGACAGGGACCTGCTCGAGACGCCCTCCGAGGAGGCCGAACAGGAGGTCGAGGAGCCCGAGTTCGAGGGCGGCGGTGGCGGAGAGGAGATGTGATCAAGATGGCAACCAAGAGCGCAGCCGATGTCTTCATCCGCAAGGGCGTAGATGAGAAGACCGCAGAGAGGCTCGTCGAGGCCGGATACACTTTCACGAAAGTCGCGCGCGCATCGGACAAGGTCAAGAGGGATCTTGAGAAGCTCCTCGGAGAGAAGAAGCTCAAGCAGCTGTTCGGTGCGGTGAAGGCTAAAGAGCGAGGACCGAAGACGAAGAAGGAGAAGCCTCTTCCGAAGCCCGTCCTGAAGAAGAAGGAGATCGAGTCGAAGATATCTCCCCCGACCCCGATGGAGGTCAGGCTGCAGAAGATCCTCGATAGCTCCCACAGGCACCTGCCCCAGGCCGTCGTCGCGGAGATCGCCAGCAGGATCGAGGGCGTCGATATACCGACCAAGCTCCTCGAGAAGATGATCGACCTCACGTGCGAGAGGTTCCAGACTCATTCTGTGGACCCGAACGAGTCCGTCGGAATCGTTGCCGCGCAGAGCATAGGCGAGCCAGGCACGCAGATGACCATGAGGACGTTCCACTATGCGGGTGTCGCCGAGATGAACGTCACGCTCGGCCTGCCCAGGCTGATCGAGATCGTGGACGCGAGGCGCGTCCCGAGCACCCCGATCATGGAGATACATTTGGAGGAGTCCGCCCAGGACGACCTCGAGAAGGTCAGGGAGATAGCGTCGAACATCGAGCGGACGAACCTCATAGACATCGCGGACGTCGAGACCGACATCGGCAACATGGAGGTCGTCGTCAAGCTCGACAAGAAGAAGATGGAGCGGAAGTCCATCACTCCTGAGGAGGTCCTCAGGAAGCTCAACAAGGCCAAGGGCCTGAAGAACCTCGCGGAGATGCGCGAGAGCAACATCGTGATCAAGTGCGACGAGCCGAGCTACAAGAAGCTCCAGAGGATATCCGAGGACACGAAGCTCTCACCCATCAAAGGGGTCGAGGGCATCCAGAGGGCCGTCATCCGGAAGGTCCAGGGCCACTATGTCGTCTACACGGAAGGCTCGAACCTGCAGAAGGTGCTCGAGATCGCGCATGTGGACAAGAAGGGGACCAGCACCAACAGCATCATGGAGATCTTCGAGGTCCTCGGTATCGAGGCCGCGAGGAACGCCATCATCAACGAAGCATCGAGGACCCTTGAGGAACAAGGTCTCACGGTCGACATCAGGCACATCATGCTCGTGTCCGACCTCATGACGAACGACGGGGACGTGAAGGCCATCGGGAGGCACGGCATATCCGGGAGGAAGTCGAGCGTGCTCGCGAGGGCGGCGTTCGAGATAACATCGACGCACCTGCTGCGCGCGGGCATCACCGGAGAGGTCGACACTCTCGAGGGCGTCGTGGAAAACATTATAGTCGGCCAGCCGGTTACTGTCGGTACTGGCGCAGTCAACCTCGTCTGGTCCCCGCCGGCTCAGAAGAAGGAAGGTGATTGATAATGATCGACATGGCGAGGGCACTCAAGACGGCCGCGACCACGGGGGATGTCCGGTTCGGCCTGGCGGAGACTCGCAAGTCCATCAAGAAGGGCGAGGCCAAGATGGTCGTCGTCGCGAACAACTGCCCTGACAAGCCTGCCCTGTCCCCGGGCTCGAACGTCAAGATGATCGTATACGATGGCACGAACGTCGAGCTGGGAAGCGCGTGTGGAAAACCGTTCCCGATATCCGCGCTCGCAGTGGTGAGCCAGGGAGAGTCCAACATCCTCTCCGCCTGATGAGGTGGTTCTCATGGGCGACATAACATTCACCGAGGACACGCTGCGCTACATCACCCTTTTCGAGAAGGTCACGGGCACGCAGGTCAAGGACTGCATGGAGACCGAGGAGAAGCTGGTGTTCGTGGTCGAGAAGAACCAGGGCAGCAGGGCCGTCGGGAAGAAGGGCGAGAACGTCATCCGGCTGAAGAACCTGACCGGGAAGAACATACACGTGATCGAGTACTCGGACGACCCCGAGACCTTCATCAAGAACGTGTTCCACACATACTCCGTCCAGAGCGTCACGATCGAGGACAGGGGGAACATCATCCACGCGACGGTCACGGTCGACCCGAAGCTCAAGGGCAAGGCGATCGGGAAGAACGGCAAGAACCTGAGGATCGCGCGGGATGTCGTGAGCCGCCACCACAACGTCCAGAGCATCAGCGTCGCGTGAGCGGGATCCTCTCGACCTCGAGCCTGTCATGGGTCGGGTATTCTTCCACTATGTAGGCGGGCATGCCGAGCTCGCCAGCGATCTCCTCGAGCACCCAAGGGGCTATCTCGAGCCTGTCCTTCTTGAAGTTGCTCCAGATCAGGCTCCCGGGGACGCCGAATCTTTTCAGGATCCACGCGGCTGTCATCGCCTTGTCATCGGTCTCGACGACCCCTATGAGGAACGTGCCGTCCCTCGTCAGCAGCTCATGCGGCCTCCGGACGTTCCTAGCGCGCCTCATTATCCTGCGCCTGAGCTGCACGCCGTCCTTGAACGCCGCCGAGCAGTAGTGCAGCGGGACGGATGCGTCCAGCCTGAGGAGGTCGAGCGCGAGCTTCTCGCTGCCCTTGACGCCTGAGGACACATCGTCCTTCACGTCGAGGCCGAGCCTTCGCAGGGCCTTCCAGTTCGTCTCCGAGAACTCCAGCTCGTTGATGTTGACGAAGTCTAGCCCCATATCGTCCGCGAACCTAATGGCCGCGACGAGGTCATTCTCCCTGCCCGGAATCGCGGGCAGCTCGAGGCCAACCGCAAGGCCCAGTCTCTTCGAGAGCCTGGCCGCGTCCCTGTACGGCGTCCTGTCCAGCTTGCTCCACTTCGCGAGCGGCGGGTGGAACCTGATCTCGTCCAGGCCGGCCCTCGCCACCTCCCTGATCTTCCTCCCATCGGTCTCGGCCGTGTAGAGGTGGACGTGGTGCGAACTGCCGAAACGTTTCTTCAGCGCCTTGATCGCGTCCGCGGTCCGGGCGACTTCGAGCAGCGGGTCCCCGCCGGTGACGCCCGTCCCGAGAGCATCCATCAGTCTTGCCTCATCGAGGATGTCGTCAATGTGCGCCACCCTCCTCTCGTTCGCGAAGAAGACATCCTTCCCGCGCTTCTCCGAGGACAGGGGGCAGTAGAAGCAGTCCCTGTCGCACCTGCCAGTCACGAGCAGGACCATCTTGCCCCCCTGCTCGCAGAGGACGCACCCTTTGGGCAGGCGGCCCGCGTACGCGGACCCCTTCGGCATCCTGGCGATCTTCCTGTTCACGCCCATCGACGCGGGTAATGCGTCCCAAAACATTAATCGCGCGCTCGCACATGTGCGGGAGGGGAACGGATGCAGAAGAAGAACAGGCTGATTCTTGCTCTAGACGTCAAGTCCCGCGCGAGCGCCCTGTCGGTGGTCGAGTCCGCCAAGGACTCGGTGGACGCCGTCAAGGTTGGCTGGCCGCTCATCCTCGCGGCCGGGCCCGAGATAATCACGGACATCGCGAAGCTGAAGGACGTGATATGCGACCTGAAGATAGCCGACATCCCTAGCGTGAACACGCTCATCGTCGAGCAGGCGATGGCCCGGGGCGCGAGCGCGGTCATCTGCCACGGGTTCGTGGGCGAGGACTCTGTAAGGGCCTGTGTCGAGACCGCCAAGGGCCAGGCGTTCGTCCTGACGGAGATGAGCCACCCCGGTGGGAAGCAGTTCACGGCCCCGGTCGCCGACAAACTCGCGGCCATGGCGAGATCGGTGGGAGCGCGCGGCATAGTGGCTCCCGCGACGAGGCCGGAGCGGATCGCCGAGCTGAGGAAGATAATCGGGAGCCTCGAGATCATCACCCCGGGGGTCGGAGCGCAGGGCGGGAAGGCCTCGGATGCGATTCGCGCAGGCGCGGACTACATCATCGTCGGAAGGGCGATCTACGAGGCCCAAGACCCTAGGGCGGCGGCAGGAGCGCTCGCGGAAGAGGTCAAGCGGAGTATTTGAACGGTGGAATTGTAAGAAATCGCCGGGAATCGGTTGTCATCCAATGACGTGCCAGTAGGGGCCGGTTTCCGCACGATTTCCTCGCAGCGGTCGCCGAAAACGTATATATAGCACCCTCGGTATCGGTGGGCTACTATCGTTCGGTGGCTACATCCTTGGATGAGGGTAGGGAGAACCCTAGCAAGTCTTTTCTGTCCCGGTTAAGCATGGACGGAAGGCTCGTTGGGCTGAGGTCATGGATGCGCGACAACTGGGCAGCACTGACCATGCTGTTCCTGATATTCGCCTTGGCGCTCTTCCTCAGGTCCTACTTCGCCTACGGCATCTCCCAATCGAACGGTTACATTGTCTCGGGAGGGTCCGACTCGTACTACTGGAGAAGGATCATTGACTACTCCGTCAGCACGGGCAAACAGCTGTTCTTCGACCCGCTCTTGGCCTATCCGGTCGGAATGAGGAACCCGAGGCCCCCGCTCTACAGCATGTCGGTCGTCGTGCCGGCGGTGATCGGCCAGGGCCTGTTCAGGTCGCTCAACGACTCCGTCGGATGGGTATTCATCTGGTCGACCGCGTTCTGGGGGGCGCTCACAGTCGTTCCCACGTACCTGCTGGGGAAGGAGATCTTCGGGAAGCGGGCGGGGCTGGTGGCGGCCTTCTTCCTGGCGGTCATGCCTGCGCACATCCAGCGGAGCATCTTGGCCGATGCGGACCACGACGCGATCATCCTGTTCTTCATCGTCCTCATGTTCTACTTCATACTCAAATCGGTCAAGGCCCAGCAGCATCTGAAATGGGTCGAGAGCTGGCGTAGCCTCAGCAGCATCCGCAAGGGGCTCGCGAGCTACTTCCAGGGGAGCAGGACGGCAATCCTGTACTCTCTCATGGCCGGCATGGCCTTCGGCTGCGTGATCATGATCTGGGTCGGATTCGCGTACGTGGCGGTGCTGGTGCTCGCCTACTACGTCGTCCAAGTCCTGTTCAACAAGTTCAAAGGCGTGGACTCGACGAGCGTCACGCTGCTCATATTCATCTCGATGGGGTTCGCCTTCCTGCTGTCCTACCCGGTCTACAACCTGGGCGCGCTCCTTCCGAACAGGTTCGACGTGCCGTTCTACATCTTCCTGGCCGCGATGTTCTTCGGCACGATATTCGTGGTCACGAGGGACCTTCCCTGGACCATCGTTCTCCCGGGGGCGACAGCGGTCGTCGTGATCGGCGTCGTCGTCATCTCTTTCTTCAGCCAGGGCCTCGAGCAGGCCATCCTGAGCGGTGCCGGCTACTTCGTACAGAGCAAGCTGTACTCGACGATCGCAGAGGCGAAGGCGCCCGTGTTCAGCGAATTGGCCCTCTCCTTCGGGACCGTCACGTTCTTCATGTCGCTCATAGGGCTCATATGGGCCCTGATCAAGCTGCCGAAGCGCGGGGACGCGCCCTACATGCTGATGGTCGTATGGCTCGCGGTCGCCATCTTCATGGCGATATCCGCAGGCAGGTTCATGTTCAACGCGGCACCGGCTTTCGCGATATCGTCCGCGTGGGTGCTCGTCATAATCGTGGACCAGATCGATTTCAACAGCGTCAGGAAGTCCATCGCCGGGGCGGGCGGGTCGTACTGGCAGATACTCAAGAAGAGCATCAAGGTGAGGCACATAGTCGGCGCCCTGTTCCTTGCGTTCCTGATCATCATGCCTAACGTGTGGTACAGCATCGACACCGCGATCCCCTCGGAAACGAAGCAGAGCTACGACCAGGAGATCTACTACAGCTTCCCGTCCTTCATGAGGCCGGCCGGATACACGCTCAACAGCTCGCAGTGGTACCTTGGCGCATTCGGGTACCAGTTGCCATTGCCGAGCTACTACTTCCCAGCCGCGTGGAGCTGGTTCGCCCAGCAGGACTCCAACCTGACGCCTGCGGAGCGGCCCGGGTTCGTCGCGTGGTGGGACTACGGGTTCGAGGCGATCCAAGAAGGCCAGCACCCGGCCGTCGCAGACAACTTCCAGGACGGCTACCAGACGACCGGTAACATGATCATGGCACAGAGCGAGCAGGACGAGATCTCGATGTTCGCCCTGAAGCTCGTGCAGGTCGCTTGGGTCATCAAGCCGGCGCTCAAGCCCCAGCTCGAGGCCCTGTTCGAGAAGTACGGTGTCTCATTGGCCAACATGACGGCCATCCTGTCAGGCCCCGACCAGCCGATCATCAACATGGTCCTCTCCGACCCGCTCGTGTACGGTCCCATGGCCTCGGACCTGGACGGGATAAACGCCAAGATAGTCGCCGGGACGGTCGAGCTGGACAAGATGGGCATGGACAAGCTGGTGTCCTTCTACAGCGACGTCTGCGCCCTCACCGGATGGAGCATAGGCTACTTCATGGTCGATTCGAGGATGTTCCCGCTCTCCGGGCAGTCGACCGGCATATTCTACGCTCCCGCGAAGCTGTCCGACCGCAGGATCGACAGCACGGGCTCGCCGCAGGACTTCTACGTCATCCAGGCCCAGCTGCAGAGCGGCGCGGTGGTGGCCATCAACCAGCTCACCTCGAGCGATGTCGTCTCGCAGTATGTCATCCAGTACCAGCCGGAGTTCTTCAAGAGCATGTTCTACAGGGCGATGGTCGGCTATCAGGGGGCCAACATCGGCCAGGCGAACAACAGCATACCGGGATGGTCGAGCGGCCTCGAATCGTACTTGCCCATGCCCGGCTGGAACATGACCCACTTCAAGATGGTCTACAGGACCGTCTACTACAATCCGTACCCGACCTCGCAGATAGCGCAGCACCAGGACGCGTGGACTGCGATCGACTACGCGACCGGCCTGGCCTACCAGGCACAGATCAACGCGGGCACCCGCATTGGCTACGTCGACATGTCAGGCGCGTCGTACTACCGCTCGGGCACCGTGTTCCTCAAGTACTATCCAGGGGCCTACGTGAACGGCACTCTGACGACCTCCCAGGGGATGCCCGTGCCCAATGTGCGCGTGACCGTCCAGGACGAGTACGGCATACCCCACGACGTCGTCTATACCGACTCTGAGGGCCACTACTCCGCCGTGGTCCCCGCGGGCAACCTCACGCTCGTGTTCTCCACGGGATCCGCGAACAACCCGGCTCTGACCGGGACCTCGACCCTCGCGTCCGTCAAGATCAACGTGACGGAGGACCAGGGGATGAGGGTCCCGGACGTGATGAACGCGAACGGCACCCCGGACTACTGCATCACGAAGAACGTCGTGATCCAGGGCTCTACCATCAGCGGCAACCTCTTCTGGGACATGAACGGCGACGGGAATTACACCGCCGGCACCGATGTCCTGATAACCAACGCGACGATATACGCGACCGACGAGACCAACCAGAACGTCTACTCGGTCAACGCGACCGATGGCTCGTTCAGCACTAAGCTCCCGCCCGGCTCCTACAGCTTCTCCGCGGTCGCCCTCGGAAGGAACATCACGTCGGCGAACAAGCTCAATGTCACATATGGCAGCGGGGCCACCACGAACCTGGCGATCAGGCCTGGCCGCCTGACGGGCACCATCTATGAGCCCAGCGGCACGCCGGCCGCGGGGGTGGCCATCAGCCTCACGGACGATCCGTACGGATATGTCATCAACGAGACGACCTCGTCCGACGGAACCTACTCGTTCGAGAAGCTGATTGAGGGTACCTACACGCTCTCGACGACCGAGCCTGGCATGACCCTCATAGGACCGGACATCTCGATCACCCAGAGCAACCAGACAGTGAGGGACGCGATCCTGGCTCCTGCGAGCGCGCTCACCTATACGGTGCTCAACGGCGACGGCGCGCGTGTGCCGTATGCGACCTACATGATAACCAACTACTACGACCCGGGCGAGAGCCTGACCGGGAGCGCGGACCCGTTCGGGACGATCGACGTGCAGGTGCCCGAGGGGCTCTGGACGATATTCGCTACATACTACACCGGCTCTGCGAGGTACTCGGGGGCGGTTCTTGTGTCTACGGCCGAGGCGGGCTCGGCCTCTGGCACGCTCGTGCTCGGGCCGGCCACGGACGTCACGGGCTCACTCCAGGCCGCGAACAGCGCCGCGGTCGCGCATAACTACATAGGCTTCCAGGCGGCCGACGGCTCCAAGATCTGGGTGGAGACTGACATATCCGGCAACTTCGAGTTCTTCCTCCCGCAGGGCACGTACGGCGTGACCTCGCAGAACGCCACCTTCGCCAGCTACCTGTCCACGTACGTGGACATCCAAGGCAGCTTGGAGAGCCTCCCGCTCACGCTCACTAGGGGGCTGAGCATAGGCGGCACCCTATACGCCCTCGAGGACGCCAACACCGTCGCTGGCTCCTCGGACGCCGCAGGCTTCGGCGAGCTGAAGTATGTCGACTCGTCGGGCAACATCTTCGTGGACCGGGCGTCGGCCAACGGCACGTACGCCATGATCGTGCCCTCGAACTCGCAGGTCGAGTTCGGCCTCGGCAACGTCGGCTACTCCCAGTGGTCGCTCAACGCGACCTTCACATCATCCTCCAGCGGCACCAGCCTCGTGGCCACGCCGGACAATAGGCTCGTGACGGGCTATGTTGCCTACAACGGGACCGGACTGCGCGGCCTGACGGTCACCTTCGTGCCCACGGCGAGGTTCTCGGAGTCCGTGACTGTGACCACGGGCGCGGGCGGGTTCTACAGCGCCCTCGTGCCTCCATCAAGCTACGACGTGATCATCGACCAGGCGACGGGTCCCGCGGGCGGGCAGAACTATCAGTCCAACGTGTCCGCTGATATATCGCCGGGCGACGAGCCCGTGAGCATGGATCTCGCGCCGGTCATCCGGCTCGAGATGACCGGGACCGTGTCATGGGCGGGCGCGAGCACGCAGCTCTCGTTCGAGGGCCCCGAGGACAAGGTCATGACCATGGCATCCACGAGCTACTCCGTGTTCCTGCTCCCAGGGACATACACTATCTACGCGACGAGCACGGTCGGCTCCATGCAGTACGCGAACATCTCGTCAGCGGACCTGTCGATGGCCTCGAGGGTCCACGACATCGACCTCTCGCCCGCGCAGACGCTCTCCGGGACCGTGATGATCGGCTCGAAGGCGGTCACCCAGCAGGCGACGATAACTGCGGAGTCGAGCGCCGGCCCGGCCATACACTCCAAGAGCCTGAGCACGGGCGTGTACTCGCTGTCGCTCCCGCAGGGGAGCTACACGATGACGTTCCTGATAGAGGGCGTCGTGACGCAGGGCACGCAGAGGCTCTATGTCGAGTACTACGACCAGGAGGCCGTCTCGCTCGGCGCTGGCGGCCTGAGGCTCAACCCGAGCCTGCAGGTTCGCATGGACAACACCACCCTGAGCGGCACAGTTCTCCTGCCAGACGGTACGCCCGCGCAGGCGCTCGTCGAGATGACGACGAACACCATCTACGGCCAGAGCCTGTCGTTCTACACGGCCCCTGACGGGACGTTCTCCGAGAACGTCCAGCCGGGGGACTACACGGTCTACGTCTCCGCGCTCGGAGGCATGAGCGTGGCGCTCACAGACATCACCCTCACCAGGAACACCCCGCTCTACCAGAACATCACCCTGGCCGACGGCAAGGTCGTCACGGGCACCGTGACCGCGGGCGGCGTGCCCGTCGAGCTGCCGATGACCGTCACGAGCGGGAGCGCGAAGCTCTCGCTGTCCTCGGGCCCGGACGGGAGCTTCAGGGCGGTCCTGCCGCCTGCGTCGTACACTCTGACGACATCCACCACGACCGTCGAGAACGGCGTGTCGATCTCGTACTCGGGTTCGAACAAGGTCACCGTCGCCGGGAACAACCAGTACCTCTCATTCGCGCTGACCAGGCAGACCAAGCGCACCGTCTCCGCCAGCTGGAACGCCAACCTCACCCAGTCCGCGCTCCCGGGCGTCGCGGTCACCTACGTGTTTCAGCTGACGAACACGGGCAACATCATGGACAACTACACGTTCCAGTTCACAGGGCTGAGGACGTACTTCGATGTGACCTTCCCTGTGCAGCAGGTCACGGTGGACTTCGGGGCGACGAACAACACCGCCAACGTCGAGGTCGTGGTCACGTCGAGCACCACCGTCCAGGCGGGCAGCGGCAGCCTGATCCCGATCTACATCCGGTCGGTCGCCAGCGTCACCTCCGCCGCGAGCCTGACGCTCAATCTCAACGTGCTCCCCGTGAGGAGCGTCCAGGTGACCGACCTCGGCTCGAACGGGGCGGTGTCGTCCCTCACGACGCTGTCCAAGTTCAACCTGAGCAACCTGGGCAACATCAAAGACACCTTCCAGCTCCAGCTGACGAACGCGGAGTCGCTCCGCTCCCTTGGCTGGAACGCATCGATAGTCGACGCCGCCACCGGGACCCCGGTCGAGCGCGTGAGCCTCGCGGCCTTCCAGTACTCATTGGTCGGCGTGTCGTTCACGGCCATCAGGGCGAACCCAGACCCGACGGCGTCCGCGATCGTGCTCGCGACCTCGGTCAACGATCCGAGCGCGAGCAACTACTCGTCGGTCGCCGTTCGTCTGCCAGACCTCAGCATCGCCCCGGGAGACCTCCAGATAACGGGCAATGACATCAGCTTCTCCAGCAGCGCGGCCGACGCGTACACCGACGTCGCGCTGGTCGTGGCGATCGCCGCGCTCACGCTCGGGATGTTCTACTTCAGGCGCAAGAAGGGCCTGGGCAAGAAGGGCCAGACGGGAGGTGGCAAGAAGTGAGGCTTGCCCGCGCGGCCCGGGCGCTCGCGCTCCTGGTGCTCACGCTCATGGTCACCTCCAGCCTCGTGGCCATGGCGAACCTCTCGGCCGAGGCGGCCACCTACAGCGCGATCACGATACGCGTGGACCACCCGAGCTACGGAGCCGTGTCGACCCAGGTGCCGTTGGTGATCACCGCGAGGGGCGGCCCCGCCGAGGACATCGGGGGCAACTACTCGCTCACGGACATCACGGTCTCCGCGACCAACTCGACGGGCTTCGACTGGTCCCCGAAGAACCAGATGAACGAGCTCGGCGTGTTCAAGGTCAACATCACGATGCCCTCCGTGGCGAACCAGACGATCAAGCTGACGGTGAACGTCACCTCGACCGAGTGGAAGGAGGGCAAGCAGACCTACGCCTCAACGACCTTCTCGATCAAGGTCGTCATGCCCGTGATGATCAAGGCGAAGGTGTACAACCTCGGCGCGGTCGATGCCCAGAACGTCACCGCGAGGTTCTACATCGACGGGGACCTCATCAAGACCCAGATATTCAACCTCTCAGCGGGCAAGTACACCAACCTCACCTACAACTGGACCTTCGCGAACCTGAGGCAGGGGCAGCATACGATAACGGTCACGGTCGACGACCCCGCCGAGCTGGTCGAGTTCAGCGACGGCAACAACGTGATGACCCAGGTGATATACTTCGGGTCCCCGGGCAATCCCGTTGGGGCCGTCCTCACGATGGTGCTGATAATAGTGGCCGTGCTCTTCGTGCTCACGTACCTCCAGAAGCCCGTCCGTCGCACCAAGAAGTTCTAGCCGCCGCAATGCCGCCCATCCCTCGGATACCATCAAATACCGAGCACACTTTACTTCGTGCCACCAGAGGTTAGATCACATTGACAGACGATCTGATGGTGCACCTGAACGACACGAACTTCGACTCTACGGTCAAGTCGACCCCTAAGATGATTGTGGACTGCTGGGCCGCATGGTGCGCGCCCTGCAGGATGCTGGCGCCGACCTTCGAGGCGCTCGCGAAGGACTACAAGGGCAAAATCGCGTTCGCGAAGCTGGACACAGACGAGAGCCCCAACACCGCGATGGCCCTGAGCATCCACAGCATACCGACGCTCCTGTTCTTCAAGGACGGCAAGCAGGTGCAGAGCCTCATCGGCGTCAGGCCCAAGGCCGACATCGAATCCGTGATCAAGAAGACCTTCGGCTGATCACTTCTTCCTGATGACCTCCTCGATCTTCTCGTGGAGGTTCCTGGTGCTCGTCGCGACCGCGACCTCTCCCCTGGTCTTCTCGAGGAGGCTCCTGACGACATCCTGCTTCCGCCTGACCGGCAGGATGGCATCGGGGTAGTCGAACTGCATCAGGGCCGAGAATATGTCCTCCATCTTGTCGAGGTAGCGGTCCGCCTTCTCGACCTTGCCGCTCTTGAGCTCGTTGAGGGCGAACCGGCGAAGCTCGCCGACGACGTCCGCGAGCCCGAGCAGGTACGGCACGTTCCCGATCCCGAGATCCTCGGGGGAAGGGACGTCGTCCTTCTCGAGCAGGGTCATGAGTATGCCGACCTCGGCGTACTCCTGGAAGGCCGACTCGACATATCCAGCGACCGCGATGTCCGGGTGGTCCACGAGCAGTCCGGACAGCCTCGACACCTCGTCCTTCAGCTCCTTGACCTGCTCGTCGACGTTCTCCCTCCGGTGGAGCCCGCGGATCATGCTGCCGGAGATGCGGACGACCGCCCTCGATGACTTCAGCGCGATCTCCCTGATCTCGTCCTTCTCGTCGAGTTCGGACTCTATCTTCGAGACGATCTTCTCGAGGTTCTTCACGCCTGCTCACCCCTTATCCCCGCCATCCTCCTCACCTTCGCGTCGAGCATCTCCTGCTTTGCGATATCGTGTCTCACGTGTATCCTGCCAGAGACGTGCTTGAGGGCGCGTTCCACGATGCCCTCGGCCTGCGCGATCTCTTCAGAGACGCCGACTATGCCCAAGGACCTCGAAGTGGTCGTGAACACCTTCCCTCCCTGCTCGTTCACGTTGGCGTAGTAGAGGAGGGCGCCGTCCTTCTCGATCGCGCGCTCGTCGACGACGATCTCCTCCCCGGCGAGGGACTTGGTGCCATACCCCTCGGGAACGACGTACTTGCACACGGAGGCCTTCGGGGCGAACCTGGCGTCCCTCCGGCTGACGGTCCCTCCGGCCATGCCCTCGCATATGGCCACGAAGTCCCCATCAAGCAGCGAGAGCACATTCATCGCCTCCGGATCCCCGAACCTGGCATTGAACTCGATCACCTTCGGGCCGTCCTTGGTCAGCATGAACTGGCCGTAGATCGTCCCCCTGTACTCCGACCCGTCCTTGGCCAGGGCCGAGATCACGTTGCCGATGATCCTGACGGCGGCCTCGTACTCGTCCTTCCTCAGGAAGGGCAGGAGCCCGTCCTTCTGGGAATAGGAGCCCATGCCGCCGGTGTTGGGCCCAATGTCGCCCTCGTAGGCCCTCTTGTGGTCCTGCACTGCGGGCATGGGCACGACCTTCTTGCCGTCCGAGAACGCCTGGATGGTCAGCTCTTCCCCGACGAGCTTCTCCTCGAGCACAATCTGCGCGCTGCCGCCTATCCTCTTCGAGAGCACCTCCTCCGCGTATGCGATGATCTCGTCCTTGGTGCGCATGTGCTCTCCGAAGACCTTGACGCCCTTCCCTCCCGTAAGCCCAGTAGGCTTGACGACCACGTTCTCTCCGAGCTCCTCGAGGGCCCGGTGCATCTCCTGGACGTCGTCGACGATCTCGTACTTCACGGAGCCCCTGATCCTGTGCCTTCTCAGGAGCCCCCTCATGAAGCTCTTCGAGGTCTCGATTCTGGCTGCGCTCTGCGAGGGGCTCGCGGCCGGTGTGCCGGCCTTCGACAGGCCGTCCGACAGCCCCGCCTCCAGGGGGCCCTCGGGCCCGATTATCGCGAGCTCCGCTCCTTTCGCCCTCGCGAACTCCACGACCTTGGCCACGTCATGGTCGTCGGCGAACAGACACTCCTTCGAGAGCCTGACTATCCCGGGGTTCCTGTTCTTCATGCAGGAATACACCTCGGCGCCGGAGCGCACGAGCGCCGCCACAATTGCGTGCTCCCGCGCCCCTCCCCCTACTGCCAGGACCTTCATTCTATCGGACCGGCCGGTGCATCAGGTTTAAGTCTTAAGAAGGTTGGCTGCGCGAGCGCCATTGTCCGGGGCCCCCGGCGGGACAGGCCCACAAATCATTAAAACGAACAATCCTATCCCAGTGAAGCATGAAGTATTCTGGCTTGGTCGGCAAGGTCATCGAGGCCGCGGGCGTCGAGCTCGGGGACCTCATCGAGGTCACGGCGCAGGACGCCGTCCATACGGGCATCCTGATGCCAC
>JAJYIS010000126.1 GCA_021789945.1 Thermoplasmata archaeon | reverse complement strand
ATCTCCAGCTCCTCGACAGTCTCCGGCCGACAGCCCTGTCCCATGAGCCTCAGCGAGAGCATCGATGTAAGCTTCCTCCGGTAGACCTCATCCAGGGCCCCGAGCGGGGTGGCCGGGTTCAACTTCATCGAGTCGAGGAACGCCAGGACGTTGTCCTTCCGACCAGAGAGCCCGACGAAGTATGGGTCGACGGAGTCGGCGATCGCGTCCGCGATGCTCGGGCCCTTGAGGTTGAGCCCCCTCTGGACCGAGATGAACTCCTTCTCGACGGCGTAGTCCATTATCTGCTGGTTGATGCCCCTCATGCCGCCCATGTGCTGCCTGTCGCCAATGATGCCCGCGATGGCGATCGGGGACATATCCCAGTTGCACGGGTCGATCATGATTGACAGTAGGATGCTGAGGGAGGAGGCGCAGGCCTCAGTCATCCCGTCAATGTTCTGGAAGTGCGGGTTGACCTGGACGATCTTCTTCGACTTCCGGATCGGCTTGTGATGGTCAAGGACGGCGACCTTGGCCTCCAGGTGCTCCAGGCCCTCTATCTGGCCAGAGCCCATGTCCAAGAACAGGATCGCCTCGTTGCCCTCCTTCGCGAGGCCCTCGATGATATCGTCGTCTAGGCCCTTGGTGATCGAGAGATGGAACTGCTTCCTCGCCCTCGACAACGCCCCCGTGATGATCGCGGCGGCCGCGATGCCGTCGGCGTCGTGGTGCGAGATGACCCTGAGGAATCCCGCTGAGCTCACGATCTTGAGCGCATGCTTCAGGCTGTCCGAGAACTCGTCCGGGAGTGCCACGCTCCCGACCATCGGGGATCACTCGACCTGGAGGGCAGCCGTGTCCAGAGAGTACTGCCAGTTCTCCGGGATGACGCCCTCGCGCTTGTAGTACTTCACGAGGCGCCTGATCTTCGACTCTATGAGCTGCAAGCCTCTGAGGTTGTGGAGGTCCTTCGGGTTCGCCTTCACGTGCCCGCTGAGCGAGACCGCGCGCTTCATCAGCCCCTGCAGGTCCTCTGGGAGCTCGAGCTTGATGTTCTTCTCCGCGAGGATGTCCCTGATGCTCATCCCAGCCGCGAGCCGCACATTCGGCACCGCGTACTGGTCCCGCATCACGAGGCCTATCTTGGCCATTGTCATGCCCTCGCCTGCCAGCTTCAGAACCTGTTCCTTGACCTCCTCGGCCGATAGCTGAACCCAGTCCGGGCTCTTGTCGACCAAAGGCTTCTTCGAGCCCGAGGAGCCCTTTCTCTTCGAATGCATCCTTGACATTGCCAATCTACTCCGATCTGATGTTGTTCAGTGGCGAGGCAATGCGGCCTATGGACTTCTTCTTTTTAAAGGTTTCCACCACACTTTTCGCGCCAGCCAGCATGCGCTCGTACTCCACCTGAGGGAACGAGAGGTCATCGGGCAGCTCGGTGAATTCCCTGACCTCGGATATCTCGGAGGACAGCTCGCGCCTGGTCATTCCGCCCGCGAATCCCACGAACACCCTGCCCTCTTCGCGGTCGATATCGATTTCGCCCACGATCTCTGTGAGATGGGCTCCCGTCTCCTCGAGGAACTCCCTGCGGGCGCCGTCCTCGTACGACTCCCCCTCGAGCAGCCGTCCCCCGGGCATCTCCCATGCCCTCCTCTTGTTCCTCACCATCAGGAACGCATCGCCTCGAAAGGCGATGACGTAGGCGAAACGCTCCGCCATGCTCATGCCTCCACAACGAAGGCCGCGTGGTCCTTGGCGTACCTCTCGAGATTGGTGACGCTCTTCACCTTGAGCTGCCGGGCGACGAGCTGGCGCTTGACCTCAGCGAAGATATCCTTCGGCTGGCGGTTCACGTCGACGCTCCTCGACTTCAGCATGAGTATCCCGCGCTCGGCGTCGAACGCGGCCATGTTCCTGACGAAGATGTCCACCTGGTTCCTCTGGGCGATGTCCTGGTAGACCAGCTCGATGCCGTCGATCATGTGGGAGTACTCTTCCGGGCGGTTGGCGTCCTCGAGTATCGGGATCATGTTCTTCCTGGACTCGCACACCTTCACGAGGTCCCTGAACGACCGCTCTGACACCTCGACGCAGAAGACCACGCCGTTGGCGACGATGTCCGAGACATGGGACGCGGTCGTTCCGGAAGCGGCGCCGAGGTAGAGCACCTTGGTCCCGTCGTCGAGCCCGAGGCCGCTTCCTCCCAGGAGTATCAGCGCCGCCAGCTTGGACCTGAAGGGGTCCCAGCGGCGGTACTCGGTACCGCCGGAGCTGAACAGCCTCTCGCCGTAGACTGTCGTCCCGGGGGCGGAATTCACCGTCATCAAAGAGGCACCGTCGGTGAACACACCGGGCATCCCGCGCACGGCCCTTATCTCCCTCGTCATCTCGGTCGGCGTAGGAAGTCCGGGTAAATGAGTTATATGCCGCAGCCCATTTCAACCACATATGGCGAAGGAGCCCCAGAAGGAGGACCTCCAGGAGCAGATACGCGCGCTCTCCGAGAAGATGGACAGCGTCGAGGACTCCCTCACCAAGGTCGCGGGCCCGTACTCGCAGCTCCTGGACTACCTCCAGCGCTTCCAGAAGATATCGTCCAGCTACTTCAAAATGCTAGGGCTGTACCAGAGGTACGGGGCGATCTCCCCGGACCTCCTGATCCCTGGCGTCAATGACCCGATTTCCAGGGATGTCGTAAAGGTGCTCTTCGAGCGGGACGGGCAGAACATCTCGCAGATCGCGGACAAGCTCAAGGAGATGCGGGGGACATCCTCGAGGAGGATCGTCCGGGAGAGGCTGAAGGAGCTCGAGGCGAAGGGGGTCGTCAGGGCGAAGGGCTCCCCCAAGTCCAGAGACTACTGGCTGACAGAGGAGTATGTCGACAAATGGTACCGCCTTCTCGGCCTGGCCCCAGAGACGGCCCAGGGCAAGCCCCCGGAGCAGGAATCACCGCCCGAGTAGCCACACTAGCCGGTATGTGGTCACAAATGCTCACTTTCCTTAAGTAATAGCTCCACGCCTAGTATGCTCCAAGAAGCCCGGGGTGCCCGGGCGGAGAGCTGAGATAGATGTCGGACCACCACGAGAGCCCGCAGGAAGTGAAGGAGATCCTCGAGGTCGTATCGGTCGAGATACCGAAGCTCCTCGAGTCGATCAGCAATGTAGTGTACAAGGCCGAGAACGCGGAGTCGATGGGCAAGTCCATCGCGTCGTTCTACAAGCAGATGAAGGAAGCAGGCATGACCGACGAGCAGGCGTTCGAGATGACGCAGAAGTTCATGGGAAGCTTCAGCCTCGGAGGCATGATCTCCCAGGCACTCGGAGGCGTCGGCAAGAACGGCGGCCGCGACTGGGAGGAGTTCGGCAAGAGGATGAAGGACAAGGCCCACAAAGAGTCAGATGAAGATGACGAATGATACCGAGCAGGACCTCCCTAAGGCGATCGCGGGGATAATGGTCACCCTGCCCTCGCTCACCCTCAGGACGGGCTGGGCGTACCTGAAGATGAAGAAGCGCGCGCAGAAGATGTCCAAGGTCATCGAGCGGAAGATGGTCTCCGAAGGCATGCCCGAGGAGATGGCCGGGAGGCTGGCGGACGAGTTCGCCTCGGGCATCAGCGTCCATCGCTGGATGAGGGAGATGAACCTCCCGTTCGGCGGCGGTTGGAACAAGTAGCCAGAAAGTAATATACAGAGCTCGCTCGATACTCGAACCGTGAAGGCAGAACTGACAGGGATCGCGAACGAGGTATACGCGAGGTACAGGGAGCTGCCGCGGGACTTCGACGGGCACGTCATGGTCGGCAGGGGCGCGAGCGGCCAGGGCACATCGAAGATAGACAAGTTCGCGGAGGACGCGATCCTCGAGTACCTGGACGACCAGAAGATCAAGCTGAACGTGTTGAGCGAGGAGGCCGGGTTCATCGACAGAGGAGGCGATAGGACGCTCGTCGTCGATCCCATCGACGGTACCCTCAATTCCCTCAGGGGCATCCCGTTCTTCTCGGTCTCGCTCGCGATAGGCAAGGAGAAGCTGTCGGACATCGACTTCGGGCTCGTCAAGAACCTCTCCTCGGGTGACACCTACTTCGCGCGCAGGGGTGGCGGGGCCGAGCTGAACGGCCACAGGATAGGCGTCTCGAAAATCGACCGGGAAGAGGGCGTGTATATCATATACGACAACATGGACTCGGCCCCGGAGACGGACGCCGTGGTCGCGAAGGCCAAGCGCGTCCGGTCGTTCGGGGCGGCGTCTCTGGAGATGTGCCTCGTTGCACAGGGGGCGGCCCAAGCGCTGTACATGAACTGCGCCAACTTCAACAGGATGATACGCGTTGTGGATATCGCTGCTAGCTGCCTCATACTCCGGGAGGCCGGGGGCGAGGTCGTGGACGTCGAAGGCAACAAGCTCGACATGCGGTTCGACCTCATGGACCGGAAGAACTTCCTGGCGTACGGGGACCCGCAGGTCAAGGAGCTGATACTACGAGAATAGGCATCACAGGCACCCCCGAACTCAAGAACTTCAAGCCCGTGGCGAGGAAGGTGCTCGAGGCGCTCAAGGGCCAGAACTACGTGATAGAGAAGAAGTCCGCGGAGGCCCTCGGCAAGAAGGGCGTTCTCCTGCAGAACATGGCCGCGGACGTCATCA
>JAJYIS010000125.1 GCA_021789945.1 Thermoplasmata archaeon | reverse complement strand
TCGTGTTCGGGGTCCCCCTGGTCGTCACGGTGCACTCCCCCGTGATGGAGGAGTTCGACCACTACAAGACCTCCCTCCAGGTGGCCTCCATCCCGGCGATGGCGTTCGAGGGGTTCTCGCTCTCGACCACGAGCGCGCTCGGGCATGACCCCGCCCTGAGAAGGTCGCCGACGGCCCTCCTGTCGACGATGTTGTCCCCGGAGAGGACCATGAACTCGCCGGAGAGCCTGTCCTTCGCGCTAAGCAGCGCGTGCCCGTTCCCCAGCTGCTTTTCCTGGACCACATAGTCGATCCGCGCCCCGAACTTCTTCCCGTCCTCGAAGTGGGACATGATCCGCTCCTTCCTGTAGCCGACGACCATCACGATCTCGCGCACATCGTTCTTCACGAGTGCGTCGACGACATACTCCAGGATGGGACGGTTCGCGACGGGGATCATCACCTTCGGCTCGGACGCGGTCAGGGGCCTCAAACGCATTCCCTCGCCCGCGGCCAGAATGACTGCTTTCATGAGAGACCCACCAGAACATGTGCTACATGGTTGAGGCCATTTAATGCTTTTGCGACCAGGGCCAGCTATTCGTCGCCCTCTTCGCCCTCGGTCGGGATCGTACCGTAGATAGACCGGTCACGAGCCTCGACCTTCATCGGGGTCGCCTCCTCGAATACGCTGCACTCGCACCGGATCCTGGTCACGATGTCCTTCTTCGCGCAGTAGCCAACGCCCGGACCTGCACCCTCCTCGGGGCGGGGGTCCCAGTGAAGGCAAACAGGACACAGCTGGCGCTTGTTCTTCGGGTCCGCGCACGTCGGATGAGAAGTCACGGGGCTCGTATGTGTCGTTCCGTCTATATCTCGGTTTCCATTGATATGTTCGGACGCGATCCTCGGACGATCATCTGGATGTAGCCTAACTGCAGTGCTGGCATGTATCTGGCTCAAATGAACTTGACATACTGGATAACATGTCGGGAAGGGGTACAAGAGGAGCCTACAGAAAGGAGGACAGGGTGCAGCTCCCGGCCGAGCTGCAGAAGGAGCTCGTGGAGAAAGCAGCAGCGAGATACGGCAATTGCCAGGAACTCGCGAAGCATCTGAACATCCCGAAATCGTCCACGCACTACTACCGGATTGGAAGACTCACGATGCCCGTCTCAGTGCTAGAAGAAATGCTAAGGATTGCGAATGATGAAGACCTGAGGGAACGAATCGAAACCAGGGGAATCACAAAGGACCGGTCCTGGGCGACTGAGTACGCTCAAGATGTGTTTCGGGAGATGTGCAGAGAGAAGGTTCGGCTTCCCACGAAAGATGAACTCCAAAGAGACAATGAACTTAGGCGGAAGGCAGCGGCAATTGTCTCCTACATGCTTGCCGAGGGATCGGTATGGCTTCAAAAGAGGGAGTTCGGGGAGCATGCAGCCAACGTTACGTTTGGCGCTCATGAATCCGACTTGTATGACCACTTCAGAACGCTCTGTCGGGAGGTATTCAACTATGACATAGGTCCCCCGCAATCACCGGGAAACGGAGCACATGCGATAAGGGGATTCATCTACTCCAGATTTGTCTGCGAGTGGCTTGTTCATAATGGTGTCACGCCAGGCGAAAAATCCTCAAAACACCTGCGGTTGCCTTCTTGGGTTCGTGAATGTGAGGATACGGATACCCTAATAGCGGCAGTTCAGCCATGGTGCGACGGGGAAGGTTGCGCAACAACCTGCGCAAATCCTGCAGATGTGAGGTTCGCGCTGTCACAGTCAAGACACACAGACCTTAACGTTGGCGACATCCCGTCGAGTCTAGCGAAGAATGAGAGCCGATCCGTCGGACTTGAAGAGATCAAGCGACTCGAAGTTCATGGAATCCCCGCTATCGACTACCTGAATGCATTCTGCAAAAGCATGGTGTTTGATGATGTCACCAACCTAATCCGAAAGCTAGGGTTCAAACCGAAAAAACACATCTCAAGTCTACGGCTCAAGGATGATGGATTCTGGAGTTGCGTATGGATGATTCGATTCTCACCGAGCGAGACTCAGGAACTCGTAAGAAGGCGCATTATTATTCAAGAGAATAAGGTCGGAAAGATCACGAAGGCCAGCACATATAAATCAAAACATTTATATATTTAGAGCCGAAGATTAGCGGGGACTGGATTTGAACCAGTGATCTTCAGGTTATGAGCCTGATGGGATTTCCAAGCTACCCCACCCCGCTGTCTTCGACTAACGGTGATGGTATAGTTAATATTATCCATTCCACACGCGGGCTCAGAAGAATTTCCGCAGTCGCAAAATGTCCTCGAGCGAGCCCTTGACCAGCAGCTTTCTCGTGGCGTATGCTTTCATCGGCCTCAGCTCGCCCGAGCGCAGCTGGTCATAGACCTGGGTCGCGCCGGTTATGGTGATGTCCGGGTTCGCGACGGTGCCCTTGCTCATCGGTCCGACTCGGGCGTTCTCGAGCACGAAGTTGTACGACTCCCCATCGGTCACGATGACCTGGACGACCTTCCTGATGCCCTTGAGCTCCTGCTCGAACTTCGGGTCGGAGGCGGCCTTCTCGTTCAGTTTTCGGATCATCTCGTTGATGTATTCCTCGACCATTGGCATCACTCGAACTTGTCTAGGGGTCTGAGAGAGTTCAGGCTCATTAGGTTTTGGGAGGTGTACCAGGACTTGCGGCAGTGGGGTGGGAGGGTCTTCTTCTCTGATATCCAGCTGTTGAGGAACGATATCGTCTTCGGGTCCGAGGCATAGCCGGAGCCTATCGGCCTTCCGATCTCCTTCTCGATGTCGCGCACCAGTCGATCGCGGTTGACCTTCGCGATTATCGAGGCCGCGGAGACGACCGGGTAGGTATCGTCTGCCTTATGCTTCGAGGTGATCTTGATCTTCCGCTTGAGCTGGGACTGTACCATCCTCCCGAACTCGTCCTCGTTCGCGTCGGCCGCGTCGAGGAACGCGTGTTCCGGCCCGAGCCGCTCGATGATGGACGCGAACACCCGCGCCTCGAGCTCGTTCATCGTGATCATGGTGCGGACGGCGTCTATCTCCTCGGCCGGTATCTCGATGAACTCGACCTTCGCAGCCGCCAGAATCTTTGGCTCGAGCTCCTCGCGCTTCCTCGGGGTGAGCTTCTTCGAGTCGCGGACGCCGATCTCCCTCAGGACATCGTCGGATTCGACCGCGACCCCGCATACCACCAGCGGCCCGAGGACCGGTCCCCTGCCGGCCTCGTCGATCCCGCAGAACATCGTGAGCCCATCGCCTCCTTTGTAGATAGAGGTTATGAGGGGGACCTGGAGAAGGATTAATGTCCGGCAGGGGAATGCATGTCGACATGTTGGCCCACGTCCACGCTCAACAGACCATATTCGGTTACAGCCTGAACCAGGTCAGCCCCGAGGTGATCGCGCTGATCGCGATAGTGCTCGTGCTCCTCGGCCTCGCCCTGGCCTTCGCCGGGCGGAAGGTGTGGAGGCACGCGATGTCGTTCGTCGGGGCGGTCGTGGGCGGCCTCCTGGGGTTCGTCTTCGGGGCCGCCATCGGCGGCTGGATCCTCGGGTTCGTCGCGGGCATGCTCGGCGCGTTCATCGGGAGCGCCCTGTTCATCTTCCTCGCGCGTCTGGGGATCTCGCTGGTGGCCGCCGTGCTCGCGCTGGTGGTCGCGGACGCCATGGTCGGCACAGGGGCCGTCTCGCTCATCGTCGCTGTCATCGTGTTCATCATGACCTTCGTGTACGCGGAGACCGCCATCGGTATCGTGACCGCCGTTGTCGGTGGCCTGCTCGTGGGGTCGGGCATGTACCTGCTCGGCGTGCAGAGCGCGCTCCTCATGCTGGTGGCCGTGCTCGTCGTGATGGTCTTCGGCGGGGCGTTCCAGATGACCGCACTGAAGGAGGAGAGGGACCGGAGGATCGCGCACCACGCGACGCATCACCCGGTGGCCGCTGCGGCGATGTCTCCCCCGGCTGCGCCACCGATGCCTGGCAGGACCTGCCAGAGGTGCGGCGGGCCCCTGACCTACATCCCCGAGTACGACAGGTACTACTGCTACCATTGCCAGCGGTACGACTAGATAAAAAGCAGGGCCGAGTTACCGCGCGCATAGTAAACTCGCCTAACTTTATTATACCGGCAAGTTCTCGCCCGGCTGTTGGCGCGCGTTACAAGGCTGGATTGTCAGAGCGCCCGGGTGGAGAACAGCTTCAAGCTGACCCGGGTCGGGATAACCGGGCTCGTGAAGCCGATCGTGGTCCGCAGGCACGGCGAGGACCATCACCTCGTCGCGGACATAGACGTGTTCGTCGACCTCCCGTCCACGCAGAGGGGCTCGCACATGTCCCGGAACGTCGAGGTCATCACTGAGATGATCGAGGACAGCCTCACCAAGAAGGTCGGGAGCCTCGAGGAGCTCGCGGGGAGCGTGTGCAAGAAGCTCCTGGACAGGCACGAGTACGCCGACTACGCGGAGGTCCGGATGTTCGCGGACTACTTCCTCGAGCGGACGACCGACAGCGGCCGGAAGTCGCTCGAGCCCTACAAGCTCGTCGCGAAGGCGACCTCGACCCGCGGGAACGGCCTCATGAAGTCCATCGGCGTGGAGGTCCGAGGGATGACAGCATGCCCGTGCGCCATGGAGACCATCCACCACCAGCTGAGCCAGGAGGTGCCCGAGCTGA
>JAJYIS010000025.1 GCA_021789945.1 Thermoplasmata archaeon | reverse complement strand
TCCGATCTGCGAAGCAGAAGACCGGGGTCTCCCGCGGAAGGACCAACTACAGGAAGGCCCAGAGGGCCAAGGGCAGAAGGCGGGGGCACGGTTCGAGGCGCGGGAAGAAGGGCGCGAGGAAGCCCTCGAAGGAGGTCTGGATGCAGACCATCCGGCCGATCCGGAAGAAGCTGAAGGAGCTCAGGGACTCTGAGAAGATAGACGCCGCGACCTACAGGAAGTACTACCTCCAGGCGAAGGGAGGGGTGTTCAAGAGCAGGCCGCACCTGGTCTCGCACCTCAAGGCTGAGGGCATCTTGAAGGAGGAGTGAGAATGTCGACAGGACCCAGATACAGGGTGCCGTTCAGGAGAAGGCGCGAGGGAAGGACAGACTACAGGCACAGGGCGGCCCTGCTGAGAGGCCGGGAGATCCGAATGGTCGTCCGGAAGTCCAACCGCCACATCAGGGTGCAGTTCATAGACTACGACGAGAAGGGCGACACGGTGATCGCATCCGCGGTCTCCAAGGAGCTCGAGGAGCTCGGATGGACGGGCTCGGGCAAGAGCACGCCAGGGGCGTATCTGACGGGCATGCTCGCGGGCAAGCGGGCCAAGGAGAAGGGCCTCGAGAGCGCCGTCCTCGACATAGGCCTGAGGGAGCCGACCAAGGGAGCGGTGGTGTTCGCCGCCATGAAGGGCGCGGTGGATGCTGGCATCGAGGTGCCGCACAGCGAGGACATGGTGCCCTCGAAGGACAGGCTCTCGGGCAAGCACATGAAGGAAGGAGTCTCTGCGATGTTCGAGTCGACCAAGGGCAAGATCGGGGGTGCGAAGGATGAGTGATTGGGTCCCCAAGACGAGGCTGGGCAAGCTCGTCGCGGAAGGCAAGATCACGACCATGAGCGACGCGTTGAAGAGCAGGCTGCCGCTGAGGGAGCCGGAGATAGTGGACATACTGCTCCCGGACCTCGCGGACGAGGTGCTCGACGTCAACATGGTCCAGAGGATGACCGACTCCGGCAGGAGGGTCAGGTTCGCGATAACGGTCGTGGTGGGCAACTACGACGGGTTCGTGGGCCTGGGACGCCTCAAGGGGAAGGAGGTCGGGCCGGCCATCAGGGCGGCCATCGATGTCGCGAAGCTGAACATGATCGAGGTGAAGAGAGGGTGCGGCTCGTGGCAGTGCGGCTGCCTCACGCCCCACTCGCTGCCGTTCGAGGTCTCCGGACACGCGGGCTCGGTCGTCGTCACGCTCAAGCCGGCCCCGAGGGGCACTGGGCTCGCGGTGGGGGACATCGCGAAGAGCGTGCTCGAGATGGCCGGAATCAAGGACGCGTGGGGGTTCACGAAGGGCCACACGAAGACCACGATCAACTACTCCATCGGCGCGTTCGAGGCACTGAGGAAAACCTCCCAGCTGAGGGTCACGGGCGAGCAGCGGGACCGGCTGCAGATCAGGTCCGGGCCCGTCCAGATACACGTCGCGGGCGCCCCGGCATCGACCGAGGAGGAGACGCCTGTGGAGCCGGAGGCGGCGGCCGCGCCGGCCCACGAGACGAAGGAGGGGAAGTGAGATGCCAGCGATCGCAGTCGTCAGGGTGCGCGGCCACGCCAAGATCAGGCACGACGCCGTCGAGACCATGGACTTCCTGAAGCTCAACCGGGTGAACCACTGCGTCGTCCTGCCGCCGAACGCGACGACCAAGGGCATGCTCCAGGTCGTGAAGGACTATGTGACCTGGGGGGAGCTCGGGCACGAGACGCTCGCGCGGCTGCTCTTCCAGAAGGGCGAGGTCGCCGGCGGTGCCCGGCTGACGGACGCCTATGTCAAGGACAACTCGAAGTTCCAGTCGATACTCTCTCTCGCGAAGGCGGTGGACAAGGGCGAGGCAAAGATGACGGACGTCAAGGGCCTCAAGCCCGTGCTGAGGCTGCCCCCGCCGAGGCAGGGGTACGAGAACACCAAGCGGGGATACGCCGACGGTGGCTCCCTCGGGAACCGCGGGGCGGACATCGAGAAGCTGATCGACCGGATGCTGGCCAAGCCGAAGGAGGCGAAGTAGATGGTCAGCAGGACGAGCAAGTTCAGGGGCAGCAGGACCCACGGGCGCGGCAAGAAGGCCGGCAGGGGAGCCGGCCTGAGGGGCGGCCGGGGGAACGCAGGACTGCACAAGCACAAGTGGATAAGCATCGTTAAGTACAATCCCGATTATTTCGGCCACCACGGGTTCAAGAGACCCCAGTCCGTGGTGACTGGAAAGGTCACTCTCAACCTGTCCGATGTGGAGCAGGCGCTCCCTATGCTGTCAAAGGATGGGTTCGCGGTCGAGAAGGACGGGAAGTGGACCGTCGACCTGACCAAGATGGGCGTCGACAAGCTGCTTGGTTCGGGACAGGTGACGAAGCCGCTGTCCGTCAAGGTCGTCGAGGCCTCGGCGAAGGCCGAACAGAAGCTGAAGAAGGCCGGCGGAGTGCTAATCAAGGAATGATGGGGCTAGACGAAACACCTTGTGCCAACAGGAGGGGTGCCAACGGCTGAGGAGAACGAAGAGAAGTCCATGCTCTACAAGCTCAAGCCACTGACGGACAGGCTCCCGGCAGTGACCAGGCCTGAGGGGCACGTGCACTTCCGAACCAAGATGATGTGGATCGTCCTGATACTCGTACTGTACTTCTCGATGACCAACATCGTCATCTACGGGCTGTCAACGAGTCAAAGAGTCGACCTGTTCGCCCAGTACAGAGCCATACTTGCGGGCGCGCAGTTCTCGCTGATGCACCTCGGCATAGGTCCCATCGTCACCGGTTCCATCATCATGCAGCTGTTCACGGGCGCGAAGATCATCAGGCTCAACCTCAAGGACGACGAGGACAAGGCCGTCTACCAGGGCACCCAGAAGCTCATGGTAATCATAATGATCGTCGTGGAGTCGGTGCCCCAGGTCTACGGGTTCATGTCACCCTCGACGAAGTTCACCGCGGGCATGAACGGCATCTTCCCCGGGGACGGGGAGAGCGTGGCGAAGCTGCTGATAGTCCTTCAGCTCTTCGCGGGCTCGTACCTCGTGTTCCTCATGGACGAGGTCGTGTCGAAGTGGGGCATAGGCAGCGGCATATCGCTGTTCATCGCCGCGGGCGTGGCGCAGCAGATATTCACGGGCTCGCTGAACTGGCATGCGGCCAACCCGGTGAACCCGATCAGCACCAGCAACCCGCCCGCAGGGACCATCCCGAAGACGATCTACCTGTTCCACAACCTGTCGGCCTCGGACATGACTTCAGGAGGCTACGAACGCATATTCCTAGCGCAGCCCAACCCGATGGTCGCGCTCATCGGGACCATCGTGATATTCCTGTTCGTCGCGTACACAGAGTCCAGCAGGATCGAGCTGCCTCTGGCGCACGGAGGCGCGAGGGGCGCGAGGGGCAGGTACCCGATCAAGCTGATCTACGCGTCTAACATACCGGTGATCCTGATGGCGGCGGTGCTGGCGAACATCAGCATGTTCGCGATGCTCTTCTGGACCAGGCTGGGGAACGTTCCCGTGCTGGGCCATAGTACGCTGCTCGGGTATTACGATGTGGGGGCGACGAAACCTGCTGGGGGTTTAGCGTACTACCTCTCGTCGATAAACGGCCTGAGCGATTGGTTCCTGCCTCTCGTCAGCCCAGCCTATCTCCAGAGCTACCAGACCACCTATCCTGGCAAGACGTCGCTCCAGATCACGTTACACGTGCTAGCATATGTCGGGGTGATGATCGGAGGCTCCGTCCTGTTCGCGCGGTTCTGGATCGAGACGACGAACATGGGCCCAGAGGCCGTCGCCGAGCAGATAGAGTCGAGCGGGATGCAGATACCCGGGTTCAGGAGGGACCCCAGGGTGATGAAACGGGTGCTCGAACGATACATCCCTGTCGTGACGATCATCTCAGGAGCGACCGTGGGCGCGTTAGCGTCCGTGGCCGACCTGATAGGCACGGTCGGGAACGCCTCAGGTACGGGAGTGCTCCTGTCCGTGGGCATCATGATACAGCTGTACGACGCCATCGGGCGCGAGCAGATGATGGAGATGCACCCCGTGCTCAGGGGATTCTTCGGAGGCGAGTAGAGGCATGGCCAGCGGAGGCCCGGCAGGCAGGGGACCAAGGCCCGACTTCGGGGGCCAGATGCTGGTCATGCTGGCGCTCATATTCGCGATGTTCCTCCTGTTCGACCCCGGCATGAGGCAGACCCTGGGGAGCATCGTCGGGATCGCGCTCACGCCCCTGTTCGGGTTCGGAGGGCACTTCCCGATACTGACGCTCTTCTTCACGGGCCTGCTCACGAGCGTGTTCACTATAATAGTGAGGCACTTCTTCACCGACTGGGTCGACCAGGCCAGGAACACGAGGATCGGCTCGGCGTTCAACAAGGAGCTGCGCGAGGCGCGGCTGAGCAACAACACCTACAAGCTCAAGAAGCTGACAGAGCTCCAGCCGCAGATAACCTCGCAGCAGCTGAAGGCCTCGCAGACGCAGCTGAAGCTCATGCCAGTCACAATGATCGTCATCGTGCCGACCTTCGCATGGCTGGCCAACTTCGTGTACTTCGACATCCAGTCGGTCATGTTCTCCGTGCCCTGGGCGTTCAACACCTCGATGACGAGCAGCAACGTCTTCCCGAACTGGATCCTCCTGTACTCGCTCCTGACCCTCCCGTTCAGCCAGGTCCTCACCCGTGTCCTGAAGTACCTGAGCTTCAGCAGGAGGCTCTCGGAGCTCGAGCAGGGCGGGACTGAGGGAGCGAGCGAAGAGGGATGAGAGGCGGGGCCCGATGAGGATATCCATATCCGGACCTCCTGGGAGCGGCAAGACGACGGTGTGCAGGCTGGTCGCCGAGCGGCTGGACTACGACTGCATCCTCGTCGGCCAAATCTTCAGGCAGATGGCTCTTGAGCGGAAGGTGGACCTCGACACCTTCGGCCGGCTCGCCGAGGAGGACGAGACCATCGACAAGGAGCTCGACGAGCGAATGCTCGCCCTGGCCAGGGCGAACGAGAACATCGTGCTCGAGGGCAGGCTGACAGGGGCGATGCTCAAGGGCAAGAAGCTCCCGGTATACGCGGTCTTCGTCACCGCCAACGAGGGCATCAGGGCGGACAGGATCGCCGAGAGGGAGGGCCATGACAGGGGCGAGGTGCTGGCGGAGCTGCGCACGAGGGAACGCTCGGAGAAGAAGCGGTACCTCGCGTACTACGGCATCGACCCTTTCGACAGGTCCATATACGATCTTTGGATAGACTCCTCCGAGAAGAGTGCGGAGGAGATCGCGGACCTCGTCATCGAGGGCGCGAGGAAGGGCAGCCATGAGTATGCTCGTCAAGACTCGAAGGCCTAGCGGTCCCGGGGCCGGGAAGAGGCCCGAGGACAGGACCGTCGATGAGCTCGTCGGGAACGGGGTTGTGGTGATCGACAAGCCCGCCGGCCCGACGTCCCACCAAGTCACGAGCTGGGTCGGGGACATCTTCGAGGCCAAGAAGTCCGCGCACGGGGGAACGCTGGACCCGCGCGTGACCGGAGTGCTGCCCGTGGGCCTCGGCAACGCCGTGCGTGCGATGGACGCCCTCCACTACGGAACCAAGGCCTATGTGGGCGTCATGAGGATGCACGGCAACATCGACCAGAAGAGGCTCGAGACCGTCGCGAAGGAGTTCACGGACGAGATCTTCCAGACGCCTCCGGTGAAATCGGCGGTCCGAAGGGAGATCCGGAGCAGGAGGATACATTCGCTCGACATCCTCGAGACCTCCGGAAGGGATGTGCTGTTCAAGGTCGTCTGCGACGCTGGGACGTACGTAAGGAGCCTGTGCGTGGACATCGGAGACGCCCTCGCGGTCGGAGCGCACCTCCAGGACCTCAGGCGGACCAGGGCGGGCGCGCTCACGGAGGACCAGGCGGTCACGCTGCACGATCTCAGGGACGCTGTCGAAGAGCACAGGGCCGGCAGGAGCGAGCAGCTGAGGCGGATGCTCCATCCGAAGGAGGTCCTGCTGGCGGAGATACCCAAGATCGAGGTCAAGGACTCCGCGGTCGACGCCATCTGTCACGGGGCGAGCCTCGCGATCCCCGGGCTGGTCGCCGCCGACGACAGGATCCGCAAGGGCGGCACCGTCGCGGTGATGACCCTGAGCGGGGAGGCGGTCGGCCTGGGGACGGCGCTCATGGACGTCGACGAGATGATGAAGAGGCAGGACGGGTTCGCCGTGGATGTCTCCAGAGTCCTCATGGCCCCCGGGACCTACGCCCGCGTCTGGGGCGGGTCCAAGCAGACCGGCTAGCAGAACTGGTCGAGCGTCCGCTGTCTTGCGACCATCGGCTGAGCGTCGATACCGAGATCGCGCCTAACGTGCGCTGCGAACTCCTTCGCGAACCCGTGTGTCGTGAACACCTTCTCTGGCCCGCACCTCCGCACGAACTCCGTCAGCTCGTCGAACCCCGGGTGGTCCGATACCGGGAACGCCTCGTCCACGCGGCTCGATCTGATGAACTCCTTGTCCAGCGCCCAGCCCGAGAACGCCGCGGTCTTCGCCCCGTGCTTCCGGAGCGACTCGACCCTGGCCATGTCCCTGCCGTAGCCTGTGGTGACATAGATGATTGGCTTCCCCGGAGGCCCGGCCTCGAACTTCTGCGCGGGGAGGTCGAACCCGTGCTTCCTGAGGAGCAGGTTGTTCTCCGAGATGTCGGGATGGAAAGCGAGAGGAAGGTCCTTCAGGGCCGCCGCCAGCTCCTGGGACTTTCCGAGAGGATACGCGAAGAGTACGGCGCTGCCATCCCTCCTGACGATGTCATGCAGCCAGTCCTTCACTATGGACATGATCTCATCATAGTCCGGGAACACGTAGTGGGCCTTGCCGTAGGTCGCCTCCGTTATGAGGACATCGCACTTGTGCGGCTTGGCCGCCCTCGTCTGATGCTTGTCTCTGGTGCAGAAGTCTCCGGTGTAGAGCACGTCCTGCGCGCCATGGAGGAGGAACATGCTCGATCCGGCGATGTGCCCGGCCTCGAGAACCTTCACCCGCGGGTCGGAGCGCATCTCCACGTCCTTCCCACGACGCAGCCTGATGAAGTCCCTGGTTATCGCCGAGCACACGACCTCGCGCTGCTTGAACGACGTCGGGAGATGGTCCGTGTGCGCGTGCGAGACGGCGCTGACCTCGCCCGCGAGAACCCGTTTCGGATCGAACCTGAACCTATGCCCGTCTTCCTCGACCAGGATGCCGTTGCCCAGCTGTATCAACGACTGCCGCTCCTCACCATGGAGAGAGGTGCCATTCATGACGGACTCGCAAAGAGGCTTAACTACCTTGCGCTCGCGCCGCCGTAAGTGCTGGCAGCGAGTAGTGCTCGACCCAGGCAGGCCGCCGCCCTGGGCAAGGCCTCGTGGGACATCGGCACGGACGAGACGAAGATACAGAGAGATGATTGCCAGCCAAAGGGCAATTCTTATGTGCCGTCACCGCCCTCCTGAATGCTAGAGAAGAACATGTATTGCCCACAATGCGGATCAGCGAACAGAGAAGGAGCGAGATTCTGCGAAAGATGCGGCGGAGCACTTGGGCAGCCGCCATCCCAGCCACAGGCCGTGCAACCGGCCCAGGCCTACCCGCCCCCGCCAAGGACTGGTGGCAGGAACGTAGTCCTGGTCTTGGTGATCCTTGTCGTTGTCGCAATCGTCGCGATTGCGGCCGTGGCAGCGTTCTTCCTCATGGGGAACGGCTCACATCTCGAGATAACCAACGAAACGCACACACCGACTTCGGCTCTGGGGTTCGTCGTCTTCGCCGTCACCGTGGCAAACACAGGCAGCGCTTCCGGGTCGGCGACGATCCATTGCACGGTCTCGTACAGCAACGGCGACTCCTACACTGGCACCCAGAAGATAACCCTGGACGCGGGCCAATCGGAGACATGCACCATGTCGGTCATGACCTCGATGCTCCACATGGGGGACATGAGCGGGACATACTCCTGCAGGCTGTGAGCGCGGGACGACTCAGCTGACTCTAGACCACTGTCCCTGAAGAACCGCAGCTCGTCTGTCGATCGCGTCCAAGCCTGAGTCTGGGCCCGCAGACTACCTTATCCTCTCGAGAGAGAATGCCCCTATCATCAATGCCTTGTTGGTGTGTCTGTACTCGATCCAGTCCCTGGTCTGGACATCGCTCACGCCCTGAACACTCAGCAAGGTCTTCTGCTTGTCGGTCTTGAACTGGATGGCGCCTGTCATGTGATGCTGGATCGCCTCGAGCTGCTGTTCCGTGTGCATCCCGCGCTCCACCGCGAACAGGGAGACCGCCCCCGCCGCCTTGACGCGGCCGGCGAAGCCCTGCAGGAACTGGAAGGCCGATTTCTCCTCGGACTGAGTGATGGTCATTGAAAGCGACATGTAGACGAGCCTGAAGTACGGCTGCTTCTGCTTCTGGAAGTCCTTGGCGTAGCCGTCAAACGCCTTCGTGATGCCTTCGAAGTCCCCTGGACCTGAGACCTTTGTGGAGTATGTATGGATCGGGGACTCGCCCCCCTCGACCGTCTCCATCGTAGATGCGTCGATCCACCTGACGAGGCCGAGCTGGTCGAACTCCATGAATGTCGGAAGGATCGGTGCCATGTCCTTCGAAATCTCCGACGGCGTGCGGGAAGTCGTGATGATCACCGCGGGAACGCCCTTCTTCAAGCCCTCGGCGACGAACAGGAGCATCGCGGTCTCCTTGCCGATGAACGGAGGGCCGACGCACAATACGTTGGACCCGAACGGCATGCCGCCCAGGAGCAGGTCGTCCAGACGCTCGATCCCCGTCTTGACCTTCTTCTCGGCGTACTCCGCCTCCACCGCCTCTTCCATCTCCTCAATGTCCTTGCTAAGCTGCGCCCGGAGCGAGAGCTCCTTCTTCTCCAGCTCCTTCTCGCGCTGGTAGAGCCTGGACTTCATCTCCTGCTCCTTCTCGAGCATCCTGCGCTCCCTCAGCTCGAGGGTCTTCTCGCGCTCGTCCGTCTCGGCTGGCTCTGCCCCGCGGGCCTCCTCGATCTCGTCGACGCGCTCGAGGATCTCGCGCTCCATCGACTTGAGCTCGGCGTGCTTGAGGCTGAGCTCCGTCTCGGAGGCCTTGAGGTCCTTCTCCTTCTCGATCAGTTCCCTGAGCTTCGAGTTCATCTTGTCCCGCTCGGCCTTGAACGCTGTCTCCAGCTCCTTGATCTTCTCCTCGCGCTTGCCGAGGGCCCCCATCTTCCTGTCGAGCTCTTCCTCCCGAGCGGTCACCGTGGACAGCTTCGTGCGCGTCGTCTCCGAGAGGTCCTGGTACTGCCTCTCCTTGTTGCTCATCGACGCCTGGGCGCGAGCCATCTCCTCCAACCTCGTGTTCAGGCCCTGAAGGTCGGACCGGAGGCCCGCCTCCTTGTCGGAGAGGGTCTTCTCCTTGGCCAGCAGGACGCTCTCGCGCTCCACGAGCTCGTTGATCTGCTTGTCTGCGCGCGAGGACAGCCTCTCGGCCCGCTCGGCCTTCTGTCGGACGTCGTCCTCGAGCGCCTTGAGAGATATCTCCTTCTCGGAAAGCGACTCCTGTCTCATCAGTAGCTGCTGCTCTAGGCTCTTTATCGATGACTTCTCGGCGGCCACCTGCCCCAGCTTCTCGTTCGCGGCCGAAAGCTCCATGCCCTTCATCTCGATCGCGCTCTCGCGGACCTCCAGCTGCTTCTCGCGCTCCGCGAGCGCCGCTTGGAGGTCGTCCAGCTCCTTGGCCTTCGCTCCCAGGCTGGCCTCGTCGGAGCCGACGTCGGAAGCACGGTTCTTCAGGTCCCTCTCCTTGACCTGGAGGTCCAGCACCAGCTTGCTGGCCTCCCTGTCCCTCCTCGAGACGGCCTCCTCCCTGGCGGCGACGCTCTTCGACAGCCGCTCGATCTCGCTCCTCTGCGAGTCGATCTCGGTCTGCCTGATCTGGAGCGCCTCCCTGTCCCTTTCGAGCTGGGCCTCCTGCTTCGAGACGCCCTGTCTAGAATCACGGACGCCCTGCAGCCTCTGCTCGGCCTCGCTCTGAAGGGTCGCGAGCTGCTGCTTCTGCTCCTCGATCGAGGCCATCTCGTCGGCCAGCTTCTTCTCGTAGGCCTCGATGTCGGATTCCTTCGCCCTGAGGGCGTCGTCCATGTACCTCAGGGCCTCGCGCTTCCTCTCGAGCTCCATGACCTGAGACCTAAGCTTGCTGTCGCTGGCCTTCAGGACCTCCCTCTGCTGGACGGATGTCGAGCTGGCGATGATGTGAAGCATCGAACCGCTGAGCTGTATCGATACGGCGCTGCCCAGGTACGCCATCGGCAGGATGCTCGCAAGGATCGTCTCAGCGGGATGGTAGATTATCGGGAATGACATGAGCGCGATCGGGAAGACGGCCGCCGCGACGCTGATCGTCTTCCTCCTGCTGCCGCCCTCCCAGGTCATCGCGAGCGATATCAGTGTCAGGCTGATGCCTAGGAGCGAAACGGGGTACAGCCAGAAGCTGGAGCCGAAGAGGACGTCGCCGGTGCCCCTGAGGAGTATCAGAACAAGGAACATCGCAGGGATCACTACTGAGGCCAGACTCATGACGAAGTGCGGCTCGCCCCTGTCGGCCACATACGGCCCCCATTTGACGTACAGAGCGGCAAGACCGCATATCAGGCCGGCCACCAGCGGAACTATCCAGGTCAGATCGTGGACCAGGCCCGATACGGTCCCCAAAAACGACCAATTCTGCAGGCCGTAGGCGATGACCGCCGTCAGCGCGAGCGCCAGGCCCGAGGCGATGCCTATCGTGTGCGCGAGCCGGCCCATCCTGAGCTGCAGCATCGCGGCCCTCCTGGACCGTCTGACCTCTGCGGACTCGACCCTGGGGCCTGGACTCCTCGCAGGAGGCGCTCGGGTTAGCGTTGAAGCTCTCTTCGAGGATGATCTTGGAGACATCTATCTCAGTCCCTACCAAACAAGGACCCGCGCAGGCTCCGAGGCGGATGGATGAAAAGGATTCTGATGATACTTAAACATGCCCGTGTCCGTTATCATAGAACCTAACCTGGCACACATGGCACGAACGCGTCGGACCGGGGCGACCAATCTATTTATACCGAACCGAGGAATCGCAAGGGGCACACCGGAGCTCAAGAGGCTGTCGGCAGTGTGTGGGGGAGCATGACGTCGTCTTCGACCGAGGATAGCGGATCGGACCCGCCTTCAGGCGATGACAGACCGGGCCATGGCAGGTTCGCGGGATTTGCATGGCTGAACGGAGCGGCATCCCATGTCTGGTTGGTGATGATCCTCGCGCTCTTCGTGAGCCTGGTCATCGGTTTCACCGAGATCCTGCTGTCTCCGCTGAATATCGACGACCAGACCTTCTCCAGCTTGAACGTGACCATCGAAATACTGAAGATCACACTCTGTCTCGGCATATTCGGAGTGAGATGGCTCACGAGGAAGTTCGGTACCGACATGCGGAGCTTGGTCGTCGCCATGATATTCCTGTCCGCGGGAATAATGACCATCTTCCGATTGCTCACTTTCCCGTTGATGCCGTCTTGGGGAGGACCGACGGAGACCATCAACCACTCGCTGTACTTCAGCCTGTTCATGCGGTACACCATCGGCGCGCTGATGTTCACGAGCGTCTTCATACCGTACGACAAGCCGGCGAACGAGAGGACGAGCTGGATGCTTCTCTTCGCCGCGCTGGGATACACCGCCGTCGTGGTCGGCCTCGTGCTTTCCCCATTCAGCCCTCTCCCGCGGACATTCGACGACTTCGGGGGCAGCTACCAGACACGGATAGCTCTCGAGCTGGGGAATATCGTCCTCTTGTTCTGGGCGGCAATGGGCTATGCCAAGCTGGCCGTCACGCAGAACGAGCGAAGGTTCTTCATCGTCGCGATCGGCCTGGTGTTCATAGCCCAGGCAGGGTTCACGTTCGTCGAGACGGACACATACGTCGACATTGTGTTCCTCATCGGCAGGGCGACTTCCTTGGCGGGATTCCTCCTGGTGTTCTACGCGCTCGTCAAGACATCTCTCGTCCGCCCGTATGACAAGCTGGATAAGACGACGAAGGAGGTCCTGGCGATCAGGGCCGAGGTCGAGAAGAAGACCTCGGACCTCAGGGCGCTCACTCAGGACCTGACAGAGAGGAAGCTCGTGGAGGCGGCTCTGAGAGAGAGCGAGAAGAACATGAGGCAGTTGATCGAGACCGCGACGGAAGGGATCTGGAGGACCAACGCGGAGAACATCACGACGTTCGCGAATCCGCAGATGGCCGCCCTGCTCGGCACCACGACGGAGCACATGACCGGCAAGTCGATCTTCGATTTCATCGACCCCAGCATGAGGCAGAAGATGGATTCGCACCTGGAGGAGCGGAGGAAGGGGGTCACAAGCCATTACGATTTCGAGCTCAAGAAGGTCGACGGGTCGAGCATCGACGTGCTGATATCCGCGTCCCCGCTCATAGACGAGCTGGGGGAGTACATCGGCTCGGTAGCGTTCGTCTCCGACATCACCCAGCGGAAGAGGGCCGAGAGGATCCTCCAGAGGAGCGAGCAGATGCTGTTCAGCCTCATCGACCAGCTGCCGGTCGGAGTCATCGTCGCCGACGCCTCCGGCAGGTACATCTTCTCCAACGCGAAATCGAGGCAGCTCCTCGGCAAGGACATCGACCCACGTCTGCCGATGGAGGCCGTGCCCGAGTTCTACCGGTCCTATGTTTCTGGCACGGACCAGCTGTTCCCGACCGAGCGCTCGGTCGTGCTGCGGGCCTTGAAAGGAGAGGCATGCATGGTCGACGATGTCGAGATCCGGAGACCGACCGAGACCCTGAGGCTGGAGGTCTGGGGGGCGCCCGTGCTCGACCCCGACGGGAAGGTCATCTATGCGATCGCCGCCTTCCAGGACATCACTCAGCGCAAGGCGAACGAAGAGAGGATAGCGGTGCTCAACCAGGACCTCGAGGAGCAGGCGAGGAAGCTCGCGGACATGAACAAGGAGCTCGAGGCGTTCTCGTACTCCGTGTCCCACGACCTCCGCGCTCCCCTGAGGAGCATAGACGGTTTCAGCAACATCATCATGGAGGACTTCTCGGACAAGCTGGACGACAAGGGGAAGGACTATCTGAGGCGCGTCAGGGCCGGATGCCAGCGGATGGGGCAGCTCATCGACGACATGCTGCAGCTATCCAGGGCGACGAGGGACGAGATGACATGGCAGACGGTGGACCTCAGCAAGATGTGCAGGAGTATCATCGTCGACCTCAAGAAGGCCGAGCCCGACAGGAAGATCAAGGTCGTCATCGCCGACGGGGCGGTGGTCACGGGCGACCCTCACCTGTACCGGATCCTGCTGACGAACCTCCTGGACAATGCCTGGAAGTTCACGTCCAAGCAGCCGAAGCCAGTGATAGAGTTCGGCGTCACGGCTATAAGTGACGAGAGGGTTTACTTCGTCCGCGACAACGGAGCTGGCTTTGACATGGCTTACGCCGACAAGCTTTTCGTGCCGTTCCAGAGGCTTCATTCCTCAATCGAGTTCGCCGGGACGGGCATAGGGCTCGCGACGGCACAGAGGATCGTCAGGAGGCACGGAGGAAGGATCTGGGCGGAGTCGGAGGTCGGCAAAGGCACGACCCTCTACTTCACTGAAGGGCGCAGGGGCAGGCCAGCGGGGACGAGCCACGACGCGACCTAGGTGACGACCATGGACCCAAGACCGATTCTGCTGGTTGAGGACAACCCTGACGACGTGGACTTGACGCTGCGAGCCCTGAGGAAGAATGACATAATGAACGATGTCATCGTGGCCCGCGACGGGAGGGAAGCTCTGATGCGCCTCTTCGGCGAGGGCGGCTCTTCTCGGGACCAGAACATCCAGAGGCCGTCCGTCGTGCTGCTCGACCTCAAGCTGCCGCATGTGGACGGCTTCGAGGTCCTGAGGCAGATGCGGGCGAACGAATCCACAAGGTTAATACCGGTCATCATACTTACATCTTCGAAGGAGGAACTGGACCTCCTCAAGGGATACAGGCTCGGCGCGAACAGCTACGTGAGGAAGCCCGTGGACTACGACCAATTCCTCATGACCGTCCAGGAGCTGGGCCAATATTGGCTCACGCTGAACGAGCCCGTCCATGACAAGGGGGTAGACATATGGGAAGACCGTTGAACGTCCTGCTGATAGAAGATTCTGAGGACGATGCGATCCTGATCGTGCACGAGCTCCAGCACGGCGGATTCGACGTGGACTACGAGCGCATGGATACGACCGGCGCGGTCAGGGACGCGCTGAAGAGACGAGAGTGGGACCTGATCCTCTCGGACCACGCGATGCCTGGGAGCTGCGCGCTGGAGGCGCTGAGCGTCGCGAAGGAGGTCGGGGTCGACGCGCCGTTCATAGTCGTCTCCGGATGGATGACCGACGAGCTCGCGCGTTCGGCGATAAAGGAGGGCGCGAGCGGCTTCGTCCCGAAGAACAGGCTCGCGAAGCTCGTGCCGCTCGTCGAGGCCGAGCTGAGGTCCAAGGAGCAGGAGCGGAAGAAGCCCAAGAAGAAGAGCCGCTGATGGCGCTTTCACGTCCGCCGCCGCGCTCTGGATTTTATAGTGTCAACTAGTTTCACCAGACTCCCCCCTCCACCGCTTTAACTCCAGCCCCGGGAATATTCCAGCGCTGGTGACGCCGCCTGTACGCCAACAAAGCCGCCGCGCTGGATCAGACGATCGTGGAAGCGATCGCGGACGAGCCGCTGTCTAGGGAGCGGAGCCTCGGGACCTCGGTGATGCCCCTGGACGAGCTGACCGGCGGGTTCCGCTCGTCCAAGGTCTCGCTGCTCGACAGCGACAACAGCTACTCGTCCACCCTGCTGCACCTGCTCTGCGTGAGGGCGGTATCGCAGTTCGACGAGGAGGTCGTGTGGATAGACGGGGGCAACGAGGTCAGCCCGTACGCCATAAGCTCGCTGTGCAAGCGGCTCATGCTGGACAAGAGGGACATCCTGTCGAGGGTGAACGTCTCGAGGGCGTTCACCGCGTACCAGCTCGTGACGCTCATCGACGAGAAGCTCGAGGAGCAGGTGACGAAGAGCGCGCCGTCCATGATCATCGTCTCGTCGATCACCGAGCTCTTCCTGGACAAGGACATGAAGTGGATGGAGTCGCACCAGCTGCTGAGGAGGTGCGTCGACGACATATCCAGGGTCACGAGGGACTACGAGACCATCACCGTCGTGAGCAACGACTCGTATCACCATTCGCGCCCGAGCCCGGGGCTGACTGCGCTCCTTTACGACGGCTCCGACCTCGCGCTCCAGATACGCACAAGGAGGAACGGCCTGCTCCTGAGGGTCCCGAAGAAGGACAAGGAGGTCCTCTTCCACCCGGTCCCGTGGAACCAGGCCACCATGGAGGAGTTCAGGGGGGATCTCGACGGGAAGGACCGTTCCCACATACCGCTTGGCGCTTGAGGCGATGGCGCAGCAGTGGAACGACTTCCGCAGGGCGCTCAGGAAGGAGGACCGGGAGGCGTTCGACTGCTTGCTGAACAATGCCCGGATGCACGCGTCGGCCGCCACATACGCCATCAGCCTGGACCCAGTGGAGTCGGCGCTCCTGTCAATGCTGCTCGAGCACGAGAAGAGGCTGCTCGAGCTGAGGAAGAGGCTCGACGGACGGAACGACGGAGGACAGGATGGGATTCTCGGGAGAAGTGACTCTGAAGGATGAGGGGCTGGCTCACCGACATCTATCCGGACTACGAGGCCAACTCGATGGTCTACTGGATCAGGACGAGGAGCGGCCCGCGCAGGTTCGTCGACCGGTCGTTCCTGCCGCAGATATTCGTCCACGGGGACGCCGACAAGCTCGACGAACTCGAGCATGCGCTCCCGGTCCTGAGCGCTGTCAAGTCCACCGAGCGTGTCATGAGGCGCACATGGCTCGGGGAGAGGGAGCGCGAGGTGCTCGCGATAACCATACGGGACTACTCCAAGGTGGAGGACATCGCGCACACGGTCGACAACCGCGGGAGGTACAAGGACTTCTCGCTGTTCAACGTCGACCTCAGGTTCAGCCAGAGGTACTTCGCCGACAAGGGGATCTACCCGATGGCGCTCCTCGAGTTCGCGCCCAAGCCGCGCATGCTGGACGATCCCTACGCGATAGACTACGAGCTCCCGCCGCTCACGAGCACTGAGCTGAGGGTCCGCACCGAGGCCAAGAAGGGGATTCCGACCTTCGACGACCGCCTGAGGAGCGCGAATGTCGGCGGGCACGCGCTCGACGGGGACGAGGAGAGCATCCTCCGGGGGATCGAGGAGGTCCTCAGGAAGGAGGACCCGGACGTGGTCTACACGGACGACGGCGACTCGTTCTCCATACCGTACATCTACAGGCGCGCCATGCGCCTGGGCATCGAGAGCGTCCAGCTGGGCAGGGACCGGGGGGACCAGAGGACCGACAGGAGGGGCAAGTCGTACTTCACCTACGGGCAGATCAAGTACAAGCCCCCGGCGTACAAGCTCCTAGGGAGGATACACATCGACCGGAGCAGCTCGTTCATGTACCGCGAGAGCGGCCTCAACGGGCTCACGGACCTCTCCCGGATATCCGGCGTGCCCGTCCAGGAGCTGTCGAGGCTCTCGCCCGGGAGCGCCATCAGCGCGATGGAGGTGAACCAGGCGCTCAGGGACGGCTGCGCGATCATGTGGAAGAAGAACCTCCCGGAGCAGTTCAAGACCGCCGAGGAGCTGGTGATAGCGGACCGGGGCGGCTTCATCTACGAGCCGAGGGTCGGGATACACGACCACGTGCTCGAGGTGGACTTCACTTCCCTCTACCCGAACATCATGGCGCGGTTCAACATCTCGCCCGAGACCATCATGTGCTCGTGCTGTCCGGATCCCGTGAGGCGCGTGCCCGTGCTTGGCTACAGGATCTGCGACAAGCAGCTCGGGCTGATCCCGCGCGTGCTCAAGCCCGTGGTGGAGCGCAGGACCGCCCTGAAGAGGCTCATAAGGGCCGGGGCGGGCGACCCGAAGGTCTACAAGGAGCGCGTGGACATCCTGAAATGGCTGCTCGTGACCTGCCTGGACGCGGACACCGAGGTGCCCTTCAGCAGGGGAGGGAAGTTCGAGGTGGGCAGGGTCGCGGACATCGTCGAGCGCTACTCCGGACGGCGCTCGGGCGAGTTCCCCGTGAGGGACGGGCTAGGACTGTTCGGCGTGGACGAGCTGCTCAGGCCTTCCCTGAAGACCGTGTCCAGGGCGTTCAAGTTCGACGCCCCCAGGAGGATGGTCCGGCTCGAGGCCGGGGGCTCCACGCTCAGCCTCACCCCCGACCATCCGTGCTATGTGCTCGGGAAGGACGGGCTCGAGCTCCGGAGGGCGGACGGGCTCGCGAAGGGGGACCTCCTCCCGGCGATGCTCCCGCTCTACAGCCCCGAGTCGCTTGGCGGGAGGTCGCTGGCGCCGGCGCGCGTCAGGTCGGTCGGCTGGACGAGGCCTTCGAGCGACCACGTGTACTGCTTCGGGGTCTCGGGACCGATGCACGGGTTCGCGCTCGCGAGCGGCGTCCTGACGCACAACTGCTTCGGGTACACCGGCTACAAGAACGCGCGGTTCGGGAGGATCGAGTGCCACGAGTCGATCAACGCCTACGGGAGGGAGATACTGCTCCAGACGTCGGAGATGGCGGAGGCGCACGGGTTCGAGATACTGCACGGGATCGTCGACTCGCTCTGGCTCAAGGGGAACGGCGACCCCGAGAAGTTCTGCGAGCACGTCTCCGGCCACATAGGCATACCGCTCGAGCCCGAGGGCACCTACAAGTGGATTGTCTTCCTCCCGGGGAGGATGCACGGAGTCGGCGTGCTCAACAGGTACTACGGCCTGCTCCAGGACGGCAGGTTCAAGGTCAGGGGGATAGAGCTCAGGAAGCACGACACCGCGGGGGTCGTTAGGGACATGCAGGAGCAGCTGCTCTCGCACTTCGCGAAGGCCTCGGACTCGCAGCAGTTCATCGGGCTCATCCCGTCCGCCCTGGACATCGTGCAGGAGTACGTGGACGCGCTCAGGTCCGGGACGGTCCCGCTGAGCAAGCTGCTGATCACGAGAGGGATATCGCAGGGCATCGGGGAATACCGGCAGTTCAACGACGGCGTCGCCGCGCTCATGCAGCTCGACGGGGAGGGGTTCGACGTCGAGCCCGGGGAGGCGGTCCGATACCTCGTGCAGGACCGCAGGAGCAAGGACCACCGGAAGCGCGTGAAGATCGACTCCTTCATCTCGGGCGACGAGGAGTACGATGCCGAGTTCTACGTCAAGCTGCTGCTCAGGGGCGTCGAGGGACTGCTCCTTCCCTTCGGGTACGACGCGGAGCGCTTGACCGAGGTTTTCCACCGGAAATCGAGCTAGCTCGCGTTTTGTGCCAAGAACGTACTGACTCAAGGAAAAACCTAAATAGTATGTCGTCGAAATCAGGAGTAGACAACAATGTGCGCGGGAGGACGAGTTGGCTCCCGCGGAAGGGAGTGCTAACCACTTCACAACATTGCTAGCTTCACGATAAGGGAGGAAGGGAGACCGCCTCGGGCAGGTGGCCCTAAGGGGCTCGGTATTCTTCCGTGGCAAGCGTCCCTCGTGGATGGCTGACTCGGAGATGAGCCCTGTCAACCTGGGTACTGCAAAATTCGGGGGGAGAAAGGCGGTACCCTTCCTCTACTAACGCCCTTTTTCTGTCCCTGACCTCCAACACTTTCTTAGTCTATCGAGGAATACTGCGGGCCGAGCTGGTGATTGCCATGGAAGACCAAGTGGCGATAGTGATCAGGCTGGTCGTCGCCGCGTGCGCGCTGATACCGTTCGTCGTGTTTCTGGTATCCTACCTGCGCACCCGGATGACGAGGCTCCTGTTCGCTGCGCTGGGTTTCGGTGTGTTCGTAGTCAAGGAGATACTGCTGGCAGCGGGGACGTTCACGATCGTCATCAAGGCGAGCAATCCGCACGCCCCCTCGGTCACTCACTCCCAGCTCGAGCTCTTGGAAGGGGCGATCGACCTGGCGATCATACTGCTGTTCGTAGTCGCGCTTCTCTGGAAGCAAGGTGCGTCGGTAAATGGACAGGCCAGAACTGGAGACAAGAAAGAGAGTGTATGACCTCGTTGTCCAGAACCCAGGCGTCCACCTCAGGGAGATCGAACGGCTGACGAACCTGCCTCTCGGAGTGGTGAGATATCATCTGGACCGCCTGCAACGAGAGGAACTCATCATCCCCCAGGAGGACCGCTACTTCAAACGGTTCTTCCCGAAGAACCGGATCCCCAACGTGCCGCTCGAGACGTTCAGCGTCCTCAGGCAGGAGAGCCTCCGGAGGCTCGTCCTCCACCTGCTAAACAACCCGGGCTCGACACACCAGTCGCTGAAGAACAGCCTCGGTCTCCCCTCTTCGACTCTGTCGACATACCTGGGAATACTCCTCGGGAAGAATGTGATAAGGAGGGACAGGAAGGGCAAGGAGAACCTGTACTACATAGTCGACGAGGACGCCGTCATGAAGGTCCTCATGGTATATCGGCCCAGCTTCCTCGACTCGCTCGTCGACCACGCCATCTCCCTGTACATGGACAGGTAGGGGCTCAGACGAGCCCGAAGAACCCGAGCATGATGGGCACGAGGAGGCAGCCCATGAGCTGTATCCGCCGGACGCCGGCCAGCGGAGCCAGCAGGCCGAGGCACGCCGCGGTCGCCATGACGAGCGCGCCCCTCGTCCCCGTCAGCGCGAAAGACAGCGCGCACACGAACGCCAGGGACATGATCGCGACCCTCGCCGAGCACAGGACCGGCCGGAGCCTGTGAAGCCTGGAGTTCAAGGACGACACCATGAGATGCCCGACCCACGCGGCGATGACCATCGAAAGCACGACCGCGGCCATCGGGACGATGTCCTGTCCAAGCATCCCTGGCTGCACCGCGTCCCCGAGGAAGAACTGCGCTGCGTCCATGCACCCGCTCCTGGCGCGCGAGATGATGAAGAGCGCGCCGACCGCGGACACGGCCCCGGCGCCGGAGATCGATGAGTAGAGCCAGATGAACCTCGCAGACCCGCGCACGTCGGTCCCGTCCGAGTGCTCGCGCACGGACGGCGCGCACACCGTCGCGGCGGACCCCGAGGTCATCCCCGGCATCCAGCCGACCAAGATTCCACCGAGGACAGAAACGACCAAGTCCATGCCGCTCGGAGCGTGGGAATGCGAGCGCTCGGAGGAGGCCGGGCAGTCCATCACCTGCGACGACCTGAGGCCGAGAACCAGCCCGGGGATCCCGAACAGGCCTGCGAACATGGGCAGCAGCAGAGAAGACCGCATGACGAAGCCTCTTCCCGAGAGGAGCAAGTCGGGCATGCCGCACGAGCAGTAGTCCGTGCACAGGACGACCGTGCCCATGACACCGGAGGCGAGGAAGAGGGACGCGGCCCGGGCCACGGCGACTGGCCTCTCGCTTCCAAGCTGCCCCTGACCTTCCGAGCAGAGCAGAACGACGGAGAAGCCCGCGATGATGAACCCCATGACCTCGCCCAGGAGATGGTAGAGCCCGACCGGCGCCCCCATGATCAGGCACATCGGCAACAGCAGGATGACGGAGACCACGATCCCGAAGAGCGTCCCGTCGGCCGAGGCGCGCACCGCAGCCTCGCCTAGCCCCGCGCGCGCGAGCCTGTGCGCTGGCAGCACGGAGACGACATCCTCTGACGGGATTCCGAGGTACGTCGATGTGATGCCCTGGGCGAACATGTGCCCCACGAGCGCGGCCGAGATGAAACACGATATCAGGAGAGCTGGACCGTCGGACCCGAGCACGCCCGAGACGATGCCGAATGCAGCAAGGACTGCGCCCGAGTACGCGGTCATCCCCGCCGCGATGTTGTTCATGTGCAGCCCTGGAACGAGCCCTGCGCAGAATCCCGCTAGCGCGCCCGCGAGCGAGCATGCGCACATGGACGCGACGAGCAGAAGGTCCGCCACGAAGGCCCGATGCTTCGGGCGGAGATTCGATTGGGGGCTACAATTACCGTTCGAGGAGGCGGGCTCAGGACTGCACTTTTATAAGTACAATCAAGAAGAGCATCCGTTCGTGGATGCCTATTTTCGACAGCTCGTCGAGCTCAGAGCACGACGACCTTCCCGTTGACGACCTCTATCTTCACGAGGGTCTTGATCGGCTGTCCGATCTTCCTCTCGATCTCGGCCTTCTTGTCGGTCTTCTCAATGACAACGACGATGTCCACTATCTTCACGAGCATCTTCTTGAGGGCCTCCGCGACCGCCCAGAGCGTCCCGCCCGTGCTGACGACATCGTCCACGATCACGACCCTGTCGCCGGCCTTGACCCCGTTGATGAAGAGGTTCGTCTTCGAGTACCCGGTCATCTGGGTGAGGCTCACCTCGCCAGGGAGGCCGTACATCTTCTTCCTGACGATGTTGAACGGCTTCCCGGTCTTGAGCGACATCGCGGTGGCGAGCGGTATGCCCAGGGCCTCGACCGTCACGATCAGGTCGCAGTCGAACGAGCAGCTCTCGGTCAGCGCGTCGGTGACCTCTCTCAGGAGCTCAGGCATGACGCGCGGGATTCCGTCGGTCAGCGGGTGGACGACATAGTCGTAGTCGCCGCGCTTCACGACGGCGGACTCGACCAGAGAAGCTTTCAGCAGCTCAAGTGCCATGAAATGCCAATCCGATTGACGAGCTATAAAACCTTCTTCTCAGGTTCCTGCGACGGCACGCTCTCGGCCCGCAGTCAGGACTCCTCAGTCGTCTCCAGGATTATGAGCGAATGTATGTCGTACTTGTCGCCCAGGAACTTCCTCGGATGGAGATACTCGAGCTCCACGAGGAAGCCCATCCCGACCACGACTCCTCCCATCTGTTCCACGAGGTCTGCATTCGCCCTGATGGTCCCGCCCGTGGCCAGGAGGTCGTCTATCAGGAGCACGCGGTCGCCCTTCTTGATGGCGTCGTCGCGCATCTCGATCACATCGGACTCGTACTCCTTGTTGTAGCTCAGGCTCGCGACCTTCGGGGGCAGCTTGCCCTTCTTCCTGATGGGCACGAAGCCGACATGCAGCTCGTGTGCGACCGCCGCGCCTATGATGAATCCTCTCGCCTCGTTCGAGACGACGACATCGATATCTTCATTCCTGAAGTGGTCAGCCAGACCCTTGATGCATTCGCGGAACGAGTGCCTGTCCTTGAGAAGTGGGGTGATGTCCCAGAACACGACGCCTTTGAACTCCGGGACCCGCTTGATCTTGGATTTCAGATTCATGTCAATGCCGCCTCGAGTGGGCTGCTGTCCCCGCGTCGGGGACGCCGGTCGACCGTTTCCTGAACATCTCCCTAGGCTTGAATCTTCTTGTCGGGACAGGGCCAAGGGCGGATGACTTCCGACCTGCTGGCCAGTGGCATATCCGCGAACGTCATTAAGTCTTTTAACCTCGGGTATATTCGCAACCAAGGGAAGTGATTTCGAATGGCACAGCCAAAGGGAACCACATCGATCGCCCCGAACGTTTTCTGGGTGGGCGTGAAGCACCACAACCGAAGGCTTTTCGACGGACTCATACCGCTGCCTCACGGGACCAGCTACAACGCGTATCTGGTCGTCGGCTCGAACAAGATCGCGCTCGTCGACACCGTCAATCCGGGCTTCGAGCAGGAGCTCGTGGACAAGATCTCCGAGCACGTCGACCCTGCGAAGATAGACTTCGTCGTCATGAACCACGCTGAGCCGGACCACGCCCACGCCATCGTCGAGGTCCTGAGGGTCGCGAAGAACGCGAAGGTCGTGACTGGCGCGAAGGGCAAGGAGGCCGCGATGATGTACTTCGGCGTAGACCCAGCGCGAATAATGGTCGTGGACGAGTCGACCAAGATAGACCTCGGGGGCAAGACCCTGAAGTTCGTCGATGCCCCGTGGCTGCACTGGCCCGAGACGATATTCACCTACCTCGAGGAGGACGGAATCCTGTTCCCGTGCGACTTCTTCGGCTCGCACCTGGCTGTCGGCGAGTTCTACGCCGATGAGTACGGGAACGAGCTCGCTTTGGACATGGCAAAGCTCTACTTCGCCGAGATCATGATGCCTTTCAGGAAGCCTGGGCTCACCGCGCTCGAGAAGGTCAAGAAGCTCGCGCCGAAGATGATCGCGCCATCTCACGGAGTCATCTGGAGGGACCCGAAGGTAATCCTGGACGAGTACGCCAAGTGGGACTCCGAGAGGATGGAGAAGAAGGTCATGATCGTGTACGTATCGATGTGGGGGAGCACGGAGAAGATGGTACTCGCGCTCAGGGACGCACTTGTCGCGAAGGGGATTCCCGTCCAGCTCTTCGACATACCGAACACCGAGATAGGCCATATCGCAAAGGAGCTCGTCGATACGCCGGTGGTCGTCGTCGGCGCGCCGACGGTCCTCGGC